>CAYPWW010000033.1:0-25075 GCA_964414555.1 uncultured Algimonas sp.
GTATCTGTTCGGTTTGCATAACAGAACAAAATAGGAACATATTCCGCTTGTCGAGAGGTTTTTCAGGCGCGCTTGTGGATAAGACTATATTCCTATTCAGTTGTGTGGTAGGTGATGTTGTCGGATGTTGTACGTGCTTAGAGTGCGCAGTGTTAGACTGCTTTAGACTCGCCCTTCGACTCATGATTTAACGGCTTATTCTCAGTCGGCGGTGTTTCTAGCATCCGCTTAAGAGTTTGCTGGAAGTTAGGAGATTTAATGGACATGCCACAGCCTACCTTTGTTAGAGAAAAAGAAGCTATTAGAACTGAGGACAATATAGGCGATAATGTTTTCTTGAGAAGGCCTGAAATTGCAGCCGTTTGTATGGAGTGCTTGAGGATTAGCACAAAAATAGACCACCAACTTAGGACAATCTTTATGATGGTTTTAAGCGACACTCAAGCCATGCATGGAAAGGTCAACCATCACTTCGGCACGATCTACGGAAACTTTATCAGCTTTCGCACAAAATTCGATATGGTTTCAGAAATGATGACTAAGAAGGGTTACTCAAGTGCTGAGCAAATGAGCGGATTTTACAGAAAACACAAATCTGCATTCTCAAAGAGAAACATAATAGCGCACGCTAATTGGAGCATCTGGGACGCCGATAGATATGATGACGGGGTAGTGGAAGGAATGTCTGGCTACCCAGAGTCTTATTGGAAGCTAAGCGATTTTGAGAGCGCTAAATCCCAGCTTGTTAAAGCATTTGAAGAAATTTGCGATATTCATGATCATACTCAGGTAGATGTTCACAATCGAGTTTCCGAGAATTTACAAGAACTCGCTGTGCAAGCGAGATACAGGACAACTGCGTTGAGCGAGGAGCAGCTTGAGGTTCTCCGAGAGGTGGCGAAAAATGCCACCATATTAAAAACGCGCAGCGCAAAATAGCGTCTTCGGTAACCACGACTTCCGGCCTATCACCGTCTTCATCAATATGATTCTCTATATGTGACATCATACTGCTTTCTTAAGCATATAATCGCCACTATATTCCTATTGAAGGAACTAAACCACGCCTTCCTGCTCCAATTCCACCGGCCCCGTCATGATAACGTGGTTGTCGGACTCCCGCCATTCGATGTGCAGCGTGCCGCCATCGACTTCGACGGTGGCTTTGCGGCCTGTTCGTTTTTGGCGGTGCGCGGCGACGAGGGCGGCGCAGGCCCCTGTGCCACAGGCGAGCGTCATGCCGACCCCGCGCTCCCAGACTTTCAGGCGGATGCGGTCGTCGGCTTCGACCTTGGCAAAGCCGACATTGACCTGTTCCGGGAACAGCGGGTGAAACTCGATCATCGGTCCGGCGAGTTCGGGCTTCACCGTCACGAAGTCTTCGACGAAAAAGACGCAATGTGGATTGCCCATGCTGACCGCGCCGGGATTGGACAGCACAGGATTGTCGATGGGGCCGAGTTTCACATCAATATGATGGGTGTGCATGGCTTCTTCGAGCGGGATTTGCTGCCATTCTAATTTGGGCTCGCCCATATCGACGGCCACGGAAAATTCTCCGGCCAGGCGACAGGGCAGCAAGCCGTCATTCGTTTCCACGACACAGGCGTCCGTGTCGTTATCGCGCATGTAAAGCCACGCCGTCGTGCGGGTCGCGTTTCCGCAGGCGTCAACTTCAAAGCCTTTTTGATTACGGATTTCCATGAAGATATCCGCGTCGGAGGATTTTGGTTGGCGCAGGATAATGATCTGATCTGCGCCCTTGGGCCCCATCACCGCGCCACCGGGTTTGGCGACGGCGGCCGTCTGCGCGTCGTCCAACGCAAAGGTCGCTTGGTCCCGCGCGTCAAAAACGCCGAACCGATTGCCTGCACCATTCATGATTAAAAACCGCATGACGCGCTATAAGGCCGCGAGGACCGTCGGCGCAAGCGCGTCGAAGAGGGCTTGGTGGACAGTGAACTGGTTTGCACGTCTTGATGCGCTTTGGCCCGTCATCTCGGCCTCATCTGCGCCAGAGCCCAATCGTGTGAAGGCAAAACTGATATTCGTGCCCGGCACAATGAAAGCGCCGGAATGTACGCCGTAGGCCCCGCCCAGATGCCCGATCAGCGGCAGACCGGGCAGGGGTGAGGTCTCGGCGGAATAGACATAACTGCCCGGGCCAAAGGCGAGGAAATGTGCGTCCTCATCATCACCATTGTTATCGTCATGCGTCCAAAGGGCTGCGTGAAAATCGGGGCGTTTGTGCAGCAACTCTCCGACACGGATCAGGTCGGACAGGCTCATCCGCATCCCGCCTTGCGGCGAAAATAATGTGCCATTCGTGCCGGGGACATAGGTCGTCAGGTCCGTGTCTTCCGCGCCTAGATAGACGGGTCGCACGATGGGCACGTGCGCATCCACGGTCGCGGCCCACTCGCCGTCCGTCTGGCGATAGGCAGCGGCTGCCCGTTTGCGACGGCGGGGTGACATGCCGGACCAATTTAATCCTGCGTCAAAGCCGTTGCGCGTCAACCAGCGCCAGACCAACAGATCAAACCGCTCGCCCAGCCGCGCTTCAACGATAGTCGCGGCGAGGCCATAGCCGAGATTGGCATAACGAAAATAAGTTCCCGGCGGATGGGTAAAATCTTCGCGGGAAAATAGCGTGCGAATATCCGTGTTCACATCCGCCCAATAGACGTCCGGATCGCGCAGACCAGAGCGATGCGAGAGCAAATGCGCGAGGTTCAACCCCTCTGGCGTATCAGGCACAACATCTGCGACGGGCGCGTCTAAATCCAACCGCCCCGCCGCCGCCCAATCGCGGATCGCCATGGCGACGACCAGCTTGGTGATCGACGCAATGCGAAACGGGGCTTCGCTATTAAAGGCGCGCGGCATCTCTAGCTTGGCGCGTCCTGTAAAATTTGATGCCAAGGCTTTACCAGACTGGCTGACGACCCACCCGCGTCCGGGCTGTTGCGCAACCGAGGCGGCGCGCCCACAGGACGCGATTGCGCCCAAAGCGGGAATTGCGCCAAAAATCTGTCGTCGGCTGACCATGGCGCAACGCTATGTCGTCTTGCCCTTGCGTGCAAACTCCGCTTATCTCTTTCGCAATTGAAAGCAGGAGAGAGCGATGAAACTCACGACTTACAAGGCCGCACTTTTATTGGGGGCGGCGACGTTTTTTGTGGCTTGCACCGACACGGCCACAACCCCATCTGAGCCTTCCACCCAACCGAGACCTTATACTATGATGACCTATGACACGCCCGGTCAGACCGATGCAGATCACCTCTATCTCGAAGAGGTGCTGGGTGAGGCCGCGCTGGACGAGGTCAAAGGCTGGAACCAAACGACGCTGGACCGCCTAAAAGCCGATCCGCGCTATCAGACATTCTATAATGACGCGTTGGAAATCCTGCAGTCGAAAGACAAAATTCCTTACGTGTCTTATCGCAATGATGAGGTGCATAATTTCTGGCAGGATGAAACCCATGTCCGCGGAATTTGGCGCAAGTCGACGTTGGACAGCTATCTCGGCGAGACAACCCAGTGGGAGACCGTTCTGGACTTCGACAAACTGTCGGCTGATGAGGATAAAAACTGGGTTTATAAGGGCAATAGCTGCCTCAGCCCGACCTATGAAATGTGCATCGTCAACTTGTCCGATGGCGGCAAGGATGCGGTCGTGCGGCGCGAATTTAATAGCCAGACAAAAACTTGGGTCGAAGACGGTTTCATCACGGAAGAATCCAAAGGCACCATGAGCTGGCTGGACGAAGATCACGTCGTCATTGGCGTGGACTTTGGCGAGGGCACGATGACCGACTCCGGCTATCCCATGGTGGCCAAGCTGTGGAAACGCGGCACGCCGCTGACGGACGCGGTTGAGATTGGTCGCGGCGAGCAAGCGGATGTCGGCTATTGGGGCGGCACGTTCGAGCTAGACGACGGTTCGCGCGAGATCATGAACGCGCGCTCCATGACGTTCTATACCTCGAAATATGAGTGGATTCCGGTGAAAGACGGCGTTCCGCAAGCGCCCGTCGCGATGCCAATTCCAGAAAAAGTGAACATGTATGGTTCGTTCAAAGATCAGGTGTTGCTACAACTGAACGAAGACTGGCGCGGGTTTAAAACTGGCGATCTGGTCAGCTTTGACATTCACGACTTCATGAAAGATGGTGTCATTGATGAGGTGGCGCTGGTCTACAGCCCGGACGAAAAATCCTCGCTCAATAATGTCGGTGGTACGAAGTCCAAACTCCTGCTGTCGATCTCGAGAGATGTCACCAGCGCCGCCTATGCCTTTGACTGGGACGGCAGCAAATGGACCTCGGATCAGCTCGACTTCCCCGCCAATGGCACGGTGTCGATCGGCGCGACAAATGACAAAGAAGACGTCGCATTTGTGAGTTCCGAGAGCTTCCTGACCCCGGATACGCTTTGGACCTACAATACGGAGACGGGCGAAAAACAGGCGGCGAAATCCCTGCCAAGTTGGTTTGATGCGTCCAACATGGTGGCCGAGCAATTCTTCGCGACCTCAACAGATGGAACGAAAATTCCGTATTTCGTTGTGCATGACAAAGACATCGCGTTGGACGGTGAAAACCCGACGTTGCTCTATGGTTATGGTGGGTTCGAGATTTCCCTGAACCCCAGCTACTCCGCGACACGCGGGAAGCTCTGGCTCGAAAATGGCGGCGTCTATGTGCTGGCCAATATTCGGGGCGGCGGGGAATATGGTCCGAAATGGCACCAGGCCGGATTGAAGACCGAGCGCCAGAAAATCTACGACGACTTTATTTCGGTCGCAGAGGATTTAATTGCCAAGAAAATTACTTCACCCGATCATCTCGGCATTGAGGGCGGCTCGAACGGCGGCCTGCTGACGGGTGTCATGTATACCCAGCGGCCAGACCTGTTCAACGCGGCCATCGTGGCCGTGCCGTTGCTAGACATGCTGCGCTTTAACAAGCTGTTGGCGGGCGCATCTTGGATGGGCGAATATGGCAATCCGGATGACGAGACGAAGCCGGAAGAGCACGAGTTCCTGCGTCGGATTTCACCTTATCACAACATCCGTCCTGACGCGGATTATCCCGAAGTCTTCTTTATCACTTCGACCAAAGATGACCGTGTCCATCCCGCACACGCGCGTAAAGCAGCCAAGCGGATGGAAGATCAGGGTCATGATTTCCTCTATTACGAGAATATCGATGGTGGCCATTCGGCGGCGGCGAATCTGAAGGAAACAGCGAACCGCTTGGCGTTACAGCACGTTTATCTGATGCAAAAACTCGCGGATTAGACCTAATGCATTTAATTTGAAGAGGCGGCTCTGCGGGGTCGCCTTTTTTATGCGTTAGATTTCAACCACGCTAACGCCGCATCGTAATCCTTGGCGAGTGCTTTGGCACGAATATCGATCATGGGGCGTGCTTCCGCGTCGTTGAACACATGCATTCGGCCGTCCGCCATCATCGCGAGGGTCAGTTCTGCCATAACATTCGCCTCCATGCCATTTTCGACGAGGGCCTGTACGCCTGCGACAGCGGCGCTAATTGACCCGTTGCCGCCTTTGTCAATTTGGGGCGTGCGTGTCGCATTGGCGATATTGGATTTGACCCAAGTTGGGCAGAGACAGCTTACGCGGATATTCGACGATGCGAGCGATTGCGCGAGGCTCTCGGAATAACCGACAACCGCGAACTTTGTCGCATGATAAGGCGGCATAAATTCAGTCGTTCCGTGACCCGCCATCGACGCCGTGTTGAGAATATGCCCGCCTTCGCCGTGGCTTTGGATCAATGGGGTGAAGACTTCCACGCCGTAAACGACACCCATCAGATTGATGTCGACGATCCACTGCCAATCTTTCATATTGGTGCGGCCTGGACGTCCGGCCAGACCAACACCGGCATTATTCATCACGATGTGAACCTTGCCGAAAGTCTCCACCGTTAGTGCAGCAGCGTCGCGCACGGCATTCAGATCGCGCACATCGCACAAGGTCGAGGAGAGGTAATCAGACGCCCCGCCCTGTTTTGCCATCGTATCGGCGAGGCCCGGCCCATCGACATCGGCCATCATGACCCGTGCGCCCTTGGCCAGCAGGGCCTCTGTTAAAGCGAATCCAATGCCGGACGCTGCGCCCGTGACAAAGGCGGTCTTGTCTTTGAAATAATCCATCATGTGCTCGCTTTCGATTTATGGCGTTGCCCTTTTGCGGGTGGGGTTTCTGCGCCGCCCGCGAAACACTGGGCGATTTCCATCCAATGCTGCGCGGTGTCGCCCGTGCAGATCAAGTCCGTGTCGCCGACGTTTCGGCATTGCGTGACGACCTGACAGAACTGCTCTGCCGTGCCGGAAATACGATTTTCGTCTTGCGGATCATTCCACGTCCAGACGTCGCCCGTTGGCGCAATTAATTCGACAAAAGGTTTGGGACGCGGCGGCTCCAACCCACGCACTTTGAAAGACCAGCTATATGTCGTCACCCCGATATGGGCGACGTTTCTCAGACGGTCCGTATTCTCTCGGTCCACGCCCAACACATCGAAAATCGCTTGTGCGTGCGCCCAGTGTTCCATTTGCCGGGCGATGACGCAGGAGGCGACGGACATATCTGGTCCGACCCATTTCACCCGTGCATCAGGTTCAGCAGCGTGGAATCGCGCCGTCATATCGGGGAAATACTTCACCCAATCGCGAAAGATATCCGCATCTGCTTGGCCGGCAAAATATTGGCGCTGAAACTCCGGATGACTCGCTCCGTTTCCGAGCGCTTGCATGGCTTGCCCGCCAAGCGTGGCAAAAGCTGCCGGGTCTGTCAGGGTCAGGTCCGCCGCGATATTCCACAGGTGTAAATGCCCGATAATATCGCCAATGGTCCAGCCTTTGAATAGGGTGACGGTTTCGAAAACAGTTTCATCGCGCCCCTCTAAAAGCGCCTGAGTCGATTCACATTCGGCGAGAAAATCTTCGGCCTGTGGGGTCATGCTTGCGCCGCCTCTGCGATTTCAGCGGTCACGGTGATGCTCTGCGCCAGCAGGATTTGTGCATAGGCTTTGCCCTGCGCATCATTGCGCAAGCTAGCCGCGCCGCCCCCGCCCAGTGCCGCCGTGATATGGAAATTGATCGCATGTGATCCGGGCAGATAAAATTTTGTGACTAGGGACGTCTCGCTGAGGAAATGTGAAAAGACTTGTGCAATAAAATCTTCCGTCAGCGCTGACCAAAGCGCCGGCATATAGTCCGCCCGCCGCGCAATGATTCCGATATTGACCGTATCGCCCTTATCGCCTGAGCGCCCCCAGGCGAGATCTTCGATGCGCAGAGATGCGTCTGTCGCCAAGACGGGCGCGGGTGTGTCGGGGCGCGTTGGCGCGGGAGCGGTATCGAAAATATAGTCCTGATGTATCAGGCTGTGCTCGCCCAGATCGAGGATGACCTCCACATCCGCTTTGGGCGTGAGATAGGAAAAAAGTCGCAAGATCGGCGAGGGTCGAGGTCGCCCCGCGCCGGTAAAGGCCGCCGCCCCCGGCGGTGTCGCGAGGAAAGTGCCCGTCAGGGCTTTTAGAAAAGTGCCAACGCCTTTGGCTTCTGCATGGCTGACCGCGAGTTTGAGGACGACTTCTTGCACATCAAATATGTCGCCCATTTGCGAACCACCGCCGATGATCTCTTGCGAAACTTCCGTGAAGCCGCCGAGGTTGGAGGCGCGCAAGACGTCTTGTGCGCGCGCAATGACGGCTTCTCCAAATCGCGCGGCTTTGGCGCGAGCGCCTGTACCGATAAAGCTCACATATTGGCCCGCGCGAAAGCCGTCTACATAGGTCAAGCAGGTCTTGTAATCTGTGGGTGCGGGGCGGCCTTTGGCGGGGCTGACATGGACGCGATCTTCGCCCATTCGCGTGATCGCGACCTCGGAGAAATCACAGCTCACATCCGGCAGGAGATAGCTCTGCGGATCGCCGATCTCATAGAGCATCTGTTCGCTGACCGTGCCGACGCTGACGCGCCCGCCTGTGTTGGGGGCCTTCGTTACAATGAAGGACCCGTCTTCGCTGACCTCCGCGATGGGATAGCCGATATTGGCGATATTGGGCACGTCATCCCAATCGGTGAAATTGCCACCCGTGGCTTGTGGTCCACATTCCAGAATATGTCCGCAGAGCGACCCGCTGGCGAGCGCGTCCCAATCGGTCTCGTTCCAGCCAAATTCATGGATGCACGCGCCCAAGGTCACGGCGCTGTCCACGACGCGGCCAGTGATAATGATATCCGCGCCCGCGCCCAAGGCTTTGGCAATCGGAAATGCACCCAGATAGGCATTTGCCGATTGCACGGTGTCACGGGGCGGGAAGGGTGCCCCCGTGAACATATCTGTGGCTTGCGTGTCCAACGTCTCCATCCGGTCATCGCCTGTGATAACGGCGACGCGCAGGTCCAGCCCGGCCTTTGCGATCAGAGCGCGCACAGCCGTACCGCAAGCGACCGGGTTTACGCCGCCTGCATTGGAAATAATTTTCACCCCAGATTGTGCAATGTCGCGTAAATGCGGGGCGATCACGGCGGTTACGAAATCCGTTGCATAACCGCCCGTGTCCGGCGCTTTGGCTTTGGCGCGCGCCAAAATGCTCATCGTGATTTCGGCCAGATAATCATAGACGATATAATCCAGCCGTACCTCGCCGCGTAAATGCGCGCCTAGCAATTGCGGGGTCGCCATGGCGCTCTCGCCCCAATATCCACTCGCGCCAGCAATGTTTACAGTGTGTCGCATGTCGGGTCTGTCGTGTTAGCTTGACGTGGCGGTTCGGTGAGGCTTACGTTGTAAAAATTGAATAGGCTTCAGTCGGAACGAGTCAAGTTTGCGCTGAGAGCACAAATCGCGGGGAGAGCGACCGACATGGCATCGGGGCCGAATGAGAGCGCAAAAGCATCCATCGGTCTCGATGCCTTGTCTACGTCTGAAAAGGGTCCGACGTCTATGAAAGCGTCGTCTACGCCTCGTCCAGCGAACCAAACCCGCCAATCCCGTGTGCGCCTGCGCGAAGACGCGATTGTCTCCGCCGCGCGTGAGATGTTTATCGCCTATGGCTATTCCGGCACGACGATGGCGATGATCGCGCGCGCTGCTGGGGTCGCGGATGGCACGCTCTATACCTATTTTGAAAATAAGGATGCGCTGGCGCGGGCCGTAATTTCGGACTTTTACGCCCGGCTCTCTGACCGCGCACGGGCCGGCGTAGCAGGCCGGCGTCGGGTCCGGCGCAAGCTCGAAGGTCTGGCGCGCAACCATCTTGATTTGCTTATCGCGGATCGGCGGGTGGTGGAGATGCTACCGCTGCTAACGTCCAGCCTGTCTGAGTATACGGGCAGTGATCATCACCGCATGAACCGCGAATATGTCGCGATTTTCGACAGTATTATCAACGAGGGCCAAGCCAGCGGAGAAATCGCGGCCAGCCTAGATGTGCGGGTATTACGCGACATCTTTTTCGGCGCGCTAGATTTTGGCGCGACGAGCCTTTTAATTAATTCCGGCAAAGGCAATGCGACACGCCTCGTCGAACAGCTCGTCAATATGATTGTCGGTGCGGAAGGGTCGAGCCCCTCCGTCGCCGATCGTTTGGATGCTGTGGCCACTCGCCTAGAAGCCGCCTTAGGTAAAGGCTAGACATCATGATATCTATCGAAGATTTTGCTGCAAAAGCAGATGCGTGGTTCGCGGAAAATACGCCGCGGGATGTTCCTTTCATGCTACCTCTGACCTTTATGGAAGTCGGCACGGATGAGCAGTTTGAATTTTTGCGGGATTGGCAACGTGCCGTCTATGAAGCGGGTTTCTTGGGCGCGGCTTGGCCTGCGGAATATGGCGGCGGAGGTCTGACAGACGCGCATCAAGCCGCAGCCACGAAAATTATGTTCAAACATAATGTGCCGATCATGATGAACACGATTGGCCTCTCTTGGGCAGGCCCGCTCATTCTTGATATCGGTACAGAGGCACAGAAGAAAAAATATATTCGTGGAATTCTCTCCGCCGAAGATATTTGGTGTCAGGGCTTTAGTGAGCCAGAGAACGGGTCTGATCTTGGAAATGCGCAATTAAAAGCTGTGCGCGACGGCGATGATTATATTTTGAATGGCTCGAAGATTTGGACGACCCATGGCCATTTTGGGAAGTATATGATCCTGCTGGCGCGGACGAACCCGGACGCACCGAATAAATATGCGGGGCTGTCATTTATTCTGACGCCGATGGATGTACCGGGAATTTCGACGACGAAGATCCGAAAATTGACGGGCGAACATGGCTTTACGCAGACATTTTTTGAAGATGCGCGTATACCTGCCGATGGCCTCATGGGTCGCGAAGGCGAGGGTTGGAAAATCGCGATGCAGACGCTGGAATATGAACGCGGCGCGCGCGGTGGGCAGGCAGGTGGCTATTCCATCACAGAACCTGATCCGCTGGAAATTTTGAACCTTGCGCGTGATACAGGCGCGATGGAAGATCCCGTCATCCAAGATCAATTAATTGACTTCATCATGGATGTGCAGGCGACAAATCTGAACCATCAGCGCGCGAAGATTGCGCCGCTGACACGGGACAATCCGGCGGGCCTACCGCTGATGTCAAAGCTGACAAAGACGGAACTAGCGCGCGAGCTCAATCAATACGCACTGTCTTTGCAAGGTACCAAGGCGGGTTATTATATTGGCGATGAAAATGCCGTGGATCAGGGCTGGTGGCACCGCTCTTATTTGAATGCATTTTCCGCGACCATTGGTGGCGGTACGTCGCAAATCCAACGCAACATCATCGGGGAACATGTCCTCGGCCTGCCAAAGAGCTATTGAGATGGAGCTCGGAACCCTCGGCATCACCGAAGAACAAGTCGAACTCATGGATGTGGCAGAGAGCGTCTGCCGCGACCTCTCGCCCATGGACCGTGTGCGGGCGCAGCTGACGGATGCGCGTGGTCACACGCCTGAGGACTGGGCACAACTGGGCGAATTGGGCTGGCTGGGCATCGCGATTCCCGAAGAATTTGGCGGCGTTGGCCTCTCCCTCGCAGAGGCCGTCCCTGTCGTAGAACAAATGGGTCGGACACTGATGGGCGGGCCGTTATTTGCGACGACTTTGGCCGCGCAAGCGATTTTAGCGGGCGGCACCGAGGCACAGAAACGCGCTTACCTGCCGCGTATTGCTCAAGGCATGGCAGCCACCTTGGCGCTGTCAGAATTAAATGGCTCGAGCGATCTGACACAAATTTCTGCAACAGCGACACCGAAAGTTGGCTGCTATGTCTTGTCGGGGCAAAAGCTGTTTGTGCAAAATCTCGACGTTGCTGATGTTGTGATTGTTTCGGCCAAACTGGACGGCGTGCTGAACCTCTTTCTTATTGAAACATCCGCGATTCCCGCGGATGCCCAGCGCCGAGAAACCCTGATTGATGAGACAAAGCGGAGCTATGCACTCGATTTAGACGGCCTGATCGCAACGCCGCTCGATCCAGACAAAGCGCTCGCAACGCTTGAGCAGATCGACCTCGCCGCTAACCTTCTAGCTGCGGCAGAGATGGTCGGCGCGACGAAGGCCTGTATCGATTACACCGTCGATTATCTAAAAACGCGCAAACAATTCGGCAAGCTAATTGGGTCTTACCAAGCGCTGAAGCATCCTACGGTCGATGCCTATGTTGGATATGAGAAAGCTCGCTCTCTGCTCTATGCGGCGGCACATAGTTTTGCGCGGCAAGGCGAGGGTGAAATCGCTGTCCGCATGGCCAAAATCGCGAGTGTCAATGCGTTGTCATTTGCGGCAGATCGATCTATCCAATTTCACGGGGGCTTTGGATTTACTTATGATTGCGACGCCCAGCTCTATCGCCGTCGCGCTATTTTTCTGGCCTCGCAATTCGGAAATAATCGGGTGCAAAAACGCCGACTGGCCGCGCTGTTGTTTAATTAGATGACTGCAGTGCCGTTACCTCTGCTCGAGTCAGGCGATATCTTGAGTAGCTAAAAATCCCTGCGACGGCAAAAACGAGCGGGACGATCAAACTGATCCAGGCCAAGCCGTTAAGTAAAGTCTCTGGCACTTCGCCCGGTTGTAAGCCATCCGGTGAACCTGTGAACATAAAAGCGATCAGCACGATGTTGGAGCCGACCACAAAGGTCAGTTTCTGTGCAAATGAAAAACTCGAAGCGAGCAAGCCTTCTTGGCGACGGCCCGTTTTTGTCTCCAATAGGTCCACGACATCTGCCATCATAGAATTGGACAGGATCAAAATGCCGACCAACCCCGAAAACCCCAAGAGGTGAAAGCCTACGGCATATCCCAATAACGCCCCCGTCCCAATGGCGGGCGCGGTGCCGGTCAGATAGCCGATATAGGGCACTGTATACCCCACCAGCATGAGGATCGACATAATCACGACGGTGCGTTTTTTGCCCATGCGTTTGGACAAAGCCGTTGTCAGGAGAACCGCAGGCAGAAGCGCGAGAAGTGGTACAACCGCGAAGAGCGCTTTTTCCACACTCGAAAATCGCCAGAGATAGCCTCCGACATAAAAGGAAATTGCGGACCCAAAGGCATAAATAATTAGCATCAGACAATAGCCCGCGCAGAGCCAGACGAAAGGGCGCAGCGAGAAGGCTGTCCCGAAATCGCCAAGTACCGCCGTCCAACGCTTGGGCGCATCGTTGATATAGGCGGGGCGGATGGCCTCAACTTTGCGGCGCGTTATCGCGGTTGACAGAACCGCAAAGATCGCGCCGATCCCGCACATCGTCACAACGAATGGCGTATAGCCCGCGCGGTAAAGTAGGCCTTCCTCTAGCCCAGGACGTTCGGGAAAAAACAAAATCAAGCCGATAATAAAAACGAGGATGGAGAAGAAATTTGTGAAAAATTCGCGCCATGCCACGATCGAGGTCCGCTCATCATAATCCGTCGAAAGCTCTGCGCCTAAAGACCGATAAGGCACGTCGTAGATCGTGAGTCCCAAACGCACAAGCAAGAGAAAACCGAGCATCCAAGCAAAGGCCCCGGCGCCCGCAATGCCAGCTGGTGGCGAGAAGAGCGCGACCAGTCCTATGACGGTTGGTACGATCCCTAGCGCCATGAATAAATGCCGTCGACCCCAAGCTTTGGACCGGAAATTATCTGAAACTTGCCCCATGAGAGGGTCCGAGACCGCATCGAAAAAGATTGCGATGGTCGTCGCAGCGATGATCCACCCTTCGCCGACACCCACCACATTGTCGTAGAAATAGATAAAAAAGAAATGGAACAGCATGTTCTTGATCGCGACAATTCCTGTGCCGACGCCATAGGCGGCGCGTTGTCCCGTCGAGACTTGCTTTGTCGAAATTTGTCGCTGTCGCTTTTCCATCACAGTCCCCCTGTCCCAACAGTCTGCCACCCCGCGTGCATTGTCAAACGGGTGCGATGCGTTAGGGTTCGTCTATGACCCAAAAATCCGGATCCTCATCGTCTCCCAAAATCCCGCGCAGTCGTGAGGATAATTTCACGCCTGAGGCTATTGCCACCCGACATAATTTTATCGCGGCACAGACGGGGCAGGCGCTGCATCATGTTCCAAAGACGACCCAAGATCCGGCGCAACTGCCCGGTAATGTGGAAAACCCGATTGGCGCGGCACAGGTGCCGATTGGGCTGGCGGGGCCTTTGCGCGTCGACGGGGAACATGTGACGGGCGACGTCTATGTTCCTCTGGCGACAACGGAAGGCACACTGGTCGCCAGCTACTCACGTGGGATGCGGATTGTCTCTGCTGCGGGCGGGGTGAAGACGACGATTGTCGAGCGCTTCATGCAGCGTGCGCCCGTCTTTCATTTCAATGATGCCCGCGACGCGCGGCAATTCGGACGGTGGCTGCGCGAAAATCTGGACGGTGTGCGCGCGGCGGCAGAAGCCACGACGCGCTCTGGGAAGCTCTCGCATATCGAACATTATGGCCTGTCGAAAATGCATTATACGCGATTTAATTTCACGACGGGCGATGCGGCGGGGCAGAATATGTGCGGCAAGGCGACGGACGCGGCCTGCAAATGGATAATGCGCGAATATGGTGCAACACCGATCCGCTATACGCTGTCGGGAGCGATCGATACGGATAAAAAGCACAGCCAATTAAATACAATCCATTCGCGTGGCGCGCGGGTCGTGGCAGAAGTTGTTTTGCCGCGCGATCTCCTGCGCGAGATGACACGCGCTGACACGCGCGACGTCTATCGTATGCGCCAGGTCTCGATCTTGGGCGGGATGCATGCGGGCACAGCGTCCAATGGTGTCCATGCTGCGAATGGTTTGGCCGCGCTATTCATCGCGACAGGCCAAGACGCGGCCAATGTCGCAGAAAGCCAAGCCAGCCTGACCTATCTGGAGTTACGTGATAATGGTGACCTCTATTGGTCGGTGACTTTGCCTTCGCTGATCGTGGCAACCTATGGCGGCGGCACGGGATTGGCGACGCAGCGCGAGTGTTTAGAGATGTTGGATTGCTATGGGTCGGGCAAGGTTGAACGCCTGATCGAGATTGTGGCGGCAACGGTGCTGGCGGGAGATATTTCGCTCTCTACCGCAATTGCCGCGGATGAGTGGGTGGAAAGCCACGATGCGCATGGGCGCAATCGCCCGTGAGATTTTTATATCTAATTCTCACGCTCTTTCTGGTTGCCTGCGTCCCTACGGTACAGACTGATGCGCCATCCCCGCAGGGGTTTAATACGCGGCATGTCACACTCGATTTTATTGGGCCTGAGACCGCGGAAGACGCGACCCCCAACCCCTTCACAACCTACGCCCTGACCGTGAATTTTCGTCAGGGCGAAACCCTCATTCCTGTGCGGGGCTATTTCGCAGGCGATGGCGCGGCGGCAGAGACCAGCGCGACAGCAGGCCGCATTTGGCGCGTGAAATTCACACCCCCCGCGCAGGGCGTTTGGACCTGGACAGCCGAGATGAACGCGCCATTAGACCGCACGACCGGACAAATAAATGTCGCGCCCGAGTTTGTCGTACCCGTCTTGCGCCGTGACGGACGTTATCTGCGCTTTTCCGACGGGACATGGTTCCTAAAAGGCGGCGCGAATTCGCCAGAAAATTTTCTCGCCTATGATGGCTTTGACGCGACCTATCGTATCGGCGTGGCTGATCGTGAGGGGGAGTCAAAAGCGGGCGCCGCAGTCCACCAATATACGCCGCATATCCTCGACTGGCAGGCCGATGACCCAAGCTGGCAAGGTGGCAAAGGCAAAGGTATTATCGGTGCCGTTAATTACCTTTCTGATCAGGGTATGAATGCTGTCTATTTCCTGACGTTTAATATTGACGGGGATGGCAAAGATGTTTGGCCCTTTGCGGACCCCACCGACATGACCCGGTTTGATGTCTCAAAGTTGGATCAGTGGCACATCGTCTTTGACCATATGCAGGCCAAAGGCATCACCTTGCATATCGTGCTGCAAGAAACCGAGAATGAACTTGCGATGGATGGCGGCGAAACGGGCGAAACGCGCCAGCTCTATTTGCGCGAATTAATTGCCCGCTTCGGCCATCATCCTGCGTTGATATGGAATATTGGCGAGGAGAACGGACCGGTGTTCTGGCGACCCGAAGGCCAGACGGATAATCAGCGCCGCGACATGATCCGTTTCATCCGTGAGTCGGACCCCTATGATCACCCGATCGTGCTGCACACCCATTCCGAGCCTGCGGATAAAACCGAGATCGCCGGACCGCTCTTGGGTCTGCCAGAACTTGATGGTCTTAGCTTTCAGGTCAGTGATCGTCGGCGCGTTCCGGCTGCTACAAAGGATTGGCTCTCGCAGTCAAAAGAGACGGGCCAGCCATGGCTCATCACGATGGATGAGATTGGCATGTGGCATACCGGGGCGAAACCCGATGCGATGGACCCACGTCATGACAGCTTACGCCGTTATGCACTCTGGGGGCATTTATTTGCAGGCGGCGCAGGCGTTGAATGGTATTTTGGCGCACGCTTTCCTAGCAATGATCTGACAACGGAAGATTGGCGCACGCGCGAAAATCTGTGGCAACAGACGCGGGTGGCTTTGACGTTTTTCGACGATTATTTGCCGTGGTGGAATATGGAACCCTGCGGCGGTGTGATTGACCGGCCGGACAGCTTTTGTTTTGGCAACGAAGATATTCTTGCGCTCTATCTCATCGAAGGTGGGACTGGAAATCTGACTTTGCCAGAGGGTACGTGGGATGTGCACTGGTTTGATCCCGTTGCGGGCGGTCCGCTCTCGCGCGGGACGGTGGAGCGCGTTTCGGCAGGACAGTCGCAGCTCGGTTTTGCTGTACCCGCCGATGGCCGCGACCGCGTGGTTTTGCTACGCCGCCTTCCATGACGGAAACGACGGCCAGATTAAGTGTTTTCCTCGGCGTGCTCATTTTGATGAGTGTGGCAGAGGCGATGATCCCAGAAAAAACGCGGACCCAGCCGCGCGGGCGTCGCTGGCTGACGAATTTCGGTATGGTTGTCGTTGATACAGTGGCGCTGCGTATCCTGTTCCCGATTATCGCGGTTGGGGCTGCGTTATGGGCGCAAGAAAATGGGATTGGGTTATTTAATTACCTTCAAATTCCAGCGTGGATTACAGGTCTAGCGTCGGTCATCTTACTGGATCTCGCGATTTATTGGCAACATGTCGCCTCACACAAATTTCCGATTCTTTGGCGGTTGCATCAGGTGCATCATGTGGATCGCGATTTGGATGCATCGACAGGCTTACGGTTTCATCCGATCGAGATCGTACTGTCTATGCTGTATAAAATGGCCGTCGTGATCGCACTGGGCGCACCACCCTTAGCCGTCATTATTTTCGAAATTACGCTTAACGGATTTGCTTTATTTAATCACGCAAATATCCGCATTTTGCCAGCGGTGGAAAAGCCCTTGCGCCTGATCCTGATAACACCGGAACTCCATCGTATTCACCATTCTACGAAAGAGCGCGAGACAAACTCGAATTACGGATTTTCCGTAAGCTGGTGGGACAGGATCTTTCGCAGCTTTACGGCCCAACCAGAGGGTCAGCTGACCCTTGGGCTGTCCGAGTATCAATCGGATCAGCCGTCCGGTTTATTGTGGAGTCTCTTGCTGCCGTTTAAGCGGCGCGCCTAAGCTACGCGTCCACCTCGTCATCAATTTTTGCGCTCCACTCGCCTTTGGAGGCGAGACCGTTCATACGTGCGCGATGATTAAACGCGGTCTGCGCGGCGTCGTAATTCTCGGTCTTACCTTTCCAAGCAAAGAGCGCTGATTGTTGCAGTGCGCGTCCGAAACTATAGGTCAGCTTCCATGGGAAGCCGCCGATTTTATTCATCATGTCGAGGTTGCGTGTCGCCTCTTCATTCTCTTGTCCACCCGACAGGAACGCAATGCCCGGCACAGCAGAGGGCACGGTGTCTTTCAGCACTTTGATCGTGCGTTCGGCGATTTCTTCACGGGTCGGCTGTTGCGCGCAGAGTTTGCCCGCGACGACCATGTTCGGTTTCAAGATGGTGCCTTCCAGCGCGACGCCTTGCTCATAAAGCTCGGTGAAGAGCGAGTTTAGCGTCTTCTCTGTGACCTCGTGACAGCGCTCTACACTGTGATGCCCGCCCATCAGGATTTCCGGCTCGACGATGGGCACGATGCCAGCTTCCTGACAGAGCGCCGCATAACGGCCCAGCGCGTGTGTGTTGGCTTTGATTCCACCGCGCGTCGGTGTGGCCCCGACATATTGATCAGGATGAGAAATTTCGATGACAGCCCGCCATTTGGCAAAGCGCGCACCCAACTCGTAATATTCTGCCAGACGCTCGCGCAGACCGTCGAGGCCTTGCGTGATCGTCTCGCCGGGACGACCGGCCAGAGGGGTGATGCCTTTGTCGACTTTAATGCCGGGAATGGCGCCTGCCTCTTGCATCAGTTTGACGAAGGGTGTGCCGTCCGCCGCGCTTTGGCGGATGGTTTCATCAAACAGGATAACACCGCTGATATGGTCGCGCATGGCGGGTTGCGTCCGGAACAACATCTCGCGCCAATCCCGACGGTTGGTTTCCGTATTTTCGACGCCAATCGAGTCGAAACGCTTGCCGATGGTGCCGTGGCTTTCATCCGCAGCGAGGATACCTGTGCCGGGTTCAACCATGGCGACGGCGATTTTATTCAGGGCTTCGAGATCCATGATGGGCTCCGCAGAAAGGTGAGAGTTAGGGTTTGAGAATATCCACGCCGGGCAGGGGTTTGCCTTCCATCCATTCGAGGAAGGCCCCACCCGCCGTAGAGACGAATGTAAAATGATCGACAACATCGGCCAGCGCGAGGGCGGCGACGGTGTCGCCTCCGCCGGCGACGGCGATGACTTTGTCCTGACCGCATAGCTTTGCGGCATATTTCGCGCATTCGACGGTAGAGGTATCAAAGGGCGACATTTCAAACGCGCCGAGCGGACCGTTCCAGATCAGGGTCTTGCTGGTTTCCATCGCGTCCAAGATCGCACTGACCGTGTCGGGTCCGGCGTCGAGGATCATCTCTTTGGATTTCACTGCGTCTAAGCCACAGACACGGCTGTCAGCATGGGCCTTAAATTCTTTTGCGACAACGACATCGATGGGCAGGATAATCTTGCACTTGGCTTTTTTGGCGGCCTTGAGGATATCCAATGCCTTTGGCTTTAGGTCGGGCTCACATAATGAGGCTCCAACTTTGTGGCCTTGTGCGAACAAGAATGTGTTCGCCATGCCGCCGCCAATCACGAGCGTGTCGAGCTTGGTGACGAGATTTTCTAGCAGGTCGATCTTCGTCGAAACTTTCGCGCCGCCGACAATCGCCATGACAGGGGATTTCGGATGATCCAGCGCTTGGGCGAGGTGATCCAGCTCCCGTTCCATCGCGAGGCCGGCATAGGCGGGCAGATTCGCGGCGATGCCAACGCTGGACGCATGTGCGCGGTGCGCGGCGGAGAAGGCATCCATGACGAACAGATCGCCAAATTCTGAGAAATCCTTGGCCAGCGCGGCGTCATTCTTTGTCTCGCCCGCGTGGAAACGCGTGTTTTCCAACAAGACGATATCGCCCGCGTCCATCGTCGCGACGATGTTATGATTCAGGTCTTTGACGAAGAGCACTGGCGTCTCCAGCGCATTGGCCAGCGGCTCGACAAGGAATTTCAGGCTGAGGGCCTCATCCACTTCGCCCTTGGGTCGTCCGAAGTGCGAGAGCAGGACGACCTTCGCGCCCTTTTTTTGTAGATGTTGGATCGTCGGCAAGGCCGCGCGGATCCGCGTATCGTCAGAAATCGACCCATCCGCATGGCGCGGCACGTTGAAATCCACGCGCACGACGGCGGTTTTACCTTTGAGACGTGTGCCTTTGAGGCGTTTGAAATCCATTTTATTGGCTCTTCTTTTGAAGTTGTTCACCCATGACGCGGCTGACGTCGATCATGCGGTTGGCGAAGCCCCACTCATTATCATACCACGCGATGATCTTGACCAGATCGCCGTCGAGGACCTTTGTCAGGAGCGAGGCAAAAGTCGCACTATTCGGATCATGATTCAAATCTGAGCTAACGAGCGGATTTTCGGAATAGCAGATGACGCCTTTCATCGGACCCTTGGCGGCTTCTTGCATAAAGCCGTTCACCTCTTCCGCCGTTGTTTTCATAAGCGGTTGGAATGCCAGATCGACCATGGACACATTCGCGGTCGGCACACGCACAGCAGAGCCCGACAGCCGCCCCGCGAGTTCTGGAATGACGAGGCCGACAGCCTTGGCCGCGCCCGTGCTCGTCGGGATCATGTTCAGTCCTGCCGCCCGCGCGCGGTACAGGTCTTTGTGGGAGTTATCGAGGATGCGCTGATCCTGCGTGTAGGAATGGACCGTCGTCATAAATCCGCGCTGGATGCCGACACTGTCCATCAGGACTTTGGCGACAGGGGCAAGGCAATTCGTTGTGCAGGACGCGCAAGACACGACCGTATCCTCGGGACCGAGGCGATCATGGTTCACGCCGTAAACGATGGTTTGGTCAACATCCTGACCCGGGGCCGAGATCAGCACGGCTTTCGCGCCGGCTTTCAAATGGGGCTGGACAGCCTCTTTGGAGCGGAAAATACCCGTACATTCCATGACAATGTCGACGCCCATGCCGCCCCAATCCACAGCACCGGGGTCGCGCTCATGGGACATGGCGACGGTCTTGCCACCACAGGTGATTGTTCCGTCCTCAACAGCGACGTCATGGCCAAAACGCCCATGCACACTGTCATAACGGAGCAGGTGCGCGCTGGTCTCAATTGCACCCGGAGAGTTGATCGCGACCAGCTCTATGTCGGTGATATCATATTCGACAAGCGCACGAGCCACCAGTCGCCCGATCCGTCCAAAGCCATTAATACCAATCCGTAGGGTCATAATACTGTCTATAAAGCCGTGCGAGTTGTGGGCTCCGCATGGTCCCGCCTTACCGCACTGTCAATAAAATCCGCTTGTTCTCCAGCAATTTGCGGGCCATTTAGGTAAATAATTCAGACTGTGAGGCGAAACATATGAATGACAGCGCTGACATCAAATCTTCTGCGGCGGCTCTTGATACGGCCGTTGATTCGCTCGAGCGAGCGCTCTCACCGATTCTGGGTCGAATCCGCACACTTGAGCTGGCTAGCCAAGACCATGACGCCTTTCGCGAAGACCGCGCCAAACTCGCCGCTGAGCTGGATAAGGTCAGCGCCGAGGCACAGGACCGCGCCGCCAGCTTTCAATCGCGCGAAGCAGAGTTCAACCGCTTGGCCACTCAGACTGAGGCCGAGCTGGAACGGGCCATCACGGAATTCACCGCTGCGATGGGGGGCTAGGTCATGGGCAAGGTCAATCTAGATATTAACGGCCGTCACTACGCCATGGGGTGTGAGGACGGCGAGGAAGAACGCCTGCTGCGCCTCGGCCAACGGTTGGATGATCGCGTCGCAGAGATGGCGAACCAATTTGGCCAGATCGGTGATTTGCGCCTGCTCGTCATGGCAGGGATCACCCTGATGGACGAGATGGAAGACACGGCCGCAAATATCGACAAGCGCGTCGATAGCCGCGCCAAGGACCTGCGCCGGGAACGTGACGCCGCCACAGCTGCCAGTATCAAAACTGAAGCCGCCGCCGCGAAAGCCCTGCAAAAAGCCGCCACACGGATCGAAAAGCTGGCAGGGAAACTGTCTGGCTGATTGCGCCCTTGCGCGCAGGCGCTGTCTCGCCCACATAACGCTCGACGGTTCGCTGCAGCTTGCGTGAGTGGCACTAATCCACCGGACCTTAATCTATCCTTAGGGAGCTGGCTCTGCGTAGACCGTGGTTTGCGTAATTCCGGCGCCCACCTGAACTTTTGGTTCACGAGGATTCTTAAGCCCCCACGGAGCGTGTGGTGGCCGTCACCTTATTTCGGGCGCGTAGCACCCTATGGCGGTTCGCTGCCGGCCAACTGATGATATTTGCAATTGGCCGCCAGCCAACCCCAATTGCGTGGTGCCGCCAAACCAGGCAATCCCACAACCCCTCACAAAAGCTTCACTCGCCTTTGCGCGTGTTTTGTGCAGACTGGGTCTATGATCAGGCCTCTCGCCATTGCTGCTTTATTTCTACTGACCGCCGCTAGCGCGAAGCCTGCGCCCGTTGATGTGACGGATTTTTCAGTCGTGAATTTACAGAACGGCGCGATGCTGACGATTGGATATGACGCGCAGGGCTGTTTTCATTCTTCGTCCGAGAGTTTGACCCTAACCGCTGATCGCGTTGTTTATGACGGGCAGACGGCGCCGCTGAGTTTGGACCAAGCTGAAGGGCTCGACACGTATTTGCGACAGCTCGCGCGCGTGCAGGGCCAGCCGGGCGGCTGCACGACTTCCGTGAGTCTAAAACTGACCTTGATGCGCAACGGCGTCATGGAATCTATCCGGCTCTATGATGATTTCTGCGGCAACTTTCTTGGCACACAACCCGGCCTGTCGCCGGACCACTTGCGCTATGATCTGTTCGAAAAAGCGGAAACTGAGCAGATGACGCCGCTGCCGAAGTAGGTTTCCCCAGATCGCTCGGGCAATATGTCGAGATGTTACACAGCGTGTTACAACGCGTAATAATTTGATGCAGACCGAAACGGCCGTTGATTTGTCGACGCCTGCCCCGCGCCCTAGCGTTCGGGCATGACATATAAAACACAGCTTCTTTCCCTTCTTTCGATCACTCTGGTCCTTGCCCTCGCCGCGCCTGCCGAGGCGGCAGATCCCTACGCCACCGTTGGCCTAGGCCTCTCCAATCCAGATAGTTTCGATGACAGCTACGCGACCATCCTAAGCGTGCGTGGCGGGGTTGATCTTAACCGTTTTCTCGCCGTCGAAGTCGAAGGGCAAATCGGCTTAGGCGAACGTGAGGTCAGCAATGAATTTGGTGAGACAGATCGTTTCCGGACAGACTATTTGCTGGGCGCCTATGGTCTTGCCAAATTGCCACTCGGTGAGAGCGCCAATTTACATCTCAAAGCAGGCTATGCCGTGGCAGGTTATGATAGTAGCTTCACCACGAGAGATGGCCGGACGTTTGATACTCGCTACGGGCATGAAGCTTTTAAAGGCCTGTCGCTGGGTGTGGGGGGACAATATATGTTTGGTGGGAAAAAGCGGGACGGTGTCCGCTTCGACACATATTCGGTTATCGATTTTGATGAGGACGGTGATGACGGCGGCATCGTCACCGACACATTGACGGGCTTTACCCTGTCTTACGTGCGCAAGTTCTAGGCAGGCGCTTTGGTTGTGCCTAAGGTGGGGCATGTCCACCCGTGTCCCCGACAAGACCGCTGCTCGCCAGAGCGCCCGCGCACGTCGCAAGATCTGCGCGCAAGACGCGACGCCGATTGCGGCGCTGCCAGTGGCCCTTAATCAGTCGCCCATCGCCGCCTATTGGCCCATCGGAACGGAAGTCGATATTCGCCCGTTACTGCACCGCTTGCACGCGGAGGGGCGAGAGCTGTGCCTGCCCGTGGTTACGCGTAAAGCCGCGCCGCTCACCTTTCGTCGCTGGACGCCGGACACGGTTTTGCGCATGGACCTCGCGGGTGTGCCGGCGCCGCTGGACGGAGATGTCATGGTTCCACAGTTGATCCTTGTCCCGCTTTTGGCCTTCACGCCAGACGGCACGCGTCTGGGCTATGGCGGGGGTTATTACGACCGGACCATTCAGGCTTTGCGGGGGGCGGCTCCGCGTCGCAAAACGGATGTTTTCGCTTGCGGTGTGGCCTATGCAGGGCAAGAGGTGGCGCAAATCCCAACCGACCCGCATGATGCGCGGCTGGACGGGATCCTCACGCCGGACGGATATAGGACTTTCACATGAAACTCGCTTTCTTCGGGGATGTTGTCGGCAAGGCCGGACGCCGTGCCGTGACGCGCCACTTGCCCGGTCTGCGCGGACGGCTGGGCTTGGATGCTGTCGTCATCAATGCTGAAAATGCGGCCGGCGGATTTGGCATCACCCGCGCTACGGCTGAGGAGCTGTTCGAGGCAGGTGCAGATGTGTTGACGCTCGGTAATCACACCTTCGATCAAGCCCAAGGTATCACGGTTATCGACAATGAACCTCGGATCATTCGGCCTTGTAACTATCCGCTCGGCACGACGCCGGGGCGCGGGGCAGGGGTCTATAATATCAAGGGCTATACGCTTCACGTCGTGAATGTGTTGGGCAGTGTGTTTATGGACCCGCTGGACAATGCTTTCCACGCGGTCGAGCGCGAACTGGCGCTCGCGCCGCTGGGCGCTGTTGCGGACGCCACCATCGTCGATGTCCATGCTGAAGCCACGTCAGAGAAAAACGCCATGGGTTATTTCTGTGATGGTCGGGCGAGCCTTGTCGTCGGCACGCATCAGCATGTGCCTACGGGCGACGCGCGGATCCTGCCAGAGGGCACAGCTTACCAAACAGACGCAGGCATGTGCGGCGATTATAATTCTGTCATTGGTATGGAAGTCGAAGAACCGATCCGGCGTTTCACGACCAAAATGCGTGGGGGTCGTTTTACGCCAGCGACAGGCGCAGGCACGCTCTGCGGCGTCTATGTCGAAACGGGCGCAAATGGACTCGCCACACGAGTGGAACCTATTCGTTTGGGCGGGCAATTGGCGGATACAGAGCCTGTTCCACAAGAAGCCGCATAAGGCGTAATTTTGACTCATCCCTGTCTTAGCTCTAGCGTGAGCTTATAAGGGGGAGAGTAAAATGATTATTTTTGGAACGAAATCGACGCGTAAGACACTCGACACGGGGACTTTTGGCTGTCCCCAATGCCAGCAGACCCGCAATTTTGATAAGCGCCGCGCCAAGCAGTGGTTTCACCTCTATTTCATCCCGCTGATCCCACTGAAGGAATATCCGCCCTACGTGGAGTGCAAGTCTTGCAACGCGACTTTCGTCGAGGGCGTGCTGGATGCCAACGCGGACAGCGGTGAAATCCGCGCGGAATTTGAAACCGCGACGATGAAAATTCTCACGCGCATGGCCTGGGCGGATGGCATCATCGAGCCAGAAGAAAAAGACGCAATTTTCGACGTTGTGAACCGCATTTGCGCGCGGGAATTTTCGCGCAATGATGTCGATGAAGCCATTCGCGATGCCAAGGATAGTCCAGAAGATGCGCTCGCCGTCGCGACGCAAGTCTCAGGCCTGCTGAACGATTCTGGCAAGGAAATGATTGTTCAGGCCGTCTATCTCATCGCCGCCAGTGATGGAGACGTCGCCCGCGAAGAGATCGAGATGTTGATGGAAATTGGGGCTGGCTTGGGTCTGCGCCCCGCTTATATCAAAGGCATCCTTTCTGAGATGTCTGAACCGTCCCCCGTCTTGCAGGGTTAGGCCTGCCTCTAACATCGGACGCGAAAGCCGAGGGCACGCCTTGCTACGGTTGAGTGCGAGCGCTAAAGCCGCTCTCAACCACGGATTATAAGAGGCATTCCCATGGCAGGTCATTCCAAATGGGC
>CAYPWW010000034.1:0-24849 GCA_964414555.1 uncultured Algimonas sp.
ACCTATGGGGACATCAAAATCCTCGGCTACAAAGCGCATCCGCACATCGCGGGGAAGGTCGCGGTTTAACCCCACAGGCGGGTCTTCCCTTGCGTCGTCTCCCGTTTTGCGCCAGCAAAACTGTAACAGGAGAGACCCATGACCAAATTCCTCGCTACCGCCGCCATCTTCGCCGCGCTTGCCACGCCGGCCTTTGCGGCTGATCCAGACCTGACGAAATCTGTCGCGGCGGACCATGATTACGTGGTCGATCTGTATGAGTATTTTCACGAGAATCCTGAGCTCTCTTTGAAAGAGAAGGAGACCTCTGCGCGTTTGGCGAAAGAGCTAAAATCACTGGGCTTTGATGTGACAGAGAATGTCGGCGATGCGTGGGTGAAGGCAAAGGTCAAAAAGGATGTGGGCGAGGTCCTGCCGGGTGTGGGCGGCTACGGCGTCGTGGCCGTCATGGAGAACGGCGACGGACCAACGGTCATGTTGCGCGCAGATACTGACGCGCTTCCGCTCGAAGAAAAAACCGGTCTGCCATATGAAAGCCAAGCCATGGGCACGGACCATACGGGTAAGGACGCGCCGGTCATGCATGCCTGCGCCCATGACAGCCATATGGCGATCCTTGTCGGGGCGGCGCGACAGTTGGTCGAGCGCAAAGATGAGTGGTCGGGGACGCTGGTTCTAATCGGTCAACCGGCGGAAGAGATCGGCCTCGGCGCGATCGCGATGCTGGAAGATGACCTCTACACGGATTATCCAAAGCCGGATTACGTCCTCGCGACGCATACATCTGGCTGGGATCCAGCGGGTACGATTGCCTATACCTCCGGCTATGCGCTGGCGAATGTGGATAGTGTCGACATCACCATCAAAGGCGTCGGCGCGCATGGCTCTGCGCCGCATATGGGCAAAGACCCCATCGTCATCGGCGCGCAAATCGTGAACGCGCTACAGACTTTGGTGTCGCGTGAAGTGAACCCACTACAAGCGGGTGTCGTGACGGTTGGTTCGTTCAATGCGGGCTATAAGCACAACATTATTCCAGATGAGGCGAAGCTGCTTCTGACCGTGCGGTCCTATGATGATGACGTGCGCAAAACGCTGTTGGATGGGATCGAGCGGATTGCGATTTCGCAAGCGCTGTCTGCGGGTTTGCCGGAAGAGCTGATGCCGGAGATTTCGATGGAGAGCGATTACACGCCCTCGACTTTCAATGACCCCGAAATGACAGCCCGCGTGATGGGCGCAATTGGTGCGTCAATTGGTGAAGAGAAAGTCGTCGAGCGCCCGCCGAGTATGGGCGGTGAGGATTTCTCGCAATTCCACCGTGCGGACCGATCCATCCCGACGCTGATTTTCTGGACGGGCGGCGTTGATGCGAAGAAATATCAAGCCGCGCAGGACGGGAAGGGTGACATGCCGCCGGGCAATCACTCGCCGTTTTTCGCGCCACAGCCCGAACCTGCGCTGAAGCTGGGTGTGCAGTCTATGACGGCGGGGGCGCTTGAGTTGTTTCAGGAGTAGGGTGTTCGAACCGAACGCGCACAATCCACCAAATGACGACCGCGCCGAGCATCTTGCCGATAATACTCATTGTGATATTTGGCCCGGTTAGCTGATCTGGCCGGATGAATTCTGCCCCATAAAGAAAGATTGTCGTATCAAGCGGCGCAGCGATCGCGGAGGATAGCAATACGCGCGTCGACAGGCGGTATTTCGTGAAGGTGAAGAGCGTCCAATCGACCAGCTCTGCAATCGCGAAGGCGCCGCCACTGGCCAGTGCCAATTCAGGCCCCGCGGCAATCGCGGTCAGGATCAGCGCGACGCCCATGGCAATCAACACATAATGCCCGATCTCGCGCTGGGCAAAATCTCGCACAACAAGGACCAGCCCTGTCACAATGGTTACGGGATTGAACGCCCATCCGGGCAGCACTTCCCACATAGGCGCCCACGTGAAGGACCAGTTGATGAACGGGATTAACGCGACATAGATCAGCGTCATGATCGGTAGGCTGAAACGCCCAGATGTGACTTTTGAATAACTCGACATAGGCATAGGGCTTAGGTTAGGCCTCGCGCCATGTCCACGAATCCAAAATTCTCTGCCATTGTTGCCATGGATCGATCTGGTGTGATTGGGCAGGAAGGTGATCTGCCGTGGCGTCTGTCATCAGACTTGCAGCATTTCAAACGCGTGACCCTTGGCAAGCCGTGCCTCATGGGCCGCAAGACATGGGAAAGCCTGCCGTTCCCGCTCCCCGGACGCCCGAACCTCGTGCTAACGCGCAATGCGAATTACGCGGCGAAAAAGGCGGAAGTCTTTACCGATCTGCACGCCATGATTGGGCGGGGCTATGAACTGGCAGGCCTTCGCGGTGGTGAAGAGATCATGTTGATCGGCGGGGCGCAACTCTACACGACGCTCTTGCCGTATCTGGACCGGCTCTATGTGACTCATGTTGAGGCCGACGTGTCTGGCGATGCGTATTTCCCAAAGATCGATCCGAAGGTCTGGCGCCAAACGGACCGAAAGCGCCAAGATAAAGGTCCAAAAGACGACTATCCTTGCAGCTTTGTGACATATGTGCGCAATACCTAGTCGCGCCTGACACGTATGGTCTTGAAACGGGTCGGCGTGCGCGCCACATGACATCTAAATGAATACCGGAGACGACATGGCGGATAATAATAGTCCCTGGGGCAATAAGCCCGGCGGTGGAAGTAATGGAAACGGCGGCGGTAACTCGCCGTGGGGCAATAAACCGCCACAACGTCCGAAACCGAGCGGCCGACCGTCGCGAGATAATGTCTCGGATATTTTCAAAACGCGCGGCCGGAATGGCGGCGGCGGTGGCGGGGGCGGCGGTACGCCGCAAATGCCCGATGTGAAGTTGCCGAAATGGCTGTTCATTCTCGTGCCACTGGCGTTTTTGCTCTTCACGATGGTTTTCACTGTTCAGGGTAACCAGCAAGCTGTGATCCTTCGCTTTGGCGATTATGTTCGCGACGCCGGACCGGGTCTACATTTCAAGCTGCCCGCCCCGATTGAGACAAAGCGCATCGTCGATGTCACGTCCCAGCGCGAAACACTGGTTGGCGTCCGCAGTGATGCCGAGTCGCTGATGCTGACGGGTGACGAGAATATCGTGGACATCAACTTCGCCGTTCTTTGGGTCATCAAGGATTTGGAGAGCTATCTCTTCAAAGTCGACCAACCCGACGATCTCGTGAAATCAGCGGCCGAGTCCGTTGTGCGCGAAATTATCGGCAAAAACGAGCTGGACCCCATCATCACGACGGGCCGTCAGCAATTTGGTGGCGAAGTCGCAGAACGTCTGCAAGCGCTTCTCGATGAATATGAAGCCGGTGTGCTGATCAACGATGTGCAGTTCCAGAAAACGGATCCGCCAGCAGATGTCGAAGATGATTTCCTCGACGTTGTGAACGCGCAACAAGAAGCCGAACGCGCCATCAACGAAGCCCGCGCCTATCGCAATACGCAAGTGCTAGAGGCCGAAGGTACAGCAGCAAAGCTGATACAAGAAGCCGAAGGCTATCGCGACCGCGTGATCGCCGATGCCGAAGGTGAGGCGCAGCGCTTTAAGCTGATCTATGACGAATATCGCCAAGCTCCGGTTGTGACGCGCCAGCGCATGTATCTGGAGACGATGGAAAAGGTCTATCAGGATGCTGAGAAGATCGTGCTGGATGGTGACGGAGGCTCGGGCGTTGTCCCGTATCTACCGCTCGACCAGTTGAACCGTAAAGGAGCCGGACAATGAACCAGAATAAGCTCATTAGCATCGCGGTCATTGGTCTGATCGCATTCGTTATCCTGTCGCAGGCTTTCTATACGGTCAAAGAGGACCAGCAATCGCTCGTCTTACGCTTTGGTGAACCCGTTCGGGCTGAAAATGAATTTGGTGAAAAGCCGAACGCCGGTCTGAAATTCAAAGTGCCGTTCATTGAGAATGTGCGGTTCTATGATCGTAAGAACCTTGTACTGGATCTGCAGGCCCAGCCGATTTTGGCATCTGACCAAGAACGTCTGCTCGTCGATGCGTTCATTCGTTACCGCATTACGGATGTGCAGTCCTTCTATGAGGCGTTTAATACGCGTCGTCAGGCGGAGCAGCAGCTCAAAAACGTCCTCGACTCCCTGATCCGAGATATCCTCGGTGGCGTCGAGTCGCAGGAAATCATCTCTGGCCAACGCGCTAGTCTGATGAACGCAATTGAGGTGCGTGCCAATTCACGTGCGTCGACCGGTAAGTTCGGTCTCATCATTGAAGATGTTCGGATTAAGCGTGCCGACTTACCGCAAGAAAACGCGGAGAAGGTATTTGATCGGATGGCAGCTGACCGTCAGGAGCAGTCTGCCGAAAAGCGCGGTGAAGGTGAACGTGAGAAGCGGACGATTACAGCGGAAGCCGACAAGGAAGTCGAAATCTTACTCGCCAATGCGCGACGTGATGCGGAAATCATCCGCGGTGAGGGCGACCAGAAACGGAACGCGATCTATGCCGAGGCCTATAACCTCGACCCAGAATTCTTCGCTTTTTATCGCTCCATGCAGGCCTATGAAAAAGGCCTTCTGGGCAGCACGACTTATGTCCTGTCGCCCGAGAGTGACTTCCTCGGTTATCTCGATAGCCAAAAAGGGTATGGCGGCCGCCGCTAGGTCTATCTGATGACACCTGCCGCCATTGGCCTCATCGCCCTTGGCGGCTTTATTCTGCTCGAAGGTCTGATCTGGGCCGTGATCCCGTCGCAAATGCGAGGGTTCATCCGGCAGATGTTGGAGACAACGGAAGACCGCGCTTTGCATCACGTCGGCTTGGTGAGTGTCTTCCTTGGCATGACCTTGCTGGTGTGGGGCGTAAAAGTCGCAGGCGGCTAAGCCAATCTGACGCGATTGTAAGCGCGCTCGCCCTTGGCAATCGCCGTAATCGCGTTAGGGTGATCTTATGAAACTGCTTCGTACCTCCGCCGTCATTCTCGCACTCAGCTTGGGCAGCTTGGCCCTGCCGCAATATGCGGATGCGCGGGGTGTGCCGGACGGGTTTACAGAACTGACGAAACGCCTCTCGCCCGCGGTGGTCAATATCTCCACCGCGCAGACGATTGAGATCGATACGTCGGAAGCACCAGCGTTCGAAGAAGGCTCACCCCTAGAGCGGTTCAATGACTTCTTTGGCGGCGGACGAGATCGCGATGGTCGGGTCAGCAAATCACTTGGTTCCGGTTTTGTTATCGACGCGGCGGGCCACATCGTCACGAATAATCACGTCATCGAAGATGCCGACCTGATCGAGGTGACATTCCCGAATGGCGACACATTCGAGGCTGAGCTGATTGGTCGCGACCCCGCCACCGATATTGCTGTGCTGAAAATCGATACCGGCACGGAACAAGCTTTCGTCGAATGGGGCGATAGCGACACGGCAGAAGTCGGCGAATGGGTCATCGCGATTGGTAACCCGTTTGGTTATTCCGGCTCTGTCGCGGCAGGCATTATCTCTGCGCGTAACCGCGATATTTCCTCGGGCAATTATGATGATTTCATCCAGACGGATGTCGCGATCAACCGGGGTAACTCTGGCGGGCCGCTGTTCAATATGGACGGCGAGGTCATCGGCGTGAACACGGCGATCCTCTCGCCCACAGGCTATAGCGTCGGCATCAGCTTTTCCGTTCCGGCAGAGCTCGCGCAATCTATCGCGGGGCAGCTGATCGAATATGGCGAGACACGTCGCGGCTATCTGGGTGTGCGCCCGCAGGCTGTCGATAATGCGCTGGCCAAGAGCTACGGCCTTGACAAAGCGCAAGGCGCCATTGTCAATCGCGTCGTGAAGGATAGCCCCGCCGATAAAGGCGGTTTGCAAGTTGGCGATCTGATCCTTTCCATGGGTGGTAAGCCACTAGATTCCTCGCGCCTTCTCTCACGGCGTATCGCGGATGCCCCGATTGGTCAGCCGTTGGAAATCGAAATCTTGCGCAAGCGCAAGCGCATGACGCTGACGGTTGATATCGAACGCCTGAAAGAAGAGGTGACTGACGAAGAGAAAGTCCGCCGCGAGGTTGAGGCCGGTAATGCCGAACGCTCCGTCGCGGGAATTTCTGTCGAAGCGCTGTCCGAGGATGTGCGCGAGCGGAACCGGATCAATGCTTCGATTAAAGGTGTTCGTGTTGTCAAAGTCGGCAAGCGCGCCACGGCCAGCGGAAAAATCCTCAAAGGCGACATCATCGAAGAAGTCGGGTTTGAGAAGATCACAACACCCGCCGAGTTCGAAGAGCAGATGAACAAGGCCTCCGAGTCGGATGAACCTGTTACAATCCTCGTCAATCGTGGCGGGAACTATGTATTCTATGCGCTGGACGCCAACAGCTAGCCAGATTCAGTAAACTCGCCCTCAGAAAAGCCTTGGTAAAACAGGGCTGTGCGGAGGTCTGTAAACCGGATTGCGCATCCGGCGGCTGCTGCGACAGCGGGTTTAGCGTAATAAGCCACGCCTAGTCCTGACGCTTCGATCATAGCGAGATCGTTCGCGCCGTCCCCAATGGCGACCGCATTTTCGGGTGCGTCCACAGCCGCTAGCATCGCCTTTAATTTCGCGTCGCGGCCGAGGATCGGTTCTGCGACAGTTCCAGAGAGGTGATCTCCGTCTTCTAGTAGGATGTTAGCTTGGTGCGTTTCGAACCCGCAGGCCTCTGCGATGCGACGAGAGAAGAAGGTGAACCCGCCCGAGACGATCATGGTTTTTGCGCCATGCGCTTTCATTGTCGCACAGAGAGTCTTGGCGCCGGGATTGACCGTGATCCGTTCTTCGAAACACGCTTGTAGGTTGGATAGGGGCAGCCCCGCCAGCAATCCGACTCGCTCTTTCAACGCGCCATCAAAGCCGATCTCCCCGCGCATCGCCCGTTCTGTGATCTCACTCACGCGCGCTTTCACGCCTGCGAAATCCGCCAGCTCATCAATGCACTCCTGTCCGATCAACGTGGAGTCCATATCGCAAATCAAGAGCGATTTACGGCGATTGGCGATGGGTGTGACCGCCACATCGACTTGCAGACCAGCGGCATCCAGGGCTGCCATTGCGCTATGACTGTCGGGCAGGGCGGTGTGGCCCTCTACCGCGCGACCCTCGGCCAGAACGCGCGAGGGCTGCAATCCGAGGCAGTCCTGTGCAGATTGTAAGTGTTGAGCATCCGCTTCTGGCAGGACAAGCGTGATGATGCGGTCTATGACCGTATTCGACATGGGATTCTCGCAAACATGAAACCGGTGATTTGTATCGCAGGGCCAACGGCCAGCGGCAAGAGCGCCTATGCGTTGAAAGTCGCAAAGGCTGTGGGCGGGGAGATCATCAATGCTGATGCCTTGCAAGTCTATGCTGACCTGCGAATCCTCTCAGCGCGACCTACGCCAGAAGAGATGGAGGGCATCCCGCATCATTTGTTCGGGCATGTTGCGGGCGAGACGCGATATTCAACGGGCAAGTGGCTGCGCGATGTTGAGCCGCAGATCCTTGATTGTTTGGGCCGAGATGTCGTGCCAGTTCTCGTCGGTGGGACGGGGCTCTATTTTCGGGCGCTGTTACAAGGGTTGGCGGACATCCCGCCTGTGCCACAGGATGTTTTTGATGACACGCAGGCGCTCTACGATACGCAGGGTATTACATCCATTCGTGCTTTGGCCGAACGCTTGGACCCGATAGCAGCTGCGCGCGTGGTAGGCGATGATCCACAGCGCCTTATGCGGATCATTTGCGTGGCGCGCGCGACGGGAACGCCGCTCTCGGTTTGGCAGGCCGATACGCACCCCGTTATCCCGTCACGCTTTACAAGGTTTTGTGTGCTGACCCCGCCGCGGGAAAACCTCTATGCACGGATAAATGCACGATATGATGAGATGCTAAGAGAGGGCGGTTTAGTCGAGGCCGAGGCCGTGTTGGCCAAAGGCTATGATGACAGCCTGCCTGTCATGAAAGCCATCGGTCTGCGTCAACTCTATTTGTATTTCAGTGGCTTACAGTCTTTGACTGATGCGATAGAGGACGCCAAGCGTGAGAGCCGCCGCTTTGCGAAACGACAGCTAACCTGGTTTCGCAATCAGCCCCCAAAAGGACAGCCATTGCTGGACCAAGCCGCACAGGACGCAGTCTTGGCCGATATCAAAGGCCTCTCGTTTTGAACCGTAAAACGATCATCTGGCTGTGCATCGGTATCGTTCTTCCCGTGGTGCTTCTCCTGCTGGCGAAGCAGATTTTTGGCGTCAGCCAAGACGAGCTTATCTCTTGGTTGAGTGGTTTTCGACAATCTGAATGGGCCATTCCATTGACGCTTTTTTTGTTTGTCGCGCTGGCCTTTATCGGGGCGCCGCAATGGATGTTGGTTACAGCGGCGATCGTGACCTTTGGTCCTTGGCTAGGCAGTTTGGTGTCATGGATGGGGAGTTTGCTCTCAGCTGTGGTGGGCTTTGGCATTGGTAAAAAGCTGGGTGCGGACCGCTTGGCGCGGATCGATGCGGATTTGGTGCGAAAGCTCTCGCGCGCGGTGCAACGCAATGGCTTCATGACCAGCCTTGCCGTTCGCCTTGTTCCAACGGGTCCGGCGCTGCTCGTCAATCTTGCCGCAGGTGTTTCAGGTATAAAATTCGCGCAGTTCACGGCGGGAACAACGATCGGGATTATTCCGAAAATCGTGATTATAGCACTCTTGAGCCAAGGGCTTATTTCCGGCCTGTCGGGCAGCCTGCTGGGGCTACTCTTTGCGGCGATTGCCGTTGTCGCCTTTATCGCTAGCTATCTAGCCCGCAGAAAGCTGGCCACGTCTACACTCGCAGAGCAAAGAAAATCGCAGTGAAATTCGCCTTTTACGGGCATGATCGCTTGCAAATTAGCTCAAGGCTAATAATGACTATTGATAGGAATATCGGTAACAACTGATTCATTTAAATAATTCGAGGGCTGTGACCGACGTTTGACGTCGCAGGTTTTCGCCACACCGGACTGTCCATGTCATTCTTCGACCGATTTTCATCCGACATCGCCATTGATCTCGGCACGGCCAACACGCTGATTTATGCCAAGGGTCGGGATGTTGTTCTGAACGAACCCTCCGTCGTCGCCTATTCCATCCGCAATGGCCGCAAGGTCGTTCATGCCGTCGGCGAAGATGCGCGCATGATGCTGGGCCGGACGCCCGGCAACATCGAGGCCATCCGCCCCATGAAGGACGGCGTGATTGCGGATTTCGAAGTCGCCGAGGCGATGATCAAGCATTTCATCCAGAAGGTGAATACACGCAAGCTTTTCAAAGGTCGGACGAAGGTCGTGATCTGTGTGCCAGCTGGCGCGACAGCCGTGGAGAAGCGCGCGATTTACCAATCCGCTGAACAGGCGGGTGCCTCCAAGGTCTTCATCATCTATGAACCGATGGCAGCGGCTCTCGGCGCGGGTTTGCCGATCCACGAGCCCTCCGGCTCTATGGTCGTCGATATCGGCGGCGGGACCACAGAGATCGCTGTGTTGTCGCTCGACGGGATGGTCTACTCGCGTTCCGTGCGCGTAGGTGGCGATAAAATGGACGATAGCATCATCCAATATGTCCGCCGCACAACGAACCTCTTGCTGGGCGAGATGAGCGCAGAGCGCGTGAAAAAAGAAATCGGCTCGGCCATGATGCCGGAAGACGGCGAAGGCATGACGGTCCAGATCAAAGGTCGCGACCTGATGAACGGCGTCCCGCGTGAGATCAACATCAACGAAGCCATGATCGCCGAGAGCTTGGAAGAGCCCGTCGAGCAAATCGTTGAGGCCGTGAAACTGGCGCTCGAAGCGACGCCACCAGAACTCGCGGCGGATATTGTCGATAAAGGCATCATGCTGACGGGCGGCGGGGCCTTGCTGCGTAATCTGGATTCGGAACTGCGCGAGCGGACAGGCTTGCCTGTGTCTATCGCGGATGATCCGCTGTCCTGCGTTGTGCGTGGATCTGGCACGGTTGTCGAAAATCTCAAGAAATGGAAAGGCGTTCTGGAAGCCGGCGTCTAGCCCAAACCTCGAACGCCCTTGCGAGAAGGGGATGGCCGCATGAACCGCCTGGATCGTCCCAATAGCGGTTGGACGCGGATCGCACTGATCTTCGCCATTTTGGCCTCCAGCCTGTTGATGAGTGTCAATCGCGGCATGGCGGGAAATTCCACAGCCTTCGGCACAGCCGCGCAGGACGCCGTCACACCCATAGCCTCGCTTTTCTCCCGACCTATTCGCGCCACAGAAGGTCTCTTTGCAGGCCTAAGCGAGCGCTCCCACGTTTTTGAAACGAACGCAGAATTGAAAGCCGAACTCGCCGTCTTGCGTGAACGCCAAGCGCGGTATGAAAACCTCGCGATGAAGGTTGCAAGGTATGAGGCCATCCTCGGCGTGGATGCGCAGACGGATATCCCGCTTCGGAAGATCGCGGCGCGGGCTGTCGGTGAAACGGATGGGCCCTTCGTGCGGTCACTCTTGTTGAATGTTGGCAAAGCTGATGGCGTCACACGCGGAAACCCTGTGCTCTCGACAGAGGGCCTTGTCGGTCACGTCATCAATGTCGGGCAAAATTCGACGCGTGTCTTGCGCCTATCTGATCTGAATAGCCGTATTGCCGTGGCCTCTGTTCGGTCTGGCGCGACGGCAATTTTGGCAGGTGATAACACGGCGCGTCCAAAGCTGGCCTTTGTGAGTCAGCGCAAGGATTGGCAAGTTGGTGACCGCGTGATTTCCTCTGGCGATGACGGTGCTTTGCCGCGAGGCTTACACGTTGGTGAGGTCATAAAAGGCGAAGACGGGAATTTGCGGGTCGCGCTGGCAACGCGCGGGGCGGCGCTTGATTGGGTCTGGGTCTCGCCCTTCGAAGCGGTCACTGCCCCCAGTGAGCAGGAAGAAGCAGAAGAAGCAGCGTTGGCCGATGCGGGCGGCGCGCCGTGACCTTCCACGATCTGCAATCCGTACAGCGTAGTCCGCGCCTCGCAATCCTCGCGGGGCTTGTGCTTCTTATCACAGGGGCAATGTCTGTCCTGAGTTTGAATGTCTTCAATACGTCGGCGGGCTTTGGTTTTGTGCCGCTACTCGTCATCTTGCTCTGGCCGCGCCGTGCAAATGGGCCAATCTCTGTCGCAGGCGTGTTTATCGCAGGTCTGTTTACAGATTGGGCAACAGGCGGCGTGCTGGGGCAATGGGCGTTGATCTATGTCCTTGGCTTTGCGCTGTTGCGGCCTGAAATCCGGAACATGCCTTTCGCATTTTTGCGTGCCTTGCTGGCGTGGTTCGTTTTGGCAGGATTGGCGGCAGTTCTGCTTTACGCCAGCGGTCAGTTCGTTTTCGGTGTGCCCGCAGATGTTGTGGCTATCCTCCGACAAATTTTACTGGCGACGGCCATTTTACCTTTTCTTCTGATTATCCGGAACCGGCTTGCGGGCGCGACAGGTTCCAGCGAGCAATGGGGTCGGTAGGCATGTCGACGGCTCCAACATCCTCAGCTGCTGATAAAGGCACGATCACGCGCCGAACGGCCATGCTGGGTGCGGGCGGTTTGGGCGTGTTCGGCGTCCTCGGGGCACGGCTGTATCAGTTGCAGGTAATTGAAGCTGAAAACTACCAGATGTTGTCCGACAACAACCGCTTTAACTACAACATGCTTCTGCCAGAGCGCGGCGAAATCCGTGACCGTCATGGACGTCCGCTTGCGCGCAATCGCCAGAACTTTCGCTTGGTGATGATCCCGGAACGCACACCGGATATGGACAAAACGTTGGACCGGGTCGGGCGTATCTTGCCGCTTTCAGACCGTAAACGTAAACGCATTCTCCAAGACGTGAAACAAAATCCGAAATTCGTCCCGATCCTGATTGACGACAATCTGGATTGGGCGACATTTTCGGCGCTGAACATGCGTTTGCACGCTTTGCCAGGGGTCGTGTCAGAGGCGGGGCAGGGCCGTGCCTATCCCGAAAATGGCGTGTTTTCCCATATCTTGGGGTATGTCGGGCGAGCCGGAGATCGTGACATTGCCCGCGACGATGACCCGTTGCTACGCCAGCCAACATTCCGGATTGGCAAAACGGGTGTTGAGGCTTCACAGGAATCCACTTTGCGCGGCGAGTCAGGTCGCCTGAAAGTCGAGGTCAATGCACGCGGGCGGATCGTGCGGGAATGGCCAGATCCCGAAACTCGCGCCGTGCCGGGGCGGGATGTCTGGCTGACTTTGGATGCAGAGCTGCAAGAATTTGCGGCCAAGCAATTTGCCACAGAAGACGAGGGCGATGATTCCGGCGGGATCGTCGTGATTGATGTCCTGACGGGCGAGCTGCGTACGCTGCTGTCCATGCCAAGCTTTGATGCGAACCTCTTCGTATCGGGCCTAACGCAGCGCGATATGGATGCGCTGAACAGTGATCCAAAGCGCCCGCAATATAACAAAGCGATTGCAGGTGGGTATCCGCCAGCCTCGACGTTCAAAATGGCGGTGATGCTGGCCGCGCTGGAATCGAATTTGATCGATCCAGACGATGAAATTTTCTGTCTCGGTAAGCTACGGCTCGGAAATCGAACGTTCCATTGTTGGAAACGTCAAGGCCACGGCAAGATGAACATGCGCGACGCGCTAAAGCATAGTTGCGATACTTATTTTTACGACATTTCACAGAAGGTCGGCATTGATAAAATCGCCGATGTGGCGCGACGACTTGGGCTGGGCGAGACCTATCCGATCGGTGTCGGCGGCGGTATTTCGGGAATTGTGCCGGACGCACAATGGAAACAAGCGCGTCTGGGAACGGGCTGGCGTATGGGCGACACGCTCAATGCTTCAATCGGGCAGGGCTTTGTGCTTGCGACCCCGTTACAGCTCGGTGTGATGGCCGCGCGATTGGCCAATATGCGAGAGGCCGTGACCCCGCGCCTCGTGATTGGCGAAGAGATTGAGCCTTTTGCGCCGCTGGATTTTGACCCGAAACATCTGGCCTATGTCCGCGATGCGATGTGGGCGGTCACGTCGGAAGAACGCGGCACGGCTTACAGGCCTTATCCGTTTGGACGCGACGATGGTCTGAAATCTGTGCAGATGGCGGGCAAAACGGGCACGGGACAAGTCCGCGGAATTAGCGCTTCTGAGCGTGCGACGGGTGTGCGCAAGAATGAAAAGCTCCCGTGGAAACTCCGCGATCATTCGATTTTTGTCGGCTTTGCACCTTATGACAAACCCCGCTTTGCGGTTGGCACGATTGTCGAGCATGGCGGATCAGGTTCCAAACGTGCCGCCGACATTACACGCGCCGTCCTCGGCGAGGCGCTGCGCCGCGACGGTTTGGGACAAGCGCAACTTGGCACACCGCTGGAGACAGGGGCTTTACGCTAATGTTGAGCGTTAAGACGATGCGACCCGGATTGGTCCGCAATCTAATCAGTAAGCTCTATGAGATTAACTGGCTCCTGCCCGCGCTGGTGATGGTCGTCGGAACTGTCGGGGTTATGATGATTTTGGCCGCGACAGAAGGTGTCTGGGCGCATGGTGCGTTTCAGCACGGCACGCGGATTATCCTTGCGGGCGGTCTGATGCTGGCCATTGCGATGACCGATATTCGTGTCTGGTATCAACTGGCTTATCCCGCCTATGCGCTTGCCCTGATCTTGTTGATGGGTGTCGAAGTCGCGGGCGTCACGATTAATGGATCGCAGCGTTGGCTCGACCTTGGCGTGACGCGGTTGCAGCCGTCAGAAATCATGAAGCCGGCCATCGTCTTGGCACTTGCACGGTATTATCACGATCTTTCAGATTGGCGTGTGTCCCATATCACGGGGTTAGTGGGCGGGTTGATCCTGCTCGCCATGCCGATGGCCTTGATCTTGCGACAGCCAGATTTGGGCACAACCTTGCTTTTGGGTGCGACGGGCGTGGCGATTGTCTTTCTGGCGGGAATAAATTGGCGCGTGATCGGCTTTGCATCTTTATTTGCCGCTGTCGCAATCCCGCTCTTCTTTCGCTTTGGGCTGAAAGAATATCAGCAGTCACGCATCCTGACGTTCCTTGATCCGTCACGCGATCCGGCGGGGGCCAGCTATCACATCACCCAGTCAAAGATCGCACTGGGCAGTGGGGGCGTTACGGGGAAGGGCTATATGAAAGGCACCCAGCGACAGGGCGAATATGTGCCGGAGAACCGCACCGACTTTATCTTCACCGTGATTGGCGAAGAGTTTGGTTTGGTCGGCGGGTTGACGACAATGGGTCTCTATATGGCGGTAATCGCTGTCTGCATTTGGCTGTCCCTGCAGTGCAAAGAGATGTTCTCCAAGCTGCTGATCTTAGGTCTGACGACGACATTTACGCTCTATATTTTTATCAATCTTGGCATGGTGATGGGGCTGGCGCCGGTTGTCGGCGTCCCACTGCCGCTGATCTCTTATGGCGGAACGGTGATTATGGCGGTGATGGCGGGATTTGGCCTCATCCTCTCAGCGCATTTACACCGAGGTGTTGAGCTGCCGCGCAGCGGGACGTAGCGCATCTTGTAGGGGTTCGCGGCTCTCTCGTAGGGCGTCTACCAATTCTCGGATGAGCGTAGGAATGTCCTCGGGCGGCGCGTTCTGTAATCGGCGCGCAATATCCGAGGCCTGTAACAATCCCATAGAGGCGCAGGCGCCTTTCAGCCCGTGAACCGCACGACGAAATTGCGAGAGAAACGCACCGTCTCCGCGCAAGGCATCGGGTAGGGACTTTTTCATCACCTCCGATTGCTCTGTTACAGAAGACCAAAAACGGGTTTGAATTTTGTCGAGTGTCTCGGAATTACCGGCCTGCGATAGCTGTGCCAGAATTCGCTGGTCCAGCAGGTTCTTGTCTGACTTTTGTTGTGCTTCAACCATAGGCACGGGTGAGGGCTTTTCTCCGCTAAGCGCTGTCGCTAGATCACCCGGTTTTAGCGGTTTGGACAAAACTGCATCAAAACCCGCCATCAGATATCTCTGCCGATCTGCCGCGCTGTGATAAGAGGTGAGGGCGATGATAGGCACGGGTTTTGCTCCGTCAGACGCGCGACGGATCTTCCGCAAGGCACGCATCCCGTCCATCACAGGCATCATTATGTCGAGGATAATACAGTCGAATTGTTCGATTTTTGTGGCTGCGACGGCACCTGCGCCATTATGCGTTGTCGTGACGGTGTGTCCCGCACGCTCTAGGATTGTGCGGGCGATCAAGCGGTTTGCACCATTATCATCTGCCAGAAGGATATTCATTGGGGGCTGCATAGCGTGACTGTAAAATATACAACCTAAGATATAGTTTATGCGAGTTCCGCACCCCAGACGGAATAAACCCCACGCTTGATTCCTTAGTCCCGCCCAGTATCAGAGAGCTAAGATAGCTCGTATGAGCAGAGACGAGGCAAGGGGATCATCATGGCATCAATTCCAATGGAACGCGGGACGGCACAATGGTCCTCTCGCTTTGCCTTTATCATGGCAGCTGTGGGTAGTTCTGTCGGTCTCGGCAATCTTTGGCGGTTCTCGGCAGAATTGGGCACGAATGGCGGGGCAGCGTTCCTGCTGATCTATCTGGCCTGTATCGTCTTTGTCGGCATCCCAGTTTTGATGAGCGAATATATGATCGGCCGCGCAGGTAATGCTGCCTCGGCGGTCCGCTCTAACGATGATTTGGCCGAGCGAAGCGGCGTCACGAAAGCGTGGAGTTCAGGCGCTTGGTTCGGTATGGCGGCGTCCTTCCTGATTGTATCATTCTATTGCGTCGTGGCGGCTTGGGTGCTGGCCTATATTCCGAAATTCGTCTTCGGAGAATTCGCAGGCATGAGCGCCGAGGGCGTGACAGCTGTCTGGGACGGTATTGTCGGCAAAACAGATGAGAAGACGGGCGCGGTTTTGGTCGAAGCGAACCCAATGTCCATTATCGGCTATTTCCTCTTCTTCGCTTTGGTGACGAGTTGGCTCGTCGCGAGGGGCGTGAACAAGGGGATCGAGCTGGCGGCACGCTTGCTGATGCCAATCTTCTTCCTCCTCCTCATCGCACTCGCGGCTTATTCCGTGATTAGTTCGATTGATGCAGGCGGCACGTCAGAAGCCTTCAGCTTTATGTTTACCCCTGATTTCAGCAAAATCACGCCAGAGGTTGCGCAGTCCGCTTTGGGCCAAGCCTGTTTCTCGATCGGGATTGGTAACGCGATTATGATTACCTATGGCTCTTATTTGCCGAAGGATGTCAGTATTCCGAAATCCGCTGTGACCGTCAGTCTTGTCGATACGCTGGTCGCGATCACCGCGGGCTTGATGATCTTCCCGATCTATTTCGCAAATAATCTGCAGACTTATAATGAAGCGGGTGAAGTCGTTGTGGCTTCGGGCACGGGACTGTTCTTCCAAGCACTGCCAACAGCGATGGCCAGCGTTCCGGGCGGCATGATTATTGGCGCGTGTTTCTTCTTCCTTGCCTTCTTTGCCGCGATTACTTCGTCCGTGTCGCTGCTGGAACCTTCGGTCGCTTGGGTGGCCGAGAAGTTCAAAATCAAGAAAAGCTTGGCCGCATGGCTGACAGGTGGCGCGATAACCGTTTTGGGTCTGGGCTCGCTTTTCTCGAGTGACTTCTTTGGCTTTATCGATGGGAAACTGGCGGGTCCGATCTTGGCACCGCTCTCCGCGCTCTTAATTGTTCTGTTCACGGGCTGGCGTTTGAATGCCGCGATTGTGGATGAGCAGCTTTCTGGACCTGGGGAATCCTTGGGTCGCTTTATCCTGTTTTTTGTCAAATGGGTGGCCCCAATCTTCATGGGACTGGTCCTTGTTATGGGGATATATAAAACGTGGATTGCCCCGCTATTCGCGGGTTGATTACCGTTTCGTCACGCAATTTGATGCGGATCACACTTGAAAGCTGACACCCACAACATAGATTAAAATTTGTGGGGCGGGTGTTCAGGCTTTCTTTAAAACAAGTCTGTTATCAAAGAGAACGAATTTCGGATGCATGCCATTGTGGTGTGGGGATCCAAACGAGGATCAAATATGCGCATTGGCGTTATCGCTGTGACAGCAGCGACTCTATTGGTTAGCGGATGTGCGACCGTCGATATGACGGATATGGCTGTCCCTGCCGCAAAGACAGAAACGGTTGCAGAGAAGAATGTTGTGCAACGCGCAGCCTCTCGCCTCTATGCGGCCTTTACGTCTCGAGGGTTTGCGCCGAAATCTTCGCGCAAGCGGATGCAGTCCGCCGCGTCCGTTTTGCTGAACGGTCTACAAGAACGCGACCTGCGTGATACCGATGTCAAATATGCGGAGCAAGAACTGCCAGCTTCTGTTGTCAAAGCAGACATTCTCTATGCCGCCAATCACGTTAGCCAGACAACCAAGGCCGCAGAGGTCTATTTTGAAATGGTCCCGGCAAAACGCAATCTACGCAAAGAGCTCGCCAGCCTAGAGCAAGCGCTTCTCGCGTCTCGTGAAGCTTCTGCGCTATTCGCCAAGACGGCGAATGCTGATGCTGCTGATATCGCAGCCTTGGATGCTGAGATCGCGGCGCTGAAATCTGTTACGGATGTCTTTGGGCAACGGGTCCGTCAGGACGCTGCACGGGATATGTCAGAACGCCGGGCCGAAGAAACGTCCTAACCCCAAAACTCTGGCGTCGGCGGGAAAACCTCGGCGCCATTATATCTTAGACCCCCTGCAATATCTTTTGCCAGTAAGAGTGGTCCGTCCAGATCAATGATATCGCACAAGCTCTCTGCCACCATCATGGGGGCCATGGCGAGCGAGCTGCCGACCATACAACCGGCCATGACGAGGAACCCTTGTGTCTTTGCTGCGCGCATGAGGTCGACACCCGCGCGTAAGCCGCCACATTTATCCAGTTTGACGTTCACGGCGCGGTAGCCCTGTTCCCAGAGCTGTTCGAGGTCGTCTTGCGTGTGCAGGCCTTCATCCGCGCAGATCGGGATGTTCGACAGGGGCAGGGTGACCTCATGCCCAGCAGGCAAGGGTTGCTCGATCAGCGCGATGTTCAACCCAGTTAGGCCGTCTAGAAATGCTGGCAGCTCTTGGGGCTGCAGCGCCTCATTGGCATCCACGATCAATCTGGCATCGGGTCGCGCGGCGGCGACGGCTTGCACACCCGCCAGACCCTTATCGCCGATTTTTAGCTTTAAGAGCGTGTGTTGTTTCGCGGCCTGCGCGTCACGGATCATCTGTTCCACAGGGTTCCAAGAGATGGTGAATGCCGTTTCGCGGGCACGAGGGGGTGTGATTTCCAAAAGCTGCCATACACTTTGGCCGGAGCGTTTGGCCTCTAGGTCCAGCGCGGCGCAATCTAGGGCATTCTGCGCAGGTCCGGCGGGCAGGGCCGTCAGAGCTTCCACGAGCGGCAAGTTTGCTACACCCCGCAACTGCGCCAACACGGATTCAACCGTGTCTCCATAACGCGCATAGGGCCGACATTCGCCGCGCCCAACCGCCGAGCCGTCCTGCAGCGTTACCTGCACAACATCGACATGATTGACAGCAGATCGCGAGATCCGAAATGTTCCGCGTGTTGGATAAGCGACAGCACGATATTGAGCAGTAATTGACACGCAGGCACCATTCTTCGGGTTGACGTTCCGCTTCGGGCTTTGCACCCTGCGCAACATGTTGGCAAATGCGACAGATACAAAAGACGCGTTTATCCTCGACATCGTTGATGATGTCCTGACCGTCCGCCCGGCGGGGGATTGGACCATCCGGCAAGCGGGTAAACTTGATGGCTGTCTCGCCGATGCGGTCTGTCACCTGCAATATTCGCATGTCGATTATGATATGAGCGCCGTATCCGAGATGGACACATCTGGCGCTTATCTTTTGGCGCGCGCGATCAAGCGGGGTTTGAGTCCGGCGTCCAGTTGGGACGTGACCGCCGGGACCAAAGGACAAAAGACCCTGATGCAAGCCGCGACCGTGGCGGTTCTGGGGCGTGAGCCCATCCGCGGACGGCAGTGGTATGATGCCTTTGCCCGGATCGGACAGGCAACGGTACGATTCTGGAACGAGCTGGTCGAGACGCTGGCTTTCTTGGGGCATTTCTTCGTTGTGATCGGAAGAGTGGCCATCAATCCGCGTAAATTGCGTTGGAAGTCCATTGTTAGCCTGATCGAAAAAGTTGGCTTGGATGCAGCGCCCATTGTGATGGTGCTGTCTTTCTTTATCGGCGCGGTGATAGCTTACATGGGAGCTAACCTTCTTGCGGCTTTTGGCGCGAGTGTATTCATGGTCGACCTCGTCGGGTTTTCCGTCCTGCGAGAGCTGGCGGTCATCATCACGGCGATCCTCCTAGCGGGACGTTCAGATTCGGCTTTTACCGCGTCGATTGGTGCCATGAAGATGCGGCAAGAAATCGACGCCATGACCGTCATGGGCCTAGACACCTATGAGACCCTCGTCGTACCGCGCGCGCTGGCTTGTCTCGTGGCGATGCCGATTTTGACATTTCTGGCGATGATGAGTGGTCTTGCGGGCGGGCTAATTGTGGCATGGGTGACGGCGGATATTTCACCGACGCTGTTCTTTAACCGTCTGAACTACGCTGTGGGCGTCAGTAACTTCTGGGTCGGGATGGGCAAGACGCCGTTCTTTGGTTTGATTATCGCGATCATCGGCTGTCGTCAGGGCTTGGCCGTGAAGGGCAGCGTTGACAGCCTCGGCGAACGGACGACCACATCCGTGGTGCAAGCGATTTTTGCCGTCATCGCTGTCGACGCGATGTTCGCCATTCTCTTCTATCAGATCGGGGTCTAGCTATGTCGATCATCCATAGCGATGCCGCACCAATGGAAGCGCGCGGAATCCTGACGCAATTCGGGCCGAATGTGATCCATGAGAATTTGGACTTTGCAATCCGTTCGGGCGAAATTGTAGGCCTCGTCGGCGGGTCTGGCACAGGGAAATCCGTGCTGATGAACACAATGCTGGGTCTGAAAGAGCCGGAGGGCGGGCAGGTCTATTACTTCGGACAAAACCGCGACGCGCTCGATACGAAAAGCCGACAGCAGATCAACAATCAGATGGGTGTGTTGTTTCAAGGCGGGGCGCTCTTCTCCTCCATGACGGTCCGCGAGAACATCATGGTGCCGATGCGTGAGCATACGGACCTCTCAGCCACGCTGATGCGCGAGTTGGCAGATATGAAAATCAATATGGTCGGATTGCCGCCGGAATCCGCGATCCTCTATCCGTCTGATCTGTCAGGCGGGATGCGAAAGCGCGCGGGGCTGGCCCGCTCGCTCGCACTCGACCCAAAGCTTTTGTTTTTGGATGAGCCGACCGCAGGACTGGACCCGATTGGCGCGAATGCGTTTGATGAGCTGATTTTGGGACTACGCGAAGCCATGGATTTGACGGTTTTGATGGTCACGCATGACCTCGACAGCCTCTATGCCATCTGCGACCGGATTGCGGTTTTGGTTGATAAACGCATCGCGATTGCCGATAGGCTGGAAGTTGTGCAAAACTATGACCATCCTTGGGTTCGCGAATATTTCGGCGGACCGCGATCACGCGCCGCCCTCACGGCCGGGAACAAAGGCTAGATCATGGAAAACAGAGCCAACTACGCGCTGATCGGATTATTCGTACTCTTTGCACTGACGGCAGTGGCGGCGTTTTCCTATTGGCTGCTGGGTAAGCGTTGGAACCAGATTTACGACAACTACGAAATTGCCTTTGATGGTGGCGTTCGGGGTCTGTCTCAGGGATCTGAAGTGCGTTTTAACGGCCTCGCCATCGGGGAGGTGACCAATCTGCGCTATGACAGAGAGGACACAAATATCGTTTTGGCGCAGATTCAGGTTTCAGAAAACACGCCAATTGATACGCAAGCTTCGGCCAAGCTGACGCCTTTGGGGCTCACGGGCTTGAACTATATCGAGATCACGCCGGGTGGGCAGGACTTCCCGCTTTTGGCAGATCTTCCGGGGCGTGGGATAAAGCGCATTGTCGGGCAGGGCAGCGAGATTGATGAGCTTCTCGGTGGTGGCGGCGATGTTCTGGTGTCAGCGCAATCCGCTTTGGCGCGACTGAATGTTGTGCTCTCACCAGAGAACACAGAGAGCCTGACCGGCATTTTGAACAATATTGAAAACATCACGGGAGCCGTGGATGTTTCAAACCTCGATGCGGATAAGCTCAACGATATGCTGGATAGCTTCAGTGCTGCAGCAGATGCCATTCGTGCCACGGCCGACAGCATTGCGGGCACATCCGGCACGATTGATACCGTCGTGGCAGAAGATCTTCGCGGACTTCTAGAAAAAGCAGATGCGACTTTGGCCTCGATAGAGACGACAGTCGGCACATTCGAGGGGACGGCGGGCAATGTCGACTCTCTGATCGTTGACTCGCGTGATGCGGTGAACCGCCTGTCCAACTCTGGCTTGGCCGATATGGAAGAAACCGTCGATGCGATCCGCCGACTTGTTTCGACGCTCGCGCGTGTCGCCGACAGTCTGGAACAAAGCCCTGCGCAGTTTATTGCCGGGGCCGAACGTGAAGAAGTGGTGCTGCCGCAATGAGAAACAATCTGTCCATCATGGCGGCTGCGGCTTTGGCGCTCTCTGGCTGTGTCTCAATCTTGCCAGAGCCGGATCCTGCGCCGGCCGTCTATCGTTTGTCGACCAACCTCACGAGCGTAGATAAGATCGGATCACCCGAGTTGATCCGTGTGGACCGTCCTGGCGCGTCGCAGATTTTCAACTCTAATGACATCGTCGTGTCGATGGACGGGCAAAAGCTGTCTGCCGTCGCGCAAGCTAATTGGTCAGAAGTCACCCCCGTTACCATTCAAGATGCGATGATCGACGCCTTGGGCAGCTCTCGCCAGTTTATCGCGCTGCTGCCAACATCAGGGGCACGGTCTGAAACGCGGCTGCATCTCAGCGTCAAGAATTTCGAGGCGAGCTTTGATCAAGGCGAGCTCTCTGCGCCGTTAGCGGTTGTGCAATACCGTGTGACCTATGCGCGGGCCGATGACCGCAGCTTGATCGGAACACATACGGTTCGCAAAACGCAGCGCGCCGATTCGATCAATGTGTCCTCAATTGTCCGCGCGATTGAAGGTGCGAATGATGCGGCGATGGCGGATATCGTCAGCTGGCTAGAGGGTGTTTCGCGGTCTAGCTAGTCATCACTGCCGCCGCCGGACCCCATCCAGCGCCGCCAGCCAAGCACAAGCATGGCGATCAACACGACAACAACCAGCAAGCTGCCGATGATCAGCTCTGTTCGGTCACCAAACAGCTCGCCTAGCCAGTGACAGATCGCAAAAATAGCGGTCACATAGACGACGGCTGATGCGGCCACGATGGCGCAAAACTTGGCGTAGCTCATTTTGAAGTAACCGCAGGCGATATAGGCGGGCACGCGGGCGAGGGGGAGGAACCGCGCGATAAAGAGCGTTGTGACGGCGTTGCGCTCGATCCGGCCTCCCATTTCGGCGACACGCTTTTTAGACGCCCAGCGGCGAAAGCGCGGATGGGCATGTGCGGAATAGCCGATCCAATACTTCCAAATATCGGACAGGATCAATCCCGCCAGAATGACGAAGTAGACGAAGGGGAAATGCTCGGTATTCATCGAGCTGAGTGTGGCCGCAGCAATAACGGCTGCATCCTCTTGGATGAAGGGGCCGATAAAGATGCCAGCGTAGAGTAACCAGGTCGGGTCCATAGGGGTATTTGCCAGCCTTATGGTTAAGACGCCGTGTGCGTTGGCGTGTTTCCATCTGTCTGGATTTAGTCGCAGATGTGCCGTTGCTCTTGTGGCAACTGCGTGACATAAGGCGCGAAATTTTCAACCCTTTGGCCGGGTCGTTTTCGCTCGGCCGACTGATCCTCATTCGAGGCTCCTGCTAGACTGGTGACATCATGCAAATTGAAGAGCTGAAGGCCGAAGGCCTGTCAAAGACCTACGCGGTTACGATTCCAAAAGAAGATCTGGCGGAAAAGCTAGATGCCAAGATCAAGGAAATGCAGCCACAGGTATCCCTGAAGGGCTTCCGTCCCGGTAAAGTGCCTGTGGGTCACATCCGTAAGATGTTCGGTCAGTCGATCATGAATGACCTCGTGCAAGAAGTCGTCAATGAGAGCTCTCAGAAGGCGATCAATGACAACAACATCCGTCCTGCCGGTCAGCCACAAATCGATCTGCGCGCGAATGGCGAAGACGTTACCAAGGGCAAAGCCGATCTCGAATATCAACTGACTGTCGAATCAATCCCAGAGTTTGAGCCGGTTGATCCTGAAAAGCTGAAATTCACGCGCCTCGTCACTGATGTTGATGATGCGGGCGTCGATGAGCGTCTCAAAGAGCTCGCGGGTTCGCAGAAGACCTACAAAAAGAAAGCCAAGACAGCGAAAGCCAAAAAGGAAGACGCCGTTCTGATCGATTTCGTTGGCACCGTCGACGGTGTGGCCTTTGAAGGCGGCGCAATGGAGGGGCATCAGCTCGTCCTTGGCTCCGGCACATTCATTCCGGGTTTCGAAGATCAGTTGATCGGCGTAAAAGCGGGTGACGAGCTGGACGTCAAAGTGACATTCCCAGAAGCTTACCAAGCGCCAGACCTTGCCGGTAAAGATGCTGTGTTCGCAACGAAGGTCCACGAAGTCCAAGGCGCCAAGGATTCCGAGATCGACGACGATTTCGCCAAGAAGTTCGGCATGGAATCAGCGGACGATCTGAAAAAGGCCGTCAAAGATCAGTATGAGAGCGAGCTGGGTCAGCAGTCCCGCCTTCGCCTCAAGCGCGCGATCCTCGACGAGCTGGACAAGCAGCATAAATTCGACCTGCCACCGGGCATGGTTGAGGCTGAGTTTAACAACATCTGGAATCAAGTTCAGGCCGAGAAAGAAGCGGGTAACCTCGACGAAGACGACGCCAAGAAGTCTGACAAGCAGCTAGAAAAAGACTATCGCAAGATCGCAGAGCGTCGCGTGCGTCTTGGTCTGGTTCTGGCCGAAATGGGTCAGAAGCAAGAAATCCAGATTTCCAATGAAGAGCTACAGCAAGCCATGATCGCGGAAGCGCGTCAGTATCCTGGCCAAGAGCAGCAGGTCATCGAGTTCTATCAGAAGAACCCGCAGGCGATCGCGCAGCTTCGCGCGCCGATCTATGAGGAAAAGGTCGTCGACCTGATCGTCGAGAAGGCCAAAGTCACAGACAAGAAAGTCGACAAAGACACACTCTTCGAAGATGACGGCATGATCTAGGCGCCAACGCCTTTTGCCATTGATTTAAACCCTGCCGTCAGGCGGGGTTTTTTATTGCCAGCTCATACGTGAGGTTACGTCGCGGATATTCCTCATCACTCCGCCCTTGAAAGCCGCCCCTGACAGGGCAATATGTCTTCAACTGATTTGTCGCGACTCTCTGGCGCTGATTTTAAGGATAGATAGAATGTTTCAAGACCCTCAAGATACTTTGATGAACCTCGTGCCGATGGTGGTCGAGCAGACCTCTCGCGGGGAACGCGCCTTTGATATTTTCTCGCGCCTGCTGAAAGACCGGATCATCTTCCTGACGGGTGTTGTCGAAGACGGCATGGCTTCGCTGATTACATCGCAGCTGTTGTTCCTAGAATCGGAGAACCCGAAGAAGGAAATCAGCATGTATATCAACTCGCCGGGCGGCGTCGTGACGGCGGGCATGGCGATCTATGATACCATGCAATACATCAAATCCCCCGTTTCGACGGTCTGCATCGGCCAAGCCTGTTCCATGGGGTCGCTGCTGCTGGCGGCGGGTGAGGCGGATATGCGCGTCGCGCTGCCAAATG
>CAYPWW010000035.1:0-24718 GCA_964414555.1 uncultured Algimonas sp.
CGCGCATCATCGCGATGCCGTAATCCTGTTCAAACAGATAGAGCAAACGCCGCGCTGCTTTCCCGCGCTCAGAGGTCAGGCCGGGGTCCAACTGTACGAGGGTTCGTGCATCCTGCGTTGCCGTTTCAAGTAAGTCTTTGTGCCGTTCTAAATTCGCGAGTTTGAAATTCGGTACGCCAGATTGTGCAGAGCCTAGCAGATCGCCCGATCCGCGCAGTTCCCAGTCTTTTTCCGCAATTAGAAAGCCGTCCTCGCTTTGGCGCATGATCTCTAGTCGTGCTTTCCCGTTCACCGAAAGCGGTCCTTGATAGAGCAGTAGGCAAGAGGATTTCTTGTCCGATCGCCCAACCCGCCCGCGGAGTTGATGTAACTGGGCCAGGCCGAACCGCTCTGCATGTTCGATAACGATAATTGTGGCGTTAGGCGCATCGACACCTACTTCAATCACGGTCGTCGCGACGAGGATGTCGAACTCGCCCGCTTTGAATCGCAGGCTCATGCTCTCTTTTTCTTGCGGCGAGAGACGCCCGTGCAGTAACCCGACCCGACTGCCGAAAATCGCGGTCAGTTGTCGGTGGCGATCCTCGACCGAGGACAGATTGATCAACTCGCTATCTTCGACCAGCGGGCAGACCCAATAGACTTGGTTGCCCTCTTTCACCGCGCGGCCCACGGCATCAATCACACCGTCCAGCCGTTCCAGCGGCAGGATTGCTGTCTCTATCGGCACACGCCCGGCGGGTTTTTCGTCCAACACCGAAACATCTAAATCGCCATAGCTTGTCAGGGCGAGGGTGCGGGGGATCGGCGTCGCGGTCATCACGAGGAGGTCTGTCGCCTCACCCTTTTCCGTCAGGCGCAAGCGATCCCGCACGCCAAAGCGGTGCTGCTCATCAATGATGACTAGGCCGAGATTTTTGAACGCGGCGCGGTCTTGGAACAGCGCATGCGTCCCGACGATCACGTCGATATAGCCTTCGCGCATCCCCGTCGCGAGGGCTTCGCGGGATTTGCCCTTATCGCGCCCCGTTACGGCTTCAACGGTTAGTCCAGCGGGTTGAAGGAAGGTACGCAAGGTTTCCACATGCTGCCGCGCGAGAATCTCTGTCGGCGCCATCAGGGCCGTCTGCACACCGGCTTCGGCCGCATAGGCACAAGCGAGTGCGGCGACGAAGGTCTTTCCTGCGCCCACATCGCCTTGCAGCAAGCGCGACATACGTTCCGGCGCGGACATATCCGCTTTGATTTCCTCAAAGGCGCGGGCCTGCGCACCTGTGGGTGGGAAAGGCGCGCCTTTCAGCACATCCTCGACATAACTGCCTTCGCTTTTGAGAGATCGTCCGCCCAGACCGCGATGTCGTTCGCGCACGAGTGCCATGGCGAGTTGTTTTGCAAACAGCTCATCATAGGCCAGCCGCCGCCGGATTGGACTATCATCACCCAGATCGACGGGATGTTCTGGCCGATGCAAACGCGTGACGGCCTCTCGGTAATCCGGCCAATCCTGCTGCGCTTCAAAGGCGGGGTCGATCCATTCGCCGAGATCAGGCTCAGATAGCACCTTATCCAGCGCGCCATTGACGGCTTTGCGCGCGATCTTCTGGCCTAGACCCGCGGTGAGCGGATAGAGCGTTTCCAGCTCTGGCAGTTCGTCGGCCTTATCTGGCGCGAGCACATAATCCGGATGCGTCATTTGCAGTTCGGCATTAAAGACTTCGCATTTGCCAGAGATGATCCGGCGCGAACCCTCCGGCATCATCTTTTCCACGCTCTGCGGATAGGCCTTGAACCAAGTCAGGGTCATATCGCCTGTGTCGTCAAACACTCTGACACGATAAGGACGATTGCGCGCATTGGGCGCGATGTGTCGTCCGACGGTCACGTCGAATGTCGCAATGTCGCCTTCGCGCGCGCCAGCAATCGTCGGGCGATAAGATCGGTCGATGACACCCGTGGGCGGCGTGTGGACAAGGTCTTTCACCCTTGGACCCATGGCGCGCGTCAGAGCCTCCGCCGTCTTGTCACCCACACCTTTCAGGCTGGTCACATCGGCGAAATAGGGATTGAGCTCTGACGGGCGGGACATATCGCCCTAAATGGCGAATTGACGCCCTGCATACAAGTGACATGGCCCACGCAAAGTTATATGCCACCGCGCATGACCGATACCGATATGCAAACCCGTCGTAAGCGCCTTATCTACCGTGCGAATTATCGTGGCTTCAAAGAAGCTGACTTGATCCTTGGCGGCTTTGCAAAAGCGCATATGGAGACAATGTCCGATGCCGAAGTGTTGATGTTCGAAGACTTGCTCGGCGCGAAAGATCACGACATTTATGCGTGGATTATGGAAACCCTGCCTGTGCCCGCGAATTATGACACACCGATTTTGGAACGCCTGCGTGCGTTCAACCCTTTGACCTAATACATGCAATTACAGCTCTCTCGATATATCGGCGCAGAACCGCAGCTGACGGCGTCCGGCTTGCCCGAAGGCGCGGATGCGCTTGCGTTTACGAAGGCTGTGCGGCGAGACAAAAAGCCTGCGCTCTTCATCGCCCGCGACGATAGCCGTGCGTCGGCCTTCTTAGCCGCGTGCCGCTTTTTTGCGCCGGATATTCCCGTGCTGTCCCTGCCAGCTTGGGATTGTCTGCCCTATGACCGAGTCTCGCCCAGCCGGACTTTAGCGGCACGGCGAGCGGGGGCGCTGTTCTATCTGACGACGATTGACCGGACACAGCCATACATCATCGTTGCGACGGTCAGTGGCGCGATGCAGAACGTTCCACCACGCGACATCATTCGCGAGGCCGGGTTGCACTTTAAAACGGGCGGGACCATCGCGCGGGAGCGGATCGAGACCTATCTCACGCATAATGGCTACAGCCGTGCGTCGACTGTGGTAGAGGCAGGGGACTTTGCCGTGCGTGGCGGGATCATTGATATCTTCCCGCCGACAGAGGCAAACCCGATCCGGCTGGACTTCTTCGGCGATGAGATCGAGACGATCCGCGAGTTTGATGTCGACAGCCAGCGCACAACAGCAACACGGTCAGAGCTGACGCTCTCGCCCGTGTCTGAGGTCTTCATGACCGAGGACAGCATCAGCCAGTTCCGCCGGAATTACATCGCCAGCTTTGGTGGCGGGGTCAGTCGCGATCCGATCTATGCTGCCGTCGTGGACGGCATCCGCCCGCAAGGGATCGAGCATTACCTGCCGCTGTTTTATCCGCAGGTGGAGACCATCTTTGATTACATGGGGCCGGGGACGCTTGTTGGACTGGACGGATTGCTGGCAGAGGCGCGGCAGGAACGCATCGACCTAATCGAGGACTTTTATACCTCGCGCCAAGAGCATGCCGAAGCCCGCGATACGGGTAGTGGCGACCCGGCGAAGTCTGCTGGGCTTTACCGACCGCTGCCTATGGAAGCGCTCTATCTGGATGACGTCGCGTGGGCCGACGCGCTTGCTGTGCAGCGCGCGCGTAAACATACGCCGTTTGAGAGCCCGGATGAGGCGTCTGTCAATTTCGGCGGCAAACCGTCCCGCAGTTTCTCGGCAGAGCGCCGGACCGAAGGCGTCAACGTCTTTGAAAAAGTCGCCGATCATATCCGGTCTCTTAAAGCTGATGGTCAACGCGTCTGGGTCGGGTGCTGGACCGAAGGCTCCCGCGAACGGCTCGCCAGTGTGTTTGAGGATCAAGCGCTCATCCTACCTAAGGTCACCGCGCAACAGGCGCGCGATAGTCAAGGCGGGGACGTCCGGGCGATCATATTACCGTTGGGAAACGGCTTTACGCTCGATAAGCTCTCCGTGCTGTCAGAGCAGGATATCCTTGGCGACCGCCTGATCAATCGCGGCCGCAAGCGCAAGGCGAAGAACTTTCTCTCGGACGCCACAACGCTGACACCGGGTGATCTGATTGTTCATATCGACCACGGCTTGGGGCGATATTTGGGGCTGAAGACGTTGGACGTGCAAGACGCGCCGCATGATTGCCTTGAGCTGGAATACGCGGGTGCGGCGAAGCTTTATCTACCCGTCGAGAACATCGAGCTGCTCTCGCGTTATGGCAGTGCGGGCGACGGGGCAGTGCTGGATCGTCTGGGTAGTGCGGCATGGCAAGGGCGTAAGGCGAAAGCCAAAGGCCGATTGCGCGACCTCGCGGCGGGTCTCATCAAGATCGCCGCGCAACGCGCCCTGCGCACAGCCGACCCGATTGAGCCGGATGAGGGCAGTTACAACGAATTCGCTGCACGCTTCCCCTATGCCGAAACAGATGACCAATTAAATGCGATTGACGACGTCTATGCCGACCTCGCCAGCGGTCGCCCGATGGATCGTTTGATTTGTGGCGATGTTGGGTTTGGCAAAACCGAAGTCGCTTTGCGCGCCGCGTTTGCCGTTGCCATGGCGGGCCAACAGGTCGCCATTGTTGCGCCGACGACGATCCTCTCTCGCCAGCACTACAAGACCTTCAAAGCCCGGTTCCGTGGCTGGCCTGTCGAAGTGCGACAGCTCTCCCGCCTCGTCGGCGCGAAGGAGTCCAAGCAAACGAAAGAAGACCTAAAAGCTGGGCGTTGCGAGATCATTATCGGCACACACGCGCTGCTGGCGAAGTCGATCAAGTTCTCGGATCTCGGCCTTGTCATCGTGGATGAGGAGCAACGCTTTGGCGTGCAGCATAAGGAGCGGCTGAAATCGCTGCGCGCGGATGTGCATGTGTTGACCCTGACGGCGACGCCGATTCCGCGCACGCTGCAAATGGCGTTGTCGGGCATTCGTGAGTTGTCCCTGATCGCGACGCCGCCCGTCGATCGTCTCGCCATTCGAACCTATGTCACGCCGTGGGATGAGGTGGGTTTGCGTAAAGCCCTGCTGCGCGAGAAATATCGAGGCGGGCAGTCCTATTTCATCTGCCCACGTATCGCTGACATCCCGCGTGTTGAGGAGTTCCTGCGCAATGCCGTCCCCGAAGTGAAATTCGTTATCGCGCACGGGCAAATGGCGGCGGGCGCGTTGGAAGATATTATGACGGCCTTTTATGACGGAGAATATGACGTCCTCGTCTCGACCTCGATCATTGAGAGCGGCATTGATATTCCGTCGGCTAACACGATGATCGTCTATCGCGCGGACCGCTTTGGTCTGGCGCAGCTCTATCAGATGCGCGGGCGCGTGGGCCGGTCGAAAGTCCGCGCCTATGCCTATCTGACCATGCCGGAAGCGCAGATGGCGACAGAGGGGGCGCTAAAGCGGCTAAAGATTTTGCAGTCGCTCGACAATCTCGGCGCAGGTTTCACGCTCGCCAGCCATGATCTCGATATGCGTGGTGGCGGGAATCCGTTGGGCGAGGAGCAATCCGGTCATATCAAAGACCTCGGCGTTGAGCTGTATCAGCATATGCTGGAGGAGGCTGTGGCCGAGCTGCGGGACGACGATGAAGCCCGTCGCGATCAAAGCTGGTCGCCGCAGGTCAATGTCGGTGTCGCGATCCTGATCCCCGAAGCCTATGTGCCGGACCTAAACCTGCGTCTCGCGACCTATCGCCGTATCTCTGAGATTTCGGATGACGCAGAAGGCAATGCACTGGCGGCTGAATTGATCGATCGGTTTGGACCTATCCCAGAGGAAGTCGAACACCTTCTAAAGGTTATGCGAATCAAGCGCTTGTGCCGTCAGGCTCATGTTGCGAAGGTTGATGCTGGGCCAAAGGGTGTCGTGCTGACCATGCGGCATGAAGACGTGAAAGACCCTTCCGTCATCATGAATGCGATCACGCAAAATGGAGGTTGGCGCCTGCGGCCCGATCAAACGATTTTGGTGATGGGGAATTTCCTAGATCCGAAGCAAAGATTACTCAAGACGGAAAAAGCGGTCGCCGCGCTCATCGCGCCAAAGACGGCTGCTGCGGCTTAGCCAGACTTCAACAGGGCGAGCAGCGTCCGTTCCGACAAATGCCGCGCCGTTTCGCCCGCCCGCGCTTCCTGAACTGTCGTATCCAAAGTGATCTGCAGTTTCGCCGTTTGGCCCGGACCACTGTCGAAAGAGGTTTCGCCAGACAGTTGCGCAATCCGGTCGAGGATGATCTGACCCGTCTGCGCATCTGTATCGTTGAACGCCAGCATGAAGATATTATCGCCGACACGCGCCACGAAGTCCTGCATCCGCACGAGATTTTGAATTAATACGCCTGTCTGAACAATTGCGCCTTCATGGAAAGAGGGCTCTATCGAAGCGTCGCAGCTGCAATTCACCTGCAGTCCGATCAGCGTGAGCGGGCGATGCGTTTGCGTCGCGGCATCAACGAGGCGTGGCAAATGCGCATCCAAAAATTCGCTAGAGAAAACAGTGCCGGATCCGTCGCGGCCGTATTGTCCCGCGAGCGAGAGAATATCCGTCTTCAGTTGTTCATGGATGCGGTGATAATTTGCGAGTTCCAAGATGCGGCCACTGATCTCTTCAGGCGCGGAATCAATATCGATGATGTCCCGCGCGCCTTTGGCGAAAGCCGCATCGCGGTCGCGGAAGTCTGCCTTTGCCAAGAAGAGCGTCGGTACGTGATAGAGTTTGGCATTGCGCCGCATGGTTTCAGAAATCGTCAGGGATGGTTCGGACTGCTCCAACGCATTCATCACAACAGCGTCAAAGCTGTCGCCGTGGAGGTAGTCAAAGGCCGAGAAAGACGTGAAGGCGGCAACTACGTCGACGCCCTTATTTTGCAAAGCGTTGATGACGACCATGAAGGCCGGAGAGGCTTTACCGACAAAGAGAATGCGGAAGCGCCGGTTTGAATCAATATCAGAGAGGCTCTCATTGACGTCGAAGCTTTCGCGCAGTGTGAGCAAACGTCGCTGAATTTCAGCCTCCATCGCGCCCAAGCGGACCATGGAAAACACGCGGTTCGCAATTTGTGACGGATGGATCGGTGCAAAGATCAACGAGTCGAAAACGCCAGAGGGCGCATTAGCGGCTTGGTTGAGCGCACCAATCAGCGGCAGGTCTGCACAGCCATATTGTGCGCGCAGGACTTTGCCGACGCGCTCTGCCTGATCGGCGTATTCTGTCAGATGGCAGAGAATGGCATCGGGCCGTGCCGTTGGGATGGCCGAGAGGCGCTGCCCATCAAACAAGCAAAGTTGCACATCGAGGTTTAAGCGCCGCAGCTCTGTCGTGAGCTGCCGCGAAAGATCAGGATTATCCGTCGCAATCAGAACGCGCGTAAGGCGGCGGGACACCGTCGGCGAAGGGGATTGCGAATCTGTCAATGGCGCGAGCATGCGCCAACCCTAGATCGCAAGTCTTGCCACGGTGTTAACCATATTGGCGCGTGAGGCTACCAGCCGCAGGTGCGGTCCGCGTTTTCTTCTTGCAGATAGGTCATCACGGGCGCGAAATATTCCAAGATGGCAGAGCCGTCCATTTCGCGTGTGCCTGTGAAGGCCTCCAGCGCATCTGGCCAAGGCTTGGATGAGCCCATCTCCATCATTGCGTTGAATTTCTCGCCGACCTCTTTGTTGCCATAGATCGAGCAGCGATGCAGCGGTCCTTCAAAGCCGGCCATATCGCAAGCGGCCTTGTGGAACTGGAACTGCAAGATGTGCGCGAGGAAATAACGCATATAGGGCGTATTGCCGGGAATATGGTATTTCGCACCGGGATCAAATGCGTCGCCTGGACGATCCACAGGTGGCTTCAGCCCTTGATACTTTTCGCGCAGTTCCCACCAACCGTCGTTATACTCAGACGGTGAATATGTGCCGTCGAAGACTTTCCAGCGCCACTGATCGACCATCAGGCCGAATGGCAGGAACGCGACTTTGTCCATTGCCTGACGCATGAGTAGCGCAAGATCGGCATCTTCGCCGGGCAGGTCCGCCGCGTCCAACATGCCGATCTCGACCAGATATTCCGGCGTTATAGAGAGCGAGATCATGTCGCCAATGGCTTCGTGGAACCCGTCATTTGCACCGTCTTTGTAAAAGACCGACTGATCTTTATAGGCGCGCTGATAGAAATTATGGCCGAGTTCGTGGTGAACGGTCGAGAAGTCCTCGCCATTGACCTTTGTACACATCTTGATCCGGATATCGTCCAGATCGTCGAGGTTCCAAGCCGAGGCATGGCACACGACGTCTCGGTCTTGCGGTTTTGTGATTAGCGACCGCTCATAAAACGTATCGGGCAGGGGGTCGAAGCCGAGCGAGGTGAAGAAGGTTTCGGCCGTTTGCACCATTTTCAGCGCGTCATAGTCGTTCTCTTCCAGAAGCGCCGTCACATCGACGCCTTTGCCAGCACCTTCGGGCGCGACGTCGTCATAGACATTGCCCCAGCTCTGGCCCCACATATTGCCCAGCAGGTCCGCGCGGATCGGGCCGTCTGTTGGCACGACTTCATCGCCGTATTTCTCGTTTAGCTCAGCTCGGACATAGCAATGCAGCTCGTCATAGAGCGGCTTCACTTGCCCCCAGAGGCGGTCAGCTTCTTTCGAGAAAGCTTCCGCTTCCATGTCATAACCTGCACGCCAGAGATCGCCGGCGTCTTTGAAGCCTAGCTCTTGCGCGCCTTCATTGATGATCTCGACCATTTTGGCATAGTCGTCGCGCATCGCAGGCGAGACTGTGCGCCATCCGGTCCAGATGGTCTTCAACAGTTCAGGATCATCAGATTTTGCGATAATGTCTGAGGCTTGGCCCAAATGGATCGTTCCGTCTGGCGCTTCGGTGTCGAGCGTACCATCAGCATCTGTATCCAAGATGTCGATGATGCGCTTGTCTTTCACATCTACGTCGAAGCGGCCTTTGCCGTAACGGCCATCCAAGCGCGTCATAATCTCGGCGAGTTTCTTCGCCGCAGCAGGATCGTCGGGCGCTGGGAAGTTGGACCCACGGAGCAAGCCGTCGATCTTGCGTTTCATGTCTGCAGGCAGTGACAGGTCTTTGAAGCGCTTTGCCTCATTCGCAAGACGTGTAGAGAGCTTGGCACCTTCTTCACCCACGCGAGCTTCTAGGGCGGCTGTGTCTTCGGTGATGAAGTTCGCCTTCACCCAATAAACTCTAGCGGCATAATGGGAAAATTCTGAGACCTCTTTTTCGGCAGCTTCCAGAAACTCTTTCGCGCCTTGCACGGTGGCGGGGCTGCGTTCGCGGTCGCTCGACATGGTTTCTTGCGAGGCTGTCATCAGATTATTGTCGCGGCTAACCGGAGTTTGCGCTTCTACGGCCAAGGCTTCGACATCTGCGGCCTCGGGTGTGACGGCGATAGAGTCCGGTTTTTCCGCCGCTTGGCAGGCCGCCATCGCCAAGGCGACTGCGCTAGAGAGGAAGAGGTGTTTACGTGTCATGGCGACGGTCCTTTCTCGAAATGAGGCCTGCCCAGCAGATCATTCAATCCAATACGCTTTTCTTTGTCGTAGACACGGGGCAGGAACGGTTCAAGAATTCCTGACAGATCAAGCCGCATTCTTTCCCGATTTGCGAAGGCGTGCGACGAAAAGGACACAATTATGGCGGATCACGCTGTTCATTCAGAGCATTTGGGCAAGCCCGGCTTGCTAATGGTGAATTTGGGGTCGCCCGATTCGCCTACGGCTTCCGACACGCGCCGCTATCTGGCGGAGTTTCTACATGACTATCGTGTGATCGATACGAGCCGTTGGATCTGGTGCCCTGTGCTGCATGGGATCATCTTGCGCGTCCGTCCGCGCAAGTCGGCAGAAGCCTATAAATCGATCTGGCATGAACCCGCAGAATTTCTGGGTGATGAAGCCCCGCTCGTGCGCATCACACGCGCGCAGGTCGCGGGCGTGCAGGAACGGTTGGGCGAGGGCGTGATAACCGAAACCGCGATGCGTTACGGCAATCCGTCGATTGGCGCAGGGCTAGACAGCCTGATTGCGCAGGGATGTACACGTATCGCTGTGCTCCCGCTTTATCCCCAATATGCGGGCGCGACGACGGCCTCTGTCTATGATGGTGTGGGGTTTGCGTTGCAGGACCGCATGGATGTGCCAGAGCTGCGCTTTCTAAGGCATTATTTCGATGATCCGCGCTTTATCAAGGCTTTGGCGGGGAGTATTGATACTCATCTTTCGACACTGGATTGGACGCCGGATGCGATTATCACGTCCTATCACGGCCTGCCGCAGAGCTATGTCGATAAAGGCGATCCCTATCAGGGGGAATGTTTGCGGACGACGGAACTCCTCCGCGCTGAAATGGGCAAGACAGAGGGCGAACTTTACGCGACATTCCAATCTCGATTTGGTCCGAAAGCTTGGTTGCAGCCGTATACGGATAAGACATTGGAAGCCTTGCCAAAGCAGGGCGTGAAGAAGGTCGCCGTGGCGATGCCTGGTTTCTCGGCGGATTGCTTGGAAACGCTAGAAGAAATCGCGATCGAGGCAAAAGAGAGCTTTGAGGAGCATGGCGGGACGCATTTTACCTCCATTCCGTGTCTCAATGCCGATCCTGCGCATTTGGACCTGCTGGCAGATTTGGCGCGAGAACGGCTGTTAGCTGGCTGGCTTTAGCCGCGTAAAAATATCTTCGATGCTCAGCTTTGGGTCGAGGATGACATTTGATCCGATGGTGCCGTCTGCCAACCCCGCATAGGCTCTCGCGCGGGCCGCCAAGAGCTTGGGATAGGATTCCAAGATTGCGTCCTGCGGGGATTGTCCTGGTTTGCACGCGTAATGGTCACGCCAGATGAGGGGCTTAGGCTGTGCAAAATACTGCGTCTTTAGTCGCTCGATCGCGTCTTCTGCGGCTTGAATATGTATGATATACCAATGACTTCGCAGAAGGTCTTGAACTTCTTTATCCGTATAAATTACACTACCTGTCGTATCGAGGATAGCATTCCCGCCGTCAAACCCTAGCGCCCTGCGCGTTGCTGCCGTTTCGAGTGCAATCGACTTTGCCTCCCGCGCCGCATAGCCTTCTGTATAAGGCTGTCCCTGCCACGCGGCGAAATCTGTCATGCTGGATTGGCCCAACTCCTCCCAGATGAGCTTATCCACCTCGATCAGGGTGAAGTCATACTGCGTCGCGAGGCGCAGGCCTGTGTAAGATTTCCCGATATTCGACATACCCACCAGCGCAATACGCAGGCGACCCTCGGCATAACGCCGGTCAAATTCGGCGCGCGAGAGCTGCATCAGGCGTGCATATCCAAATAATCAGAAAGCGCGCTGAGCTTTGGCGGCATGACATGCATCCGCTTTGTCTTGCGCATGGCTTTGGCCAGAGGTGCGGGCAGGGGAATATCCGTGTGCAAAATCCGCTCCACACTATCTGCGAATTTTGCAGGATGGGCCGTGCCGACCGTGATACGGGTGAAAGGCTCGCTCACGTCTTCGGCGAATGCCTCCATCGCGAGGTGCCCCACAGCTGTGTGTGGGCACATGATGTAACCTGTCTCGGCGTGGATGCGTCGAATATGGCGCTCTGTCTGATCATCAGAGAAAGACGCGCCCCAGCAGACGTCGCGCACGGCGGCATAGTCTTCGCCGTGCAAAGCCAAGATGCGTGGGAAATTATTCGGACGCCCAATATCCATCGCATTCGATAGAGTCGGGACGCTGTTGCGTGGCGTGTACTCACCCGTTGCCAAATATTCGACGAAGGGATCATTCGCATTATTGCCGATAACAAAGCGGTCAATCGGCGCGCCCATTTGCTTGGCGATCAAGCCACCCGTTAGATTGCCAAGATTACCAGACGGAATCGAATAGACGATCGGGCGCGTCGGATAAGCGGCTTTGGCCTGTAGCGAGGTCCAGAAGTAATAAAAGCTCTGCGGGATAACGCGTCCGACATTGATAGAATTCGCGCTCATCAGATCATGGTCTTCTGAGAGCTGTTTCTCGCCAAAGGCCTGCTTCACGAGGCGTTGGCAGTCGTCAAAGGTCCCATCCACGGCAATGGCTTGCACATTGGAATGGCGCGTCCCCATTGTGGTCAGCTGTTGCTCCTGAACTTTGCTGACGCCGCCTTTCGGAAACAGGATGAAGACCTTGATGTTAGGTTGATCCAAAAAGGCATCGCCAATCGCGCCGCCTGTATCGCCGGATGTTGCGACGAGGATCGTACGCCGTTGCCCAGATGTCCCCATCAGATGGCTGGCGGCTCGACCCATAAAGCGCGCGGCGAAATCCTTGAATGCCAGCGTGGGCCCGTGGAACAGCTCCAGCACGAAATCCTCGGCATCTGGCGCGAGGGCGGGATCTAGCATCTCGCCAGACAAAGTGCGCATGGGTACGTCGAAATCATACGCATCGCGGCAGATCGCCACCAGGTCATCTTTGGAGAAACGATCATCCGTGAAATGCGTTGCCAGTTCTGCCGCGCAATCTGCGAAAGACTTGGCCCCCATGACGGCCGTTTCATCCGCTGTGAAATCGGGCAGGCTGTCCGGCATCCACAAGCCGCCATCGGGCGCGAGGCTGGCAAGCAAGGCGTCGCCAAAAGAGGCCGAGACGGACGGATCGAGGTGAGAGTGGTAATTCATGCGCGAGGCTTTAGCGAAACGCAGGTTTTGCGCAAGGATTTACCGCGACCTGACATGATGGGCGAGAATATTGACCATTGTTGCGCGGGCGGTTGTTTCGCTGAGATTTGTAATCTTGTGATCGCGATCACCCCGATAGCGCAGAGTCTCGCCCGCCGGAACGCGCCAACGCTCTGCGCCAATGCGGACTTCCAGCTCGCCTTCTAAAACGCTCAAGTTTTCGACAGAGCCTTGCGGATGCGCCGAGCTTTCCAGCACACCGCCCGGCTTGGCCGTCAGGTCATACCATTGCGCGAATTGCACGGTGTCGAGCGACCCCAGCACGCGCAGCTCGCACAGGCCGTCGTCGGAGAGCAAAAGTGGAATATCTTGAAGAGCAGCATGTTGGATGAGGGCCGATTCTGGTGCTGTCTCGGACACCATAGCTTCAACACTCGTCCCTAAGGCTTGTGACAGGCGGGAGAGCGTCGCGAGTGTCGGGTTGCTCTCATTCTTCTCAATTTGCGAAATCATCGACTTGGCCACACCCGAAATCTCGGATAGATCGCCGAGGGACATCTTGTCAGCTTTGCGTAAACGCTGGATCGTCTGGCCGAGTTTCTCGGACAGGGCGTTCGTTTCGGGGCAGGGCTGTCGTTTTTGTCTGGCCATAAAATTTTCGTGTGATGGTAGCTTTACCGGTGTGTGTTCTATATATAGAACGCAGTCGTCCTATCAAGCGGACAAATGAAATCGAGTCCCCATGCAATATCTCCCTATCCATTTTGACACCCGCGGAGTCACGATCTTGATCGTTGGCGGTGGTCCTGCGGCAGAGGCGAAGCTGCGCACGCTGCTGAAAACTGAAGCGCATTTGCGCGTGATCGACGTCGAGGTTGGTCCCGAAGTCGCGCGTTGGGCCGAAACCGGAAAGTTGAGCTGGGAGAAGCGCGTTTACACGCCTGCGGATTTGGATGGGGCTTCGCTCGTCTATGCCGCGACAGAGGATGATGCCCTCAACGCTCGCATCGCGGAAGAGGCCACAGCGCGCCAGATTCCCGTCAATGCTGCGGACCAAAAAGGCGCCTGCCGGTTTATCACACCTGCGCTCGTCGATCGGGCACCAGTCCTCGTCTCTATCGGAACGGAAGGCACTAGCCCCGCGCTCGCCCGCGCGCTGAAAGCGGACCTAGAAACACGCCTGCCACCGGAAACCGGCCGTTTGGCCGAGGCCACGAATACGCTTCGCGCCAAGATCAAAGCGCTCATGCCAGAGCTATCCGATCGACAGCGCTTTTGGGCCAAGATTTTCGGCGGACGTGATCTGACCCAGCAACTGCGCCAGACGCCTGAGTCCCTCGCAGAGGCCGTTGAGGCACAATTGTCAGATGAAGATCAATCCGCCGGACACGTCACTCTCGTCGGTGCAGGGCCGGGCGATCCTGACTTGCTAACAACGGCGGCTCGGCGCGCGATCCATGCCGCAGATGTCATCGTCTATGACCGCCTCGTCAGTGACCGCGTGTTAGAGCTTTGCCGCCGCGAAGCCGAATATATCTATGTCGGCAAAACGCCGGGCGAGCCGTCCATCGGCCAAGATTCGATCAATGACATTTTGCTGGCGAAAGCGGACGAGGGGCTGTCCGTCGTGCGTCTGAAGTCCGGTGATCCGTTGATCTTTGGGCGTGCAGATGAAGAGATCGACGCTTTGCAAGCCGCAGGTGTTCCTGTCTCAATTATACCGGGCATTACCTCTGCTGCTGCAGCTGCTGCTGCGATTACGGCGTCGCTGACGACACGCGGTACGAATAAGGCTGTAGCCCTGCTAACGGGGCATGATGCGAAAGGTTTTGCCGAACAGGATTGGGTCAACCTGTCCCAGCCCGGTGGTCGGGCCGCTGTTTATATGGGCGTCGGAGCCGCGCGCTTTATCCAAGGCCGCCTCATGCTCCACGGGGCAGAGGCCGACCGCCCTGTCACCGTCGTCGAAAATGCGTCACGACCGGAACAGAAAATCATCTACACAACGCTCCGCCATCTGCCGGATGATATTGCCAAGGCTGGCATCAAAGGTCCGGCGATCCTGCTGATCGGATATGCGGAACGTGTCGCAACAACGGCGGAAAGGCTCGCAGTATGAGCACGCTAAAACACAAGGGCAAAGGCCCGCAAGCCATGACGGCGAACGAGCTGCGTGACGGTTTTTCCGTTTGGCTGGACCCGTCGATGAATTGGACGCGCGTGTTTGCAGATGCGCTGCGCACCGAAGACACGGATGTCATGGAACAGATGCAGGCGAAAGCTGACGCGGATGAGCTGGGCAATATCGTCGTTGGAACCTATTTTATCGATATCGAGCCGGATACGGGTCTGCCCGTTCGCTACCGCGAGAAATTTCGCGTGCGTGGGCCATCTTATGACACTGCCGATTTGCTGGAGGCGAAATAATGTATCGCTATGACGAATTTGATGCGGAGCTTGTGGACAGTCGCGTCAAGCAATTCCGGGGGCAGGTCGAGCGGCGTCTAGCAGGCAAGCTGAGTGAGGCTGAATTCCGCCCGCTGCGCCTGATGAATGGGCTCTATCTGCAACTCCACGCCTATATGCTACGCGTTGCCATTCCTTATGGCACGCTGAGTAGTGAGCAGTTTCGGATGCTGGCGCATCTGGCCGAGAAATATGACCGCGGTTATGGCCACGTCACGACCCGACAGAACATGCAATATAACTGGCCAAAGCTGGAAGACGTGCCAGATATGCTGGCTGATCTGGCGACCGTGCAAATGCACGCGATCCAGACGTCTGGGAACTGTATTCGTAATGTGACCTGCGACCCTTATGCCGGCGCGACAGCGGAAGAGATTGAAGACCCGCGCCCACTGGCCGAGTTGATCCGGCAATGGTCGACTTTCCATCCTGAATTCACATTTCTCCCGCGTAAATTCAAAATCGCGGTGACGGGCGCCGAGAAAGATCGCGCGATCATCAAAGCGCATGACATTGGCATCCAGATCGTGCGCAATGACGCGGGCGAGGTGGGTTATAAAATCTTTGTCGGTGGTGGTTTGGGTCGGACCCCGATCATCGCGCAAGTCTTGCGGGCGTTTTTGCCTCGCGAAGACCTGCTGCCATATCTGACAGCGGCTTTGCGGGTGTATAACCGTTATGGTCGTCGCGATAATAAGTATAAAGCGCGCATTAAAATTCTTGTTCAAGAGACTGGAATTGAACGTTTTACTGAGCAGGTTGAAGCCGAGTTTTCTGTCATCGACTTGGAAGGCCTAAAAGTTTCAGAAGAAGAACGTCAGCGCATCACGGATTACTTCGCTCCGCCAACATTTGAGACGCTAAAGAATGACCCGAAAGCGCTCACCTCTGCGATTGCCGACGATCGTGCCTTCTCGCTCTGGGTGAAGAACAATATCGCGCCGCACAAGGCCGATGGCTATGCCATCGTGAATATCTCGCTCAAGCCACTCGATATGGCGCCCGGCGATATCACGGCGGGTCAGATGCGGGCTGTGGCCGATTTGGCGGATGAATATTCATTGGGCGAGCTGCGCACGACGCATCAGCAGAACCTCGTCTTGCCACATGTGAAGCAAGCAGACCTGCCAGCCCTGTTCAAAGCGCTCCAAAAAGTCGATCTCGCCGCGGATAATATCAATCTGATCAGTGATATCATCTGTTGCCCTGGTATGGATTTCTGCGCGCTCGCCACGGCACGCTCCATCCCCGTCAGCCAAGCTATTGCGGAACGCTTCAAAGACCCAGAGCGCCAGCGCACGATTGGCGAAATGCAGATCAAGATTTCTGGCTGTATCAATGCCTGTGGTCACCACCATGTCGGACACATCGGCATCCTTGGGCTCGAAAAGGCGGGCGTGGAGTTTTACCAAGTCAAACTTGGCGGGGACGCCTCTGAAAATGCGGCCGTTGGTAAAGTCACCGGTCCCGGTTTCTCACAAGAAGAGTTGATCGACGGGATTGAGCGCATGGTCGATTACTATCTCGATACACGCGAAGGCGAAGAGCGCTTCATCGACACATACCGCCGCGTCGGCATGGATGCCTTTAAGGAGGTACTTTATGTCTAGCCACATCCTGATCCAGGACGGCCGCACGAGAGATGCGTCGCGCTTTGCCGAGCCGGACACGCTCGACGCCCTCGACAGCAATGCGACACTCGATGTGTTGCATATCGCCAATGACACGGACCTCGACGCCCTCGCGCCTGCGCTCGATCGTGTGGAGACAGTCTTGATCGACTTTCCGGCCTTTACCGATGGGCGCGGTTTCTCGCTCGCGAAACAACTGCGCACGAAACATGGCTATACGGGCTTGCTCGTCGCAGACGGGCCATTGATACCCGATCAATATGCTTTTGCGCTGCAATGCGGGTTTAGTGCGGTTCATATCGATGATGAAACGCTCAAACGTCATACGATAGAGGATTGGCATGCCGCGCTCGATGATTTCGATCTGACTTATCAACGCGGATATGCGGTGAAAGCCGGGCCTGCGACTTCAGTTTTTGACTCACGACTAACTGCGCTTGATGAGCGAAAGGCGGCCGACCCTTTTTTCGGTCACTCGGCGGAGTTGACGCTTAGAAAAGCCATCGAAAAGTTTAAAGGCGATATTGTGCTGGCCACGTCTATGGGCGTGGATTCAGCCGTCTTGTTGCACATGGTCAGTCGTATTGATCCGACCCTACCGGTGATCTTCCTCGATACGGGCAAGCATTTCCGTGAAACGCTCGCTTACCGCGATGATCTGATTTCGCGGTTTGGCCTGACGGGGTTTCAAAACATCATGCCGAACCAGACAGAGCTATTCGCCGAAGATTATGAAGGCACGCTGCATAAGAGCGATCCCGACGCCTGTTGCGACCTGCGTAAAGTCCGCCCGCTCGACGGTGTGATCAGCCAGTATGGCGCACGGATAACAGGGCGGAAACGCTACCAAACGCCAGATCGTGCCGACATGGCGATCTTGGAAGAGGGCGGTCCGCAGGCGAAGGTCAACCCGCTCGCCTATTGGTCTGCCGCCGATGTCACTCGCTATATGCGCCAGCACGACCTGCCGCCGCATCCCATGCTAGAACTCGGTTATCTCTCGATCGGATGCCAACCCTGCACAACCCGCGTCGCCGTCGGTGAAGACCCGCGCGCAGGCCGCTGGCGCAATTCAGATAAGACTGAGTGTGGCATCCACATGGTCGATGGGAAGTGGGAAAGCGTTGAGGTGAAGAAGACGTTTGAGGCGTTTTAGACCTAAAACAACATCATAGTATTTCTGGGCATTTCTAGATGATTATCTATGCCGCTCGCGCAATTCCGCGATCACATCCGCAAACGCCACATCCTTCGCCGCTAGCAGTACCAGCGTGTGATACACCAAATCCGCCGCTTCACTGACCAACTTGTCATCCGTTTCCGCGACGGCGGCGAGGGCAGTTTCGACGCCTTCTTCGCCGACCTTTTGCGCGGCGCGGCGTAGCGGTCCTTGGAGGAGGCTGGCTGTGTAGCTGCTGTCCGGATTGGCGGTTTTGCGCGTTTGGATCAGCTGTTCCAGATAGGCAAGAAATCCCACGCCGTCCGCGCCGTCTGCGCCGAAGCAGGACACGGTGCCTTCGTGACACGTCGGTCCAGTCGGGCGGGCTTTGACGAGGATGGTGTCCTGATCGCAATCCACCGTCATCTCAACGAGAGACAGCGTATTCCCGCTTGTCTCGCCTTTTGTCCAGAGGGTCTGGCGCGAGCGGCTGTAGAAGGTCACGAGACCTGACGCGCGCGTCTTCTCGACGGATTCCGCGTTCATATAACCCAGCATAAGGACTTTCAGCGTATCCGCATCCTGCACAATCGCGGGGACGAGGCCGCCGCCTTTTTCAAAGTCGATTTTTCCTATATCCATCATGACAGTCTCATCTCTATATCCGCTGCGCGCAAATCCGCTTTTAAATCCGGGATCGCGATAACGGATTTGTGGAAGACTGATGCGGCCAGCGCGCCGTCCACATTCGCTTGTTTAAATACATCTTCGAAATGCGAGGTCGCGCCTGCGCCACCCGACGCGATCAGCGGCACGTCACACACCGCGCGCACGGTTTTTAACTGAGCGAGGTCATAGCCCTTCCGCACACCGTCTTGGTTCATGCAATTCAACACGATCTCTCCTGCACCGCGACGGACGGCCTCTTGGACCCAATCCAGTGTCAGGCGATTCTGGTCTCGCATCTTATCCGGGTCACCCGTGTGCGATTTCACACGATAATTTTCGCCGTCGTCAAAGCTGTCAATCCCGACGACAATACACTGCACGCCGTAAGCCTCGCTGAGTTCGTTCACGAGGTCCGGACGAGTGAGAGCGGGGGAGTTGATGCTGATCTTGTCTGCGCCAGCCGCCAGTCGTGCGCCAGCGGCTTCGACGGTCTTGATGCCGCCCGCGACGCAGAACGGAATATCCAACGCGCGACTAACGCGGCCTACCCAATCGGGGCTGACGGTGCGATCATCCGTACTGGCCGTGATGTCATAGAACACGAGCTCATCTGCGCCCTCATCGCGGTAGCGAAGAGCAAGATCGAGGATGTCGCCGACATCTTCGTGATTGCGAAATTGCACGCCTTTCACGACGCGGCCGTCGCGCACATCGAGGCAAGGAATAATTCGTCGCGTCAGCACGACATCGCCTCGGGCAGGGTGAAGGCGCCTTCATAGAGCGCTTTGCCGATAATGATGCCGTGGGGATTGAGAGTCTTTAGCTCTCGCACATGGTCCAACGTGCCAACGCCGCCAGAGGTGATGAGATCCAGCGTCGGAAACTCACTTTGTATGCGGCGATAGAGATCGAGGTTGCCACCCGTCTGCATCCCATCACGGCCAATGTCTGTCACCAGAATTGTCCGTAGGCCTGAGCCCATGAAATCCGCCAGAACTTCCCAAAGAGTTTTCTCGGACGGCTTGGTCCAGCCGCGCGTGGCGGGGCGGTATTCGCCGTCTTCGCCTTGGTTTACGTCAAGTGCGAGGCAGATGCCCTCGGGCCCGACCTCTTTCAACCAGTGCTTGACCATCTGTGGATTGGTCACGGCGAGAGAGCCTATAACAACGCGGTCAACGCCGCCGCTCAGCAAGCGCTGAATTTGCGCCAAATCGCGCAAGCCGCCGCCTGTTTGAACTTTGATATTGGCCGCATTAGCGATACGCAGGATTTGCTCGGACTGTTCTGCTTGGCCATTCTTGGCCCCGTCCAGATCGACAATGTGCATCCATTGCGCACCCGCTGCGGCATAGCCTTGTACGACTTCAACCGGATCGGCAGCGTAATTCGTCCGCGCGTCAAAATCGCCTTTCAGCAGGCGGACACATCCGCCATCCATCAAATCCATCGCAGGAAAGATCATAACGTTATGTCCAAGAAGTTCTGGAGGATGGTCGCGCCGGTCTTAGAGCTTCGTTCCGGGTGGAATTGACAGCCCCAGACATTGTCGTGCCGTGTGATCGCCGTGAACGGCGCGCCATATGTGGCCGATGCGAGCGTTGTGTCCGACACTTCTGCGGCGAAGGAATGTACGAAATAGGCGTAGTCGCCATCGGACAAGCCGGCCAGCAGTGGATCGTTGCGTTCTAGCGTCAGGCTGTTCCAACCCATATGCGGGGCGGGCAGGTCGCCCGTATCCAATGTCGTTATGGCGCCAGGGACGAGGCCGAGGCCTTCGACCGTTTCGCCACCTTCTTCGAGTGTCTCGAACAGAAGTTGCATCCCGAGGCAAATGCCGAGGACAGGTTGCTCTAAACAGCGTAGAACAGAGCCAAGCTGTTTCGCCTCGATATTGCGCATGGCGAAAGGCGCAGAACCGACACCGGGTAAGACGACGCGTTCAGCCGCTTTAATGATGCCAGTGTCGTCGCTGATCGTCGCCTGAACGCCCAGGCGTTCAAACGCATAGCGGACCGAGGCGAGATTGGCGCATCCCGTGTCGACGATGACAAGTCTGTCGGACACGGCGCTAGAGCGTGCCCTTGGTCGACGGAATGTCACTGCCGGAAATCGCGAGTGCTGGACGCAGCGCGCGGCCCACGCCTTTGAAACAGGCCTCAATCATGTGGTGCGAGTTATCGCCCTTCACATCAATATGGATCGCTGCGCCAAGGGTCTGGGCGAGGCTTTCAAAGAAATGCGGGCACATCTCGACGGGAAATTCACCAACGTGATCGGTTGGGAACTCACCTTTGAAGACAGCGGCCGGACGACCGGAGAGGTCCACCGCGACTTGCGCCTGCGTTTCGTCCATCGGGATGATATAGCCATAGCGCCCGATACCAGCCTTGTTGCCTAGGGCTTGTTTTAGCGCTGTGCCAAAGGCGAGGGCTGTGTCCTCAACCGTGTGGTGTGCGTCGATGTGAAGATCGCCCTCGCAGGTTAGGGTTAGGCCCATATCGCCGTGTTTAGCGATCTGTTCCAACATGTGGTCGTAAAAGCCGAGCCCTGTGTGAATGTGCGTTTGCTTGGCATCGTCGAGGTTCACGCGGACAGAAATGTCCGTCTCATTCGTTTTGCGGAACGTCTCGCCGATGCGGTCCGTGCGCTCCACGACATCCGACACGCCAAAGGCTTGCAGGGCGATTGTGTTTTCTTCGGGGGAGCCGATGGAGATACGGAACTTGCCCGTCGTACTGCGGTAGTCGCGAATTTTGACGTTGAACTGTTGCAGGCGTTTGATCAGCCCAGCCTCGTCTTTGACGTCCAGCAGCAGGAAATTCGCATCCGAGGGATAGACCATCTCGACATAGGGTGAGTTGGGCAAGGCTGCCGCCAGTCGTGCGCGTTCTGACAAAGCCTCATCCAACCGCTGCGCGTGGACGGCCATCGCGGACGGCGCGAGGGCGTTGAGAACGGCTTGCTCCACGGGGCGTGCAATCGGGTAGGGCGGCAGGACCTTTAGGCACAGCTGCACAACGTCTGGGTCGGCCAGCATGACGCCCGCACGAACCCCTGCGAGGGCGAAGGCTTTTGAGAGCGTGCGCAAAACGACGAGATTGCGGATTGTGCCGATCTGGTCTGCGAGGCTCTCTTGCGGGGCAAATTCGATATAGGCTTCGTCGACGACGATCAGCGTGTCCGGCAAGGCCGCACAAATATCGAGGATCGCCTCCCGCGCGAGGCTATTGCCCGTCGGATTATTGGGCGAACAGAGGAAGACCATCTTGACGGTCTCGGCCGCGCCAGCCGCCTTGATCGCCGCGACATCCCATTCGAATGAAACGAAGAGCGGCACGTCGACAATGCCTGCGCCCTGAATATCCGCGCAGGTTTTGTAATAGCCAAAGGTCGGCGAGCTGATCAGGATGTCGTCCTGTCCCGCTTCGCAGAACGCGCGCAGCAGGCACTCAATGCCTTCATCCGCGCCGCGCCCAATCATTAGTTGATCTGACGAGACGCCGTAAACATCCGCCAAGCGCGCGACGAGCGCTTCAGGCTGTTGCGCTGGATAGCGGTTATATCCCGTCGCACCGATGACGGGCGGCGGGGCGTATGGGTTCTCATTCGCGTCCAAATGCAGCGCTGAGGTCGCGCCGCCCCGTGCGGAATAGGGCGACATTGCAACAACTGCCTTGCGGGCGATAGAATTGGGCCAGTTACTCATTGCAGCGCCTCCAAGCGCAGGGTCACGGCGCGTTTATGCGCGTCGAGACCTTCCATCTCTGCTAGACGTTCCACGACGGGTCCGAGGCGGCGCATGCCTTTTTTCGTCAGGCGCTGCACACTGATGTATTTCAAAAAACTGTCGAGCGTCACGCCAGAATAGGCGCGCGCCGCACCGTATGTCGGCAGGGTGTGGTTGGTCCCACTAGCGTAATCACCCACGCTCTCGGGTGTCCACGGGCCAAGGAAGATCGAACCCGCATTATGGATGGCGCCCACGAATGTCTCCGGCTTGCGCATCTGAATGATCAGATGTTCCGGCGCGTAGCGATTGATGATCTCGATAATATCCATGCGGTCCTCGGCGATAATCATGCGACCTAACCCGAGGGACTCGCGAGCTATCTCTGAACGGGAGAGGGGTTCGAGTTGTTTCGCAATTTCCGCCTCGACCGCATCTGCGACATCTGTCGAAGTTGCGACGCAGACGACTTGCGCCACCGTGTCATGCTCGGCTTGGCTGAGCAGGTCCGATGCGACGAAAGCGGGGACGGCGGCGCTATCAGCAAGGACCATGGCCTCGGATGGACCAGCTGGCATATCAATGGCGGGACCGCCTGCCTCTTGCGCGACGAAGGATTTCGCCGCCGCGACCCAAGCATTGCCGGGGCCGTAGATCTTATCGCATTTCGGAATTGTCTCTGTGCCATAGGCGAGTGCGCCAATCGCTTGCGCCCCGCCGACCGCGTAAAGGGCCGTGACTTTACAGCGGTAAGCGGCTGCGAGGATGACAGGATCGACCTGACCGTCTTTTCCGGGTGGGGTGACGACAATACGGTTGCGCACGCCCGCGACACGTGCGGGTACGGCCAGCATCAATAGCGTAGAGACGAGCGGCGCTGTCCCGCCGGGCACGTAAAGGCCCGCCGTCTCAATCGCGCGGACTTCGCGACGGCAGATCACGCCCGGCTCTGTTTCAACTTCAATCGCGTCTGGGCGCTGGGCTTTGTGGAAGGCTTTGATATTGGAGCGTGCGCGTTCAATCACGGATTTATCCGACTGGGGCAGGGCGTCCCACGCGGCTTTCATCGCTGACTTCGGAACTTGCAGCTCAGACAGCTCCACACCGTCGAATTTTGCGGTGAACCGTTTCAAGGCGGTATCGCCGTCAGCCCGCACTTCGGACAAGATTGTGCGTACACTGTCCAGCAAGGCCGCATCGCTGATCGCTTTGGGGCGGGCGAGGGCGCTTTGACGGGCATCTTCCGCCATGTCTGTCCAGATAAAGCGCTGCATTAGCTCATCATCTTCTCAATCGGCAGGACAAGGATGGCCCGCGCGCCGAGCGCTTTCAGGCCTTCCAGCGTTTCCCAGAACACGGTTTCGGTACAAACGGCTTGGATAGCGACGAGATTATCGTCACCGGCCAGCGGCATGATCGTCGGCGCGTCTGATCCGGGCAGAAGGTTTGTAATGGCCTCTACCGCGTCACGTGGGGCGTTTAGCATGATGTATTTCGTCTCACGCGATTTCAGCACGCCGTCGATGCGGTTCATCAGTTTGTTGAGCATGTCGGCTTTCTCGGCAGACAAAGCGCGACCAGAGCGGATCAGCACCGCCTCGCTCTCGAGGATCGTCTCAAAGGCTGTCAGGCCATTGGCCTCTAGCGTCGCGCCGGACGAGACGAGGTCGCAAATGCTCTCGGCAATGCCAATCGAAGGCGCGAGTTCGACGGCGCCTTTCATCTCGACCATTTTGGCGTCGATCCCTGCGTCGGACAGATATTTCCCCGTAACGCCGGGATAGGTCGTTGCGATCCGCGTACCTGCCAAATCTGCGGCTGAGGCAACTTTCCCGCCATCTGCCGCCGCTAAGCAGAGCTTACAGCGCGAGAAGCCGAGCCGCATGGCGATATCCGCGTCGAGGCCGTCTTTTACCGTCAATTGTTCTTCGACAAGCACGTTCTCTCCGACGATCCCGATGTCGGCGGCATCATTGGCGACGAAGGACGGGATATCGTCATCGCGCACCAGCAGCAGATCGATCGGCATGTTCTTCACCCGCGCCAGTAAGCCGCCACCACGAATAGAAAAGCGCAGCCCGCATTGTTTTAGCAAAGCGAAGCTGTCCTCGGCCAGTCGGCCTTTTTTCTGGAGCGCAATGCGCAAACGGTCTGTCATGATGTGTCTTTCAATCCGTCCAATATGACGCGGTAGCCGCCGTGCGGTTCTTCACGCAGGAAGCGCGCAACACGCCCAATCGTTGTTGTCGACACGCCAGTCTGTGCGTTTATCTCGCGATAGGACAGCTCGCCTGCCTCTAAGATCTGTGCGACATGCCAGCGCTCACCCAATGCCCTTAGCTCTGCCGGTGTGCAAAGGTCGACGAGGAACGCTTTGGCGTCTTCTTCCGTCTCGAGACGCGCGAGGGCTTCGGGGAGGGTGATATGTTTCTCGGGCTGGGTCATTGTGTTAGCGTGCTAATACACTCATACACATGCGTCGCAAGCGCTAATTTCATAAAATGGCGGGCGGGGAGGGATTCGAACCCCCGATAGACTTTCACCTATGCCGGTTT
>CAYPWW010000036.1:0-4556 GCA_964414555.1 uncultured Algimonas sp.
ACCGACGAAATGTTCATGGCCGAGAAGGGCAAAGGCGCCTTCATCAATGACGGCACACGCGGGGGCGCGGATCGGCGTTTGCGCCCCGCGCGACGCGATACTTTCCAAGACTCCATTTTCTCGACAGGCATCCCGTTTTTGGGACGCCCCGGTCACACGGTTTTCCTCAAGCAGCTCCATAAAGTCATGGGCAGCAGTGCAGGCGTGCGCCGCATGGGCGCAGCCAGTCTCGACCTCGTCTGGACCGCCGCTGGGCGCTATGACGGGTTCTGGGAAGCGGGCCTCGCACAATGGGACGTCGCAGCCGGCGTGTTGATCTGCCGCGAAGCCGGCCTCACGGTCGAGAGCCTCTCCGGCGGCGACCCCGTGCTAGACGGCGATCCGGTCGTGGCGAATGAGGCCCTACTGCCGCAGCTAAAAGAGCGGTTAGCAGTTTAGGTTGAGAGGCTGTCCTTCTGCAAGGCAATCGATCGACCTAGATCGATCTCACGCTGTCTTTCCAATCTCTCTTCCTCTCCAAGTTCGGACATGGAGATTTCGTTCAAGGCGTTAAGTCCATTTATGTCGACAGAGACGCCTTCCATCCCCCAAACAACGCCTTCCGTCGTGTTGCAAACAGGGCAACTAGCAAGCTCAAAGTCCTGCTTTTTCGCTTTTCTATCCCAAATCATAACATCCGCGGGATCAAATAACTGGTAGCACCGAAGGCAACCGGCACTTTCGGCTTCGTTTTGCAGATCCTTCAACGCCGGCGCATAACAAAAGTGAGAAGCATACTGTCGCATCACATCAAGCATGAACTCATTGAACTCTGAGATATTTCCTACCCAATCAAATACGCGGGTTTCATCGTTTCCAAATTTATATTGAGTGTAAGTACTTCCATCGTGAAAGTCTGAGAGTTCAGAAACAGCATATTTTCTGACCCGGAACAATCGATCACGCACGAATAGCTCAGTCTCGCTCCATGCGACACGGTGGCTAATCGCCAGCCAAAATTGATAAAAAGATATGAGCAGAAGAAATAGCGACCAGCCAATAGATATGCTGTTATCAACCACGTTACCGCACTTGTTAACATAAGGCTCTGGATCATACCCCGCTAATACAAAGCCAATGACAAAGCCTATAAAGCTCAGAAACAACGGCCATTTATTGAGACTACTCATTCCAAAAGTAGAAAACTGTTCTTCGTCTAACATTCAGAACATATACGAGAAATCAAAGAACACTTTCTCAGTAGAAAAGGTTAACCAGACTATTCGATTGTCAAATTTGCCATAAATAGGCGGGCGTCCTTTCTGCATAAGCCAGGTATGCGCATGGTTGACGATCCGCGCGCCCGGCCCTATACGCCCGCCACGCGAGCGGGTGACCCACCAACGTAACATCCCGTGACCAACCAAAGGCAAGACCCATGAAATCCGATATTCATCCCGATTACCACATGATCACCGTTAAGATGGTCGATGGTTCCACTTACGAAACACGCTCCACATGGGGCAAAGAAGGCGACACACTCGTGCTCGACATTGACTCTAAGACGCATCCGGCTTGGACCGGCGGCGATGCGAAGCTGATGGACCGCGGCGGCCGCGTGTCTCGCTTCAAAGACAAATTTGCAGGTTTCGGCGTTTAGTCGACCCTCACATCCATATGAAAAAGGCGCCCTTCGCGGCGCCTTTTTTATTGGGTCAATGTCAACGGGTTTTAGCCGTGTGTTTTAAACGCGGCTTCCAATCGGGAAATTTGGTCCGCGACCGTATTTCCGGCTTGCGCAGCGATTGTGCCATAGAGCGAACGGTCTAAGCGCATGATCCGCTCATAGAGTTGCTCTGAGCGTGCCAACAGATCCAGCAGGCGCGCGGGCAGTGCATAGGCGTCCTTGGCCAGCTCTGAAAAGCTCAACGTGCCTTCGGCTTTATCTTTATCCTCTGGGACAAGGCGATATTTATCCGCGCGAGCCTCGGAGAGGTTCATCTCGCCCTCTTTCAACGCGCGTTGGACGAGCAGCCAGCTAGCCACCTGCATAAGGCGTGTCGTGAGGCGCATGGATTGGCTGGCATAGGTCAGCGCATCTGTGCGGCCCAGCGTCTTGGCATCTTGGCGACCAGGGCCGTCCAGATAGGCGGCGGTTTCTTCGACCATATCCATGCCCTCACGAAAGGTCTTCGCGAACAATTCGGATTGGGTGAAAGCCAATAGGCGCTGTTCGGCCTGAGGCGTCAGCGTATCGGTCAGCGTTGTCTGGGGAGGGGTCGTCAAAGGAGAAGCCATATCTGTTATATCTTATGTCAGCTTTAGTGTCAGCGTTAAGGTTTGCAAGTCGCAAGCCAGATTGCTGCTGGGAGGGGTAGAAAAGCGGCGGACGCGCTGTCCGCTATGAAAGCGCGATCAACTCGTCTTGCCAAAAACCGCATGGGCGGCGTCACGTTCGGCCAGTTTTTTCACGCGTTCAGCCTCGATTCGCGCGATTTCGGCCTGATAGACCGCAATGCGCGCATCGAGCTCTGCGACAGAGATGCCGTAGAGATCTTCTCCGGGTCGCACCTCGACTGGGGGGTGTTCTGTGTCATTTTCGCCCATCTCGCCTGCCTCTTCGCCCGATTTGCCTGCTGAAAGCTCTCTTGTCATATCAGCCTTAAAGGACTATGTCCGTTCCGTCGCGTTTTAACTACACGGTTAAAAAACGAAGAATTCCACCCCGCCGAGCGGGGTTTTTTCATGCCCGCAAGGCGGCCAAGGTTTTGGGCCGAGCAGGGTTTTCATGCCCGACACGTCGGGGTCCAATTGAGAGGGACACACCATGACACAGATTTTGATGCCAAAGGCGACCGCTGTCTGGTTGATCGACAACACCGGTCTGACATTCAAGCAGATTTCTGAGTTCTGTAGCCTGCACATCCTCGAAGTCGAAGGCATCGCGGATGGCGATGTTGCGGCTGGAATTCGCGGCGCCGACCCAATCGCGAATGGTCAAATCGACCGCGCAGAGATCGAAAAAGCCGAAGCCGATCAGAATTATGCGATGAAGCCCAACAGCTTTGACGCTGACACAATGGAACCTGTGACAAAGAAAAAAGGCCCGCGCTACACCCCGCTGTCGCGTCGCCAAGATCGCCCAGATGCCATCGCTTGGCTGGTGCGCAATCACCCCGAAGTGTCTGACCCGCAGATTTCCAAGCTGATCGGCACGACCAAGCCAACAATCAAAGCGATCCGCGAGCGCACCCATTGGAAGATCAACACAATCAACCCAACGGACCCCGTCAGCCTCGGCCTGTGTAGCCAGATTGACCTTGACGCTGTTGTCGCCAAAGCCGCCGAAAAGCGCGCGAAAGCCCAAGCTAAGCTGGACGCAGAAGGCGGCGGCGAGACGCTGAAACCTTTGCCAAAGCCCGAACCTGTGGAAGACAAGCCAAAGGTCGAGCACACGCTGGAAAGCTTGTTTAAGCCTAGCACAGACGAATAGCCTGTTTAGACGCTGAGCGCGTCTGACCCGTAAACAATCAAAGCCCGCTCCACTGGAGGCGGGCTTTTTTGTTTTTTTGTACCTTTTTCACTTTTGTGAATCTTTTTTCCAAGGATCGCCTGATCTGATACGTCTTACAGTGTGAATGACGGATCGTGACGACGATGAATGGTTGGCGATGGCGGCTGCGCAGGGGGACCGTGCGGCCTTTTCGCGCTTGCTTGGCCGGCATTATGACCGCGTCTACCGGATTACTTATGGCGTCTTGCGCCAGACAGGCGATGCGGAAGATCTGACGCAGGAAATCTGGGCCGCCCTGCCCGCGAAATTACGCAGCTGGCACGGTAATGCGAAATTCACGAGCTGGCTCTACCGCGTCGCACTCAACGCCGCGCGGGATACCCTGCGCCGCCGCGCCAGTCGCGCCCGCGCCGTCGAGACCTATGGCGAGCTGGAGCAGCTGGACCGAGACGAGACGCGCGACACCCGCGCACGACTGGACTGGTTAGAAACCGCGCTGGCGACCCTCTCAGAGGACCTCCGCGCAACGGCAGTCCTGACCCTGTCCGAGGAGATGACCTTTGCGCAGGCGGGCGATGTGCTGGGCGTGGCCGAAGGCACAGTCGCCTGGCGCATGAGCGAGATAAAAAAACACCTCAAAACCTTGGTGAGCGCGGAACGCGGACCCGGGTCGGAGGCCCTGACCTAGGGACATGATATGACCAAGAAGACACCAGAAGAGCTAGAAAAACTCACGGCTGCATTAAAGGCGCAACGCCCGTCAGAGACGGCGCGCACCACCGGCATGGCCGCAGCGATGGCGGCGTTTGATGCGGAATTCTCTGATCAAACCGAAAAAAGTTCAGCCTCGACCCAAGGATCGGCGGCTGGCGCGCGTCCTATAGGTAAGGACGCGGCACAGGCACCCTTGTTTGCTCGCGTCAGCACCGCTGCGAAGGATAAGCTGATGACGTTTTCTGACTGGATTTCAAAACCACAAACCCGACTCATGGGCGGCAGTGCTGTCGCCATATTATTGGCCGGAGTCGTGTTCCTGCAAACCGACCTGTTCGACACGGATAAT
>CAYPWW010000036.1:4656-8842 GCA_964414555.1 uncultured Algimonas sp.
CATATTATTGGCCGGAGTCGTGTTCCTGCAAACCGACCTGTTCGACACGGATAATTTGCCAGGCAGCCTGCCGCCGATTGCTGTGGACGAGACGGATGATGGCCCGACAGAACCTGTTGTAAAGCTGCCCGTGGAAACGCCGGAACCAATAGAGCCCACATTGCCTCTCGTGGAGGCTCCCATCGTGGATACGCCGAGTGTGGAAACCCCTGTCGCGCCCGAAGATGTAACGCCTGAGCCTGTTACAACAGCGCCAACACTCGATCCCGTCACGCCAGACCCGGCGCCCGCACCAGCAGGCCTCGGCTACACCGATATCGTGGTTGAACGGAAGATTGTGACAGCGCCAGCCCGCGTGACGGAACGGACGATCCCATCGATCACCCAAACGGTTGAGCGCGAGATCACGAACCCCGACGGCACGGTGGAAACCATTTCCGAGATCGTCGTGACGCAAGAAGCCATGACCGAGCTGGTCAATGTGCCGCCAGCTTATGACACCGTTCGCGAGACCCTGCGCGTGCGAGCGGATGGCTCATCTGAGGTAATCGCGTCGGATGTGATCGCGTCGGACCCCGTGCCGGAAGCGGACACAGAGATGGTGGAATTATCTGCACCTGTTGTGATGCCAGAACTTGCGCCGGAACCAATGATGGCGCCTGAGCCAGTGGTCGCGTTTGAACCCGCCCCTATGGCCGAGGGCATTGTCAGCCTTGAAGGTGCAGTCGCTGAGAGCGAAGCCGTTTATGACGAAGTTGTCGTGACAGGGACGAGCCGCGCCGTAGGTCGCGGAGCAGCGTCAGACAGCATTCGTGCAACCTCCAAAATGTCTCGCGAAACGGTGGGTCGCGCGCGAACATCAGAATATTCCGCCGCACCGCCCCCGGTGCCTTCTGCGATTTACAGCGAACCTGCGCCCGCCCCGATGGCAGAGAGAGTCGCGGATGTCGAAACGCGCGAGGTTCCGCCCGTAACGAAAGAGGTCGAACGCCGCGTCATCAAGACGCCCGCCGCAACAGTCGAACGCACGGTCCCTGCCGTCACAAAGGACGTCGTCGTGGACATCACCAATGTGGACGGCACAGTGACACAAATCACCCAGACCGTCATCGTGCAGGAAGCTTTCACCGAGCTGGTCACCACGCCGCCTGTCTATGAGACGGTTGTGGAAACCGTCATCCTGCGTCCGGGCTCGACCGAGATCATCGAGCGGGACATTGATGGAAAGATCATCCGACGTCGGCCCAAGCCAGAGCCGCAACCCCAGCCACAGGCTGGATTGCTGACAGCGGGCGACTATGATGATGTGCTGAACCCGACGCTGTATAAGACCTATCTGGACAAGACGCTGCAAGGCCCTCTGCGCGACCGCGATCTGCCCTATGTCGATGCGAACCGCCGGATCGGCTTGCGCATTGTTGATCGCGACGGAGATCCCCTGCCCTTTGCGACGGTCAGCCTGCGTGGCAATAATGGCGGCACGGACCGCGTCCTGCGCACGGGCGCCAATGGTCTGGCCTATCTCTATCCGGCGTTCGATGATCTGGAAGCTGGCACGGAAATCCGCATCACATCCCCCCGCGCGCGAACAGTCAGAAAGACGCTCAGCCGATCAGAGATTCGCAAGGGCGGTGAGATTGAGATTGAGATGCGCACGAACGCCAAATCTGTGCAGCAATTAGATCTGCTGCTGACCCTCGATGCGACGGGCTCCATGGGCGACGAGATGCGCTATCTGCAACGCGAGTTGCAATCGATCCTGAACCGGGTCGAGGACGCCCATCCTGGTATCGACATTCGCACAGGGCTGGTCGTCTACCGCGACAAAGGTGATGACTATGTCGTGCGCGAAATCCCCTTCACCAGTGATGCACAGGCTTTCCGAGAGACCCTCGCCAAGCAACGCGCAGCGGGTGGCGGCGATACGCCAGAAGCTATGCATACGGCGATGGAAACGGGTCTGCAAATGGACTGGCGCGAGGATGCGCTAAAGATCAACCTGCTGGTCGCGGACGCCCCGCCCCATCGGGATAAGATCGCGCAAACTTGGGCGGCGGGCGAAGCCTCTCGCGCCAAGGGCATCCACATCGTTCCACTGGCGGCCAGCGGCGTCGATAAATCCGCAGAGTTCCTGATGCGCGCGATGGCACAGCTGACGGGTGGACGGTTCTTGTTCCTGACGGATGACAGCGGCATCGGCAATCCCCACGCCGAACCCAGCGTGGATTGCTATATCGTGACAAAGCTCGACGGTCTCGTGACGCGGGTTCTGTCCAGCCTGATCGCGGGTGAGCGAGTTGAACCTCGCCCCGGACAGGTCATCCGCAGTGTCGGTGATTATAACGCGGGTGTCTGCGAGGTCGACGCACCGGACGATTGGATCGTCAATACGGGCGGGCAGTAAGGGCTTAGCCCTCGCCTCCTTAGCTCTCTGCCACGGGCATGGTGTAATTCAGCGCGAGGCGTCCGCCATCGGCATAAATATGTTGCCCCGTGATATAGCTGCTTTCCTCTGACAGGAGGAAGGCCGCGACGGCGGCGATTTCGTCGGGTAGACCGGGACGCCCCAACGGGGTGCGCGCGCTGATTTTATTCATCGCGGTGGGATCAGACACAACGCTGGCTAGCATATCTGTTTTGATCGACCCTGGCCCGATGCCGTTTACGCGGATGCCGTAAGGCGCCAGTTCGATCGCCATAGCGCGGGTCATCTGATGCATGCCGCCCTTGGAAACCGTATAAGCTAGATAATCTGGGATCGCGACCGTATCATTGATCGAGGACATATTGACGATAGCATAGGGACGCTCTGTCAGACGCGAACGATCTTCCCGCTGTTCGATCTCACCGACCATATGTTTGGCAACCGCTTTGGACACAAGAAACGCGCCGCGCAAATTCACGGCGAGGTTCCGATCGAAGTCCTCGACGCTCATATCCAGTGATCCTCCTTTTAGGGCGATCCCCGCATTATTGATCAGGCCATCAATCCGGTCATAGGCGCTGAGCGTTTCCGCGACGAGATTATGCACCTGCAACGGATCAGAGACGTCACATTCAACAAACATCGCACGGTCCGTGCCATCGGCCAGATCCCGCGCAGACTTTGTGCCTGCATCTGTATCACGGTCAGCCAAGACAACACGATGGCCATCCTCGACGAGGCGCTGGGCACAGGCAAAGCCGATCCCGCGCGCGGCACCCGTAATAATGAAAACGCGGTTGGACATGTCTCTCTCCATGAAAAAACCCTCACCCAGAAGCTCTGAGTAAGGGGTCGAAACTAAAGAGGCCTGCCCTTTAGGACAAGCCTTGTGATTAGGAACCTTCGGAGAACTGTTTGATCGTATCTTTGATCTGGAGCTTCTGCTTTTTCAGCCGTTGGACACGGATATTATCGGGAATGGGATGTCGGAGTTCGGCTTGGATTTTCGTTTCCAGCGTGGCGTGTTTACTGTGCAATGTGTCCAGATGTGCCGATACTGCCATGAAGCTCTCCATATGTTGACGATGCTTACGCATAACACAAATCACGCCGAGAGTCTTCCCAAGACAGGCCATATGACCAGATTTTCATGCAAATCTGTCTAGAACAGGGGTTTTCGCAAAGCGCTTTCGAAGCGTTGCGCATGACGAACAGACGCGTTAGAGGCCCCGTCATGGATGAGACCCCACCCATCGCGCCACCGGATGCACCGGCCAATGAGCCGACGGAAGCCGATATTCTCGCGCTGCTGGAACGGCTGCGCAATGAGCATCGCGCGATCGATGCAGAGGTCAATGCGCTGACGGAAACGGGCGTCATGGACATGTTGAAACTTCGCCGAATGAAGAAGGTCAAACTGGCGATGAAGGACAAGATCGCTTTTTTGGAAAATCAGCTGACGCCGGATATTATCGCGTAAGCGTCTATCTGCTGCGCCAATCGCTCCGCCGATCCAGCGCAAAGTGTCCAGCCCATATGCCCATGTCCCGCATTGACCCAAAGGCCGGGAATGTCTGTTGCGCCAATGACTGGCTGCCCCTCTGGCGAAACGGGACGATGCCCGATCCAAGTGGAACGCGGCGGACCCAGCGCGTCCATGATGTGCGGGGCAATCTCTCGCCATCGTTCTAAGACCTTTGCGGGGTCTGTGATATTCCACCCGCCTGAAATCCGAACCCGATCAGAAAACACCGTCAGCGC
>CAYPWW010000036.1:8942-24209 GCA_964414555.1 uncultured Algimonas sp.
CCTGCCTCATAGAGAAACGCGACACCCCGCGCGTGCAGATCCGCTTCCAGCGCGCAACCATAAGCTCGCGCATCGGCAGACCGGTCATCAGGAAACAGGACGGCCGGCCGACCAAATTGCGTTTGAGCTTGCGCGCGCACACCCAACGCCTCCCCACTGGCCAGCGCGCTCGCCATATCAGTCTCTGGGGCAATTAATTGAAAGCACCCCGCCGGACGAGCGAGCGCCGCGTCTAAGCCCAATCGCGCGAAATCTGTTTGCAACAATGCCACAGACCGCGCGCCCAAAGCGGCGACGTCGCGCGCGACCTCTATCGGGACAGGCCCCTTGGGGGACCAGCCCCGCGCTTGACTGGGGTGCAGCATCCCAGAGTTGGAAAAGCTCGTCCCCTCACAGGGGCCGGGGCGCGCATCAACCACTGTGATACGTCGGTCCGACCGCAGCAGGGCAGAGGCCGTGCAGAGCCCGATCAGCCCGGCTCCAATAATGACGATATGTTCGCGCGCATTCACGGGCTGCGCGCTACACAAAACCGGCGTTGAATCCTAGCCATCACCGCAGGGAGGATTGCCTTTCTTGGCGGCTGGCGCGTATGCAGGTGCAACGGGAGAGTTTTATGCGACATATGATGATGGGCGCGGCTGCGCTTTTGCTGGCAGGCTGTGGGTCAAACATTGGCAAACCCGAGGCGGCGGCCCTAATCACAACACCGCAAGGGCCAGTGCAGGGTGTCTCTACTGAAGACACGAGTATTTACAATTTCAAAGGCCTGCCCTTTGCCGCTGCGCCTGTTGGCGATCTGCGTTGGGCCGCGCCGGAACCCGCTCCGACATGGGACGCCACCCGCTTGGCCGACAGCTTCAGCGCACGCTGTATGCAGCCGGAAGATACGGAAGGCACGTTCTTTGCGCGGCTGATCGATGGGCATGGCCTGTCGGGCATGAAGAGTTGGGCGATCAAGCGCATCGTCGCAGGGATGGAACCCGGCCCGATGAGCGAAGACTGCCTGTATCTGAACATACGAAGTGGCAATCTGGACGGCGGTGAGAAACAGCCCGTCATGGTTTGGATTCACGGCGGCGGGCATCAGTTTGGATCGGCAGATTTCGACACGTATCAATCCAATGGTTTGGCGCGCAAAGGCGTCGTCTTGGTCACAATTAATTACCGGCTGGGGCCATTCGGCTATATGGCGCATCCGGCATTATCTGCCGATGATCCCAATGGCGTGTCAGGCAATTACGGGACGTTGGATCAGATCGCTGCGTTAAAATGGGTGCGCGATAATATCGCGGCCTATGGCGGTGATCCCGAGAACGTCACAATTTTCGGCGAGAGCGCCGGCGGTTGGTCTGTGACAGAGCTGATGTCCAGCCCGCTGGCGGACGGCCTGTTCCACAAAGCCATCGCGCAAAGCGGCGCCTCGACCTATCATATGGGGCAGATGGACGGTGAAGGCGTGGGCTGGCCCAGCGGCTATGCAACAGGCGCGCGGGTAGCGACAGCGTTAGGCTTGGAAGATCCGAGTGCAGCGGACCTCCGCGCCGTACCCGCAGCAGAGATCATGGCGAACCTCCCGCCACTGGTCGATGAGGGCTTTCACCATATTCGTGACGGCTATGTGTTTCCCGAAAATGTTGGCGTCGCGTTTCGCACGGGCCAGATAAATGCTGTGCCGTTGCTGACGGGATATAACGCCGATGAAGGCACATTGTTCTTCCCCGATGATCAGCAGCCCAGCGTGTGGGAAGCGGACATGCCGCGCGAGGTAGACGCGATGCGCGCCACGCTGGCGACGCACTATCCGGGACAGGCACAGACGCTGATCGATCTCTATGATCTGGACGAGGACTTTTTCACCGGCGGCATGGCAATGATGGGTGACGAGATTTTCGGCGTGAATATCCGTGCCGCCGCCCGCGCCACGGCACAGGCGGGCGAACCGACTTACGTCTATCATTTCAGCCGTGTGCCACCGTCCAAAAACCAAACTATTGGTGCCTTCCACGCAGCAGAAATCCCCTTTGTCTTTGACAGCTATGAGCCGGCCTTGGGCTATTCCGATGACGACAAACGTCTGACAGAGGTGATGACGACGGCGTGGACAAATTTCGCAAAAAGCGGTGATCCGAATGGCGGCATTGTGACGGGCTGGCCAGAATATGGCGGACAATATTGGATGCATCTGTCGGCTAATCGCGGCCTGCCTTTGGCCGAAGTTGTGACGGACTTTCGGGGTGATAAGCTGGACGCGCTGGAAACGGGGCTGACCCAAAAGCTGGATGAGTTGCAAGCCTCGCAAGTGGCTTCTGGTGAGACCCGCGACCTCGACGAATGAACCACCGCCTCCCACCCGACACACAGCTCGTCATTTTTGATTGCGACGGCGTCTTGGTGGATAGCGAACCGATCGCCAATCGTGTCATGGCAGAGGCTCTGTCGGACCAAGGCTGGCCTATGAGCGGCGATGCAGCCATGGCGCGATTTAAGGGCGGTCATATGCATCAGGTCCACGCGGCGCTGGAAACACACCTTGGGCGCGCAACGTCGCGCAACTGGATTGTCCAATTCGACGCGGACGTCGCGCAGGCGTTGGAATATGTGCAAGCCGTGGACGGCATTCGCGCCTTGATCGACCGGGTCCATGAAAGCGGGCGGGGCAGCTGCGTCGCCTCGCAAGGGCCGCACGCGAAAATGGCGGTGACCCTGCGCGCAGCAGGATTGGCGGAATTATTTACAGGGCGAATTTTCTCCTCAACGGATGTGGCGCGACCCAAGCCTGCGCCGGACCTCTTCCTCCATGCAGCGCGTAGTTGCGGAGTCACGCCTGCGCAGACCGTCGTGATCGAAGATAGCGCGACTGGCGTGACTGCTGCGCGCGCAGCTGGGATGGACGTGTTCTATTTAAATGCGGTGGGACAGACGTTGGACGGCGCAATAACCCTGCGCCATCCCGATGCGCTTAGTCCTTGAACACCGTCGTCGTTTGGCGGCGGCGATCCACGGTGAGCTGTGTCACGTCAGGCCGCGAGTAATGCCCAGCCGGATCAAAGTTTTGGCGTTCACGCCGCACCATCGCCGGGTCCAATTCGCAATAACGTATACCTGTTTCTCCGATCAGCGGCTCTAGCACCCACGAGCCGTCTGGCGCGGCCACGCAAGACCCACCATTAGCTGGCATCTCAGAGAGGGAAGCGCGGATTTCGTCGGCAAAGGGCGTATCATCGCGCACGTCACCGGGGCGCATTATCGCGCTGACCGAGACGCAATAGCTGCGGCCTTCCTTGGCCAAAACCGGCGTCAGGTCGCGCGTGTTTCGGTCACTGCCGGGCCAACCCATGACATGTAAATCTTCGCCTTGTCCATAAAGCGCGGCACGGGCGAGTGGCATCCAGTTTTCCCAGCAATTCAATCCACCAACTGTGAAGTCCCCCAACTTATGCGTGACAAGGCCGTGCCCATCACCGGGGGACCAGACGAGGCGTTCTTCATAGGTCGGCTGGAGCTTACGATGGACAGAGCCAATCTCGCCCTGCGCATCGATATAGACATAGGAACAATAGAGCGAATGACCCGTCCGGTCGCGCGGGCGTTCAATAATACCCAAATAACACGCCATATCCGCGGCCTTTAACGCGGCACAGACCGCGTCCAGATGCCCGTCTTCGATCGTGATCGCCTGATCCGAATAATGCGCAAAGAGTGTTTTTTGCATCGCGTCATCGAACCGCGCGCCACCTGTTCCATCCAGCCAGAAGGGATAGCCCGGCACAAAGCTTTCAGAGAAAACGATGAGATCTGCTTGTTCTTTTGCGGCGGTCTCAATCGTTTGAATGACTTGCGCCAGACCCTCTGTTCGGGACAGCCAGATCGGGGCGAGTTGAGGAAGCGCTAATTTTAGATGAGTCATAGCAACCCTTTAAGCCGGTCTTCACCCTAATCAAAAGGCTAATAGAAAGGTTTATCCTGAAAACTGAGGTTTCACTTATGTGGGATAAGGTCATGAAGCTGACCAAAACTGAGTTGAGCTATAAATCTAACATCGGCGGAAATGTCGCCATGATGTTCAGTTTTTGTGTGGCCGCCGTTATCGGGACAATCGGCCTCGCCATCGATTATTCTGCCGCGACGGGCAAAGAGCAATCTTTGCAGAGCATAATTGACGCTGCCACCTTGGCGGCCTCCAAATCAAAAGAAACGGAAGAAGACGCGCTGAACGAGATTGTTGCCGCCGTTATTGCGCAGCACAATGTAGAAGGCTGGGATGTGGATTACACACTAAATATCGTAAATGACACGATCCAACTCGAAGCTTCTGTTATCTATGACACGCAGTTGATGGGGTTTGTCGGGCGCGACCAAATTCCGCTGAATGTGAAAGCGGCATCACCGATCTCAAAAAGAACACCTGTACGATTATCGCTTGTACTAGACACGACATCCTCGATGCAGGGCGCAAATATTGTGGCCGCGCGTCAAGCTGCCAACGCAATGATGGATGATCTTGAAGGCCTCGACAGCCCTGTTGCGGTCTCACTCGTTCCCTTTGGACAATATGTAAATGTCGGAATGAGTCAGGCCAGTGCCAGCTGGTTAGATATTTCGCGCAATGGCGATGTGGTGACAGATTGCTATGACGAATATATCACGATTACGCCGCAGGTGTGTACGCCAACGGGCAATATGATCACGAGAGACGTCGTACAAGACGGAGTCGTGACAGGGACACATACCTATGAGGAGCAGAACTGCACATCCGCTGTTCGCGAACCAACCGGCAATGAAATCTGCACGGATCGGACCTATGCTTGGGCAGGCTGCGTTGGATCCCGCAACGCCCCCCATAATGAGCGTGCACGCTCCGCGCCTAGAATACCGGGCATTCTGAACCTGTCTGGTAAATCAGATGAAAGCTGTGGGTCCGAATTGCGGCCCCTGACGACAGATCTGCAATCCATCAAGGCCAGCATCACCTCGCTTGATACGGCGGGCAGTACCTATCTGCCCTCTGGCATTATCTGGGGATGGCGCACACTTCAGGACCAAGAGCCTTTCGTGACGCCCGCATCCGTCAAAGCTCTCGTCGATGATGATGCATCTCCTGTGAGGGCTCTGGTGATTATGACCGATGGCGGCAATACACTCTCGCAAGGCGGCGATGGCTATTACGCAGGTGATGAACGCCACCGTAAAACGAATGAAGCCGAAGCCAATGCGCGAACCGCAGCCGTCTGCGAAGCGGCCAAAGATGATGGTTTGATGATCTTCACAATCGGATATCGCATGGGTCTGGATCGGGAAGATGCGAAACTCCTGCTAGAGGCCTGCGCCTCCTCAGCATCGAATTATTTCGATGCTAGCAATGCCTCGCAGTTGAAAAAAGCCTTCAAAGACGTTGCGGGTCAACTCGATATGGCGCGACTAAGCCTCTAGCGCTTAGCGCAGATTAACCCGGACGCTTCTCGCCAATCGGGCGGCCCGGTCGCGAGCTTGCGCTATATCTTCTCCTCGCGCCAAGGCGACGCCGAGCCGGCGCGATCCGTCGATCTCTGGCTTTCCGAATAGGCGAAGTTGGGTGCTAGCCTCTGACAAGACCTGAGGGTCAATGTCGAAACCAATATCCGTCGAGCGCCCCTGCCCTAAAATGACATGGCTGGCCGCTGGCCCATAGGTCTGGATCTCTGGTACAGGCAGGCCCAGCACGGCGCGCACGTGTAGAGCGAACTCGCTCATGTCTTGGCTGATGAGGGTGACCAGACCCGTATCATGCGGGCGCGGCGAGACTTCGGAGAAAATAACGGTGTCGTCTTTGATAAATAATTCGACGCCAAAAACGCCCGTCCCACCCAGATCATCCGTCACTGCACGCGCCATATCCTGCGCTGATTTTAACGCCGCCGTCGACATGGGTTGCGGCTGCCAGCTTTCCTGATAATCGCCGCCCGCTTGGCGATGACCGATCGGCGCACAGAAGGACGTACCGCCCGCATGGCGCACAGTCAGCAGCGTGATTTCATAATCGAAATCAACAAAACCTTCGACAATGACGCGCGACGGGCCCGTGCGACCGCCAGCTTGGGAATAATTCCAGACAGCTTCGATATCGTCTTTCGTCTTTGCCGTGCTTTGGCCCTTACCAGAACTACTCATGACGGGTTTGACGACGCAGGGCAGACCGATCTCATCTATGGCGGCGCGGACCTCCGCCAGTGTGTCGGCAAAACGGTAAGGCGAAGTACGAAGGCCCAGCGTTTCGGCGGCTAAGCGGCGGATGCCCTCGCGGTCCATGGTCAGCTGCGTCGCGCGCGCGGTAGGTATAACATGCAGACCCTCGGCTTCCATGTCGGCCAGCGTGTCTGTCGCGATGGCTTCGATTTCGGGGATGACAAGATCGGGCTGAACCGTTTCGATCAGCGCCCGCAGAGCCGTGCCATCTGTCATGTCAACAACATGACTCTCATGCGCGACTTGCATGGCAGGCGCGCCAACATAGCGATCCACGGCGACCACACGCACACCGAGGCGCTGAAACTCAATCGCGACTTCCTTGCCCAGCTCTCCAGAGCCAAGCAACATTACCGTCGTGTTGCGCAAACTAATCGACATATCTGAGCCTATAGACGTTGGAGCTGTTGCGGTTTAGCGCCAGAGACGCGTGCGATTTCGCCCGCGACTTCCATCTCCAGCTTGACGGTTGTGACGTGCCAGCCCAGCGAGCCAAGCTTGGCCAGCTGGTTCGTGCTCAGCTCTGCCTCGATGGCGGACGGAAGATCGCGAAAGGCAATGCGCCCGTCCTCTGCCGCATCCAGCACATCCAAGATTGCGCGGCGGACCAGATCATATTTCCACGTCGGAATACGGGTGACGCCCGCCTTGCCAGACGTTGGGGTCCGGCACGCGGTTCTGTCGGATGTTTCATCTGCCTGAATGCTGCGTTCCTCCCCCGTTCAGGATAGCTGTAGCAAAGAGAGCCTGTCTGCAAAAGTCGAAAGGACAACAGATGAACCGCTTGATCCTCCTGCTTTCCGCCAGTGCCTTGGGTTTGCTGCCAATGCTGGCCAGTGCGCAAACGCATACGCCGCTTGTCGGGACGTGGGCAACGGCGGGAACATTCCAGGTCGAAGAGTCCGGCCTGCAAGTCGATGTATCCGATCTATCGCTTCGGTTTGAGGCCGATGGGCAAGGTCAAGCGGATTTCGGCGCGGCCCTCGCGGGTGATTCTACCGGCTTGGGTGCACTGGGCGGCTATGATGTGCGCGGTGGCTTTCACTGGGAGTTGCGCGAAGCGGCAAACGGCTTGCGCCTCAGCACAGGACGCTGGTCCGGGCAGGTCAGGCCGCAGCAATCAAATTTTCTGACGCAAATGGCGGCGCAGGAAATCGAGGCGGCAATCCCCTCTGCCGATACGATTCATTACACGATCTTGGGCATGAGCGCGACGACCCTCACCCTGCACAATGACGAGATCAACCGGACATTCGAATTGGTCCGCGTCGCACCTTAAATCTTCGCCTCACAAAGCATGGATTTGTGCGGCGAGCTCTCTTAAGCTGATTACACATCATCTTTGGAGAGAGACATGCGACCCATTTTTAAGACGACAGCCTTCATGGCGGCAGGACTGGCCACGATCAGCCTCACGGCTTGCGGTGCCAAAACACCGGAACAGCTGATCCTCGGCGAATGGGTGCAGGCCGCACCTGTGTCGATGACCGAACAGGGCATGACCGTCACGCTCAGCGAGACCTCGACCCATTACAAAGCCGATGGCAGCGTCAAAGGCTCTGCGACAATTAAACTGGGCGGCTTGCCAGACAATATGTCGACCTATGTCATGGCCGGCAATGGCACATGGTCTTTGGTCGATGGGCAGCTCGTCGAAACGATGAACAGCGCCAATGTTATGGCGGCGGGCGACAACGCCAATGCCAAAGCCGTCGCAGAGCAAATGCAGGACCAATTCCAAGGCCAGACTGCGACCACATCCGAGATCATCAAGCTGACGAAAAGCGAGTTGATCGTGCGCGATTTGGAGAGCGACATCACGATGAATTATAAGCGTAAATAGATCTGCACGGGCCATGGGGCTTTATTCGCGTTATATCTTACCCGCTTGTCTGGATCGAGCCTGCGCCATTGGCCCGATCGAAAAACAACGCGCAAAAATCGTCCCGCAAGCGCGGGGCGAAGTTGTGGAGATCGGCATCGGCTCTGGGCTGAACCTACCGCATTATGATCCATCGCGTGTGACCCGCGTGACAGGCATTGATCCAGATGAACATATTTGGAAACGCAGCGCGACGCGACGCGCGGCTGTGGATTTCTCGGTCGAACGGATCGGCCTGTCAGGCGAGTCTGTCCCCCTGCCCGATGACAGCGCAGACACCGTTGTCTGCACCTATAGTCTTTGCACCATCCCCGACCCGATTGCGGCCCTGAAAGAAATGCGGCGAATTCTTAGGCCGGACGGCGATATCCTGTTCTGCGAACATGGCCTGTCTCCGGATAAGAAAATCGCGCGTTGGCAGGGGCGAATTGATCCGATCTGGAAAAAACTCGCTGGGGGCTGTCACAGTGGGCGAGACATTCCAGCACTCATTCAGCACGCCGGGTTGAGCCTGCACGACTTGGAAGAAATGTATATTCCAGGCCCAAAAGTGCTGGCCTATAATTATTGGGGCGTCGCGCGCTGATCCGCTTTTCTCCGCGCAGCATACTCACCAGGCCGCATGTCATACCACACATTGACGGCCCGGTTCAGAGCGGATTGGTCATTATAGCCCAAAGCTTGTGAAATCCGAGAAAGGCTCTCACCCGCATCAAGCAAATCATCGAACATCTGTTGGCGCACGCCTTTCAATCGCTCGCGATAGCCTCGTCCGCTTGCTTTTAGGATCGCGCGCAAATCTTTCGGCTCTAGACCCATTTCCTGCGCGACACAGGCCGCATTGGATCGGCCAGATCGGAGCGCCACACGGATCGCTGCCTCGACTTGGCCGTCCAAGCTCTTGGCTTGGCGACGCGCACCCAATAACCGGTCAAGTTTGACGCGTGTCTGTATCAGCTTTTGAGGATCGCGCGTCGGCAAGGGCTGGGCCATCGCCGCATCGGGAAATCTCAGGCAGCCCGCCTCCATCCCGAAATCAATTGGGCACTGGAAAAAAGCCTCGTGCAGCTTTGTGCTTGGCGGAGCAGGATAAGGCATATGCATTTCCACCAACTCCTCACCAGACCCCCAAGACAGCCAACGATAGGCCGTGGCATAGGCGCCCATGATAATATCCGTAATCGGACGATAGGCGGATTGGTCCGTATAATAGGGCGAGAATCGCATAAAATGCTGACCGTCCCGATTCACATAAGCGATTTGACCCGCATCAATCGCCAAACACTGATAGCGCGCGTTCATGCGAATGACCTGCGCAATATTTTCGCAATAGCCGTAGACGGTGCCTGTCTGGGCAAAAGTCGCAATGCGAAAGCGGTGGCCCAAACGCAGGGCCAAATCCGGATCGCCTAGCGCCTTTGACGCCGCCGTCAGCAGGGTACAGAAATCATCGATCTCTAGCCTGTCTTGATGTCGTGAGAGCGCCTGTTCTGTCAGGCGCAGATGTGACAGCGCGCGATCCTTTGAAAATCCAAAGCCCTCAAGCAGGTCGAGCTTCGCGCAGAGATACCGATGCGACAGCGTCATGTGCAGCGCAGCGCTTTGGCCACTCGCGTACACAACGCTCTCATCAATATCTTTCATTCGCAGACGCCCCCGCTCCTACATGAGACGCTAAGGATTTTTCCAAAAATAACAAATAAAATCGGACGGAGACGACAAGACTCGGTTAGACGCCACCGCTTACTCAAGATCGCGTGGGGCAACCACGGTTGCGATATGCCGAACACCTTTTTGGGGCGAACGGTCGTATGTCGTGGTCACACTAAGACCGGTTTCAGGCAGGGCGCCTTGATGCCGGTCTTTTTTATTGCGGGCTAGCTCGCAGCGTTCCGCTTTGGCAGGTCCGCATATTTGGCGGGACGTTTGGCCCCCATAGCGACCATGGCTTCCATCATCTCTGTCGGGATTAGCATGGACATATTCCACACCGCGATATTGTCTAGCGCGTCCGCCGTCGTGTGATCGCGACCATAGGTGATCGCGCGTTTGCAACCATAGATGGCCAGTGGTGGCTTCGTCGCGATCTCGCGCGCAACCGCCATGACGTGATCCATCATCGCGGCATGATCGGCGAAGGTCTGGTTATAGAGCCCACGCTGGTGCAACTCGGCTGCGGGAGCTTTACGCCCTGTATAAGCCAGCTCTCGCACGACACCTTCCGGCATATGATTGAGGATGCGCGGGAACGTGCCGACATCTGCCGTCATGCCGACATTGATCTCATAGATCGTGATAAAGCTATCTTCAGTGCCGTAGCGCATATCGCAAGCCGTGATGAGGTCCACCCCGCCGCCGTAACAGCCGCCTTGGATCGCCGCGATTACTGGGATGCGGCAGTCCTCGAGACAAGAGAGCGCTGCCTGCAGCCGCTTGACCGTCATCAGGAAATTCGCGCCATATTGTGGGTCGTTCTTGTCGCCCGGTCCTGCGATGTCTGTCTGGAACATACCGACATCAATGCCGGCGCAAAACACGGGACCCGTTGAGGATAAGACAATGCAGCGCGCCCGCGCGTTATCGTCAATGTCGCGCACGATCTCTGGCAATTCCGTCCAGAACTCTGCGATCATCGCATTGCGCTTATCCGGGCGGTTCATCAGGATATGGGCGACGCCATCGGCAATCGTCACGTCGAAACATTTATAGCTCATGGCGAACTCCTATAGCGTGAAAAGATAGCCCTTATCCGGGGCGCTTTGCCCGTTCAGCAGGTCTTTGTAATTCTCTAAGACGGCATTCATGCCTTCGGCTTTTTCGACAGTCAGCCAGTCTTTGGCGCTGTCCAAAAACGGCATCCACCGCGCACCGAGATTTTGCGCAAAGCCCGCCTGCCCCCAATCAGCAATGCGTTGCTTGGCGCGGTCTGGCGCAAAGAAAAACGCCGTTGGCGTGGCTGTGCGTTTGGGCGGGGCTTTTGCAGCTTCTTGCCAATGCGAAATCCCGACACGACAGATATAGGTCAGGTTCTCCTCAAAATGATCCTCCAGCGTGCGGATAACGCCCATATTGCCAGACATATCGACGACGACCGTTTTCACGTCTGGGTTCATGTCGGTGATCGCGTCGTAATTGAATACATCGGAATAAAAGCCTGTCTCTTTCACGAAAGCTTGGTTTCCCGCAGAGGTTAAGCCCACAACAGGAATCTCGCCACGTGCTTTCAAGCAATAGGCTGTGCCCAATGCCGTCTTGGACGAAGCCGAGAGCAGCAAGACCTGTTCCGCGCCGAAGAAATTTTCATCCTCCAAGAAATCATCGATCAGAAAACTTGTCGTGAACAGCGGACGCAAAACGGGCTGCAGGTCCGCATGCGCGCCGTAGCTGGGGTCCGCATCGGTGAAGCTATATTGGCTATATAGACCGTGCAGGCCGGAGCGATGCGCAGCGGTATCGGTAAAGCCATGTTTGGACAGGCGGCCGGGCTGCATATCCATAGATTTCGCGATCGGGAAAAATCCGTAAACCCGCGCGCCGACGGCAATGTCGGGATAGCGCGACTCCGTCACAACGCCGTAGCCCCAGACGGGCATCCGGCCTTGGCCTTTATCCTGTGTCAGATCATAAGCGGTCGGATCAAACACCGACCAATATCCGATCTGATCGCCCGTCACCATATAGGTCACATTGTTCGCCGTCAGGGCGAAGGGTCCGATCTCGACCCGGATTTGACCGTCGGGCAAATCTCCCGCGTCATAATTGACGACAGCGACATCGGCGAAATCCGTCTTGTTCACGAGAAGTGTTTGCATCAAAAAATCTCCGATCCGTCGCAGGCAATGAGAAGCTGCCCCGCGAGTCCCGCTTTGCGGTGTTTGTGTATCTTGCGATAGTCGTCCGAGCTGACGCAGGCGAACATCGTCTTGGCGTCGGGATAGCGGAAGATCGCGACCGCGTCCCATTCGCCTTCGCGCTCTTTGGTTGAGGAATGGCCGATCAACCAGCGACCCATCTTACCGCCAAAGACGCTATGCGCGCCGGCGATATTTTGCGCCGCAATTAATTCGGCAAAGGCTTTGGCATAGCGCGCATAGGCCTCTGCGCCCGAGACGTCCTCACCATCGTAATAGGTCGCGCGGTCCTTGAACTTCAGCAGGTTCAACATGAACACGGGCTCTCCGTCGGGATGATCCGCAAGAAAAGCTTTTACCTGTTCCGGCGTTGGGTCGATGGCGAGCTCAGTCATCGTAACCCGGATTTTGAATGATGTTGGACACGGAACGGGCCAGCCAATCCTGCGGGACAAAGAAGTCCGCCATCAGCGGGCCGTCATGATCGGGATGTTGATATTGCGCGAAGTCCGTTGTGCCTGTTTCCTTCAATATAAATTCGTCAATCACGAATTGCCCTGTGAACGTGCGTCCATCTTGGTTCAGCACGACATAGGCGGCGTCGGCCATGATCTGCGGCGTGCGGCTCATCTTGGCCATGGCGTCGCCGCCCAGCACATTGCGTACGGCGGCCGTATCGATCGAGGTCATCGGCCAGAGCGAGTTGACCGCGACCTTGCCCCGAAATTCCTCAGCCATGCCCAGCGTGCACATGGACATGCCATATTTCGCCATCGTGTAGGCCGTGTGATTCTTGAACCATTTGGGGTTCATATCCAGCGGCGGCGCGATATTCATGATGTGCGGATTGTCGCCCTTCATCATATGCGGCAGGCATTTCTGCGACACGAGGAACGTCCCGCGCGCATTGACTTGGTTCATCAGGTCATAGCGTTTCATCGGCGTGGCCGACGTCGGGGTCAGAGAGATGGCAGACGCATTATTGATGCAAATATCAATGCCGCCAAAGCGCTCCACGCATTTCGCCACGGCAGCTTCCACAGCCGCCTCATCGCGAATGTCACAGACGACGCCCATCGCCTGTCCCCCCGCGTCGATGATCTCTTGCGCGGCGGTATGGATCGTGCCGGCCAGCTTTGGATGCGGCTTATCGGTCTTGGCGGCGATGCAAACATTCGCGCCGTCTTCGGCACAGCGCTTGGCAATCGCGAGGCCAATCCCGCGCGAGCCACCGGACATGAAAATCGTTTTACCCTTTAAGGACATGCTTTTGCCTCTCACTTGTTTGGCGAATGTTTAGGCCGCGCATGGCATGGCGGCAAGGAAGGGCGTTGCGTCAAATTTGAATGGCGTTAGACGGCAGATATGACAGACTTCCCGCAATACCCTTTTGCCTGGACCTTGGGCCGGACCAAAACCCGGTTCGAAAACGCCTGGATCGATGTGCGCGAAATTTCGGCACAGGACCCCAGCGGACGCCTCGCCAGCTATGGTCTCGTACATTTCAAAAATCTCGCAGTGGGCATTTTACCCTATCAAGACGGAGACATCTGGTTGGTCGGGCAGAGCCGTGTTGCCTTTGAGTCCTATAGCTGGGAAATTCCGGCGGGTGGTGCGCCCTTTGACGAAGATCCGGTCGAGGCCGCGCGGCGGGAACTGGCCGAGGAAACCGGATTGCGCGCCGCGTCCATGACACTTTTGGTGGAATTAGAAACGTCAAATTCCGTCACAGATGAACGCGCGAATATCTATCTAGCGACCCATCTAACACCTGGGCCAACCGCGCATGAGAGCACCGAAGACATAACCTGTCTGCGCGTGCCGTTGTCCGATGCCGTCGCCGCCATTGAGGCCGGAACCCTGCGCGACGGGATCAGCGTCGCGGCCATATTGCGGCTGGAGTTGATGCGGTTGCGCGGAGAGATCGCGTGAGTCGAGACTTCGACATTTGTATCATCGGGGCGGGCGCCGCCGGAATGATGTGCGCGGCTGTGGCAGGCGCACGCGGCGCATCGGTTGTCTTGCTAGATCATGCCGAGCGCGCGGGTGAGAAAATCCGCATCAGCGGCGGCGGGCGGTGCAATTTTACGAACCTGCATTGCGGGCCGGATAATTTCATTTCCGCCAATCCGCATTTCGCCAAATCGGCCCTATCGCGCTATACCCAATGGGACTTCATCGCCCTCGTAGAGCGCTACGATATCGCGTGGCATGAGAAGACCAAGGGGCAGTTGTTCTGCGACGGGCGTTCGCAACAGATCATCGATATGCTGCTAGCCGAATGTGAGACGGCAGGCGTAGAGTTACGCCTCGGGACGCAGGTTCTGGGTGTCGAAAAATTAGGCGAGGGTTTCGCCGTCACAACGCCCACGCAAACGATCAGCGCCAGCAAGGTCGTCGTCGCCTGCGGTGGGCCATCCATCCCAAAAATGGGCGCGACGGGATTCGGCTATAAGTTGGCAGAGCAGTTCGGACTGAACGTCATCACGCCCGAACCTGCGCTCGTCCCGCTAACCTTTACGGGCGAATTAAAAGAGCCCATCGCAGCGCTGTCTGGTGTCAGTGTGGACAGCCGCGTCTCGAATGACCGCGCGGCATTTGATGAGAGCTTGCTGTTCACGCACCGCGGATTATCGGGGCCCTCGATCCTGCAAATTAGTTCCTATTGGAACGCGGGCGAGCCGATCACGATTGATATGGCCCCGGGTCGCGATAGCTTGGAAGAGTTACGCGGCGCCAAGGCCGCGACGCCAAAACTCAGCCCCGAAAAATGGCTGGCCGAGCGCCTGCCCGCGAGACTGGCCACGCATATCGCGAGCGGTTTCGCTTACGCTCGCCTCGCCGATATGCCGGACCGCGAGCTGCAAAATCTCGCGCTGCAGGTCTCGCAATGGCACATTCGCCCCGCTGGCACGGAAGGCTATCGCAAGGCCGAGGTCACACGCGGCGGCGTCGATACGGATGAGTTGTCGTCAAAGACACTGGAATCTAAGCGCGTGCCGGGCTTGTATTTCATCGGCGAAGTCGTGGACGTCACAGGGCATCTAGGTGGGCATAATTTCCAATGGGCCTGGGCGAGTGGTTATGCTTGTGGGGTAGCCTGTGGAACGGTCCTTTAGAGAAAGACGTCCCAGAGCAACTTGCAACCCGTCAGAAAAATCAAACCGTACATGACGCGGTAAAACAATTTCTGATCTATGCGTTTCACCAACCACACGCCTATCAAGACACCCACGGGTGCCAGCGGTATCAGCGCGGCAGAGGTCGTCAGATTCGTCCGATCAAACTGCCCCAACATGGCATAGGGGA
>CAYPWW010000037.1:0-12728 GCA_964414555.1 uncultured Algimonas sp.
TCCTCGCCTACTCCCTTAGCAGGGGAGCGCCTTCGACCACTCGGCCACGTCTCCGTCGGCGCGTCTAGCGATGGCCTGCGAAAGGGGCAAGCGGCAAATCCATCCAATCCCCTGAAAAAGCTATGGCTTTGCGGTCCAAACGTTCGATTTATTGAAAATCGATACGAAATTCCTTGAAAAGGCGAATTCTCGTACCCACGTCTTAATCAAGCCGACGTGCCAGTCGGCGAGATAAAGGGAGACATCATTATGAATATCACAACAATCCTGCGCCATGCACTCATGGGCGGGTGCGCCATATCTATGGCCGCTTGCGGCGCGATCGAGACCGGTGAGGTCGGCGTGCGCCAGACGATTACGGGTCAGGTCAAAGCTGAAGAAATGCAGCAAGGGTTTTACACCCACATCTTGTCTACGGTGTTCGAGTTTTCTGCCAAGGAAATCACGATTGAGCTGATGGATATGCAGCCCAAGGCGGGTGACAACCTCACGCTGGATGATCTGGATATCGAGGTCTATTACACGGTGAAGCCGTCGCAGATCGCAGATTTGCACATTAAATACGCCAACCGCCATCAGCGTGCAAAGAATGGGGGACTGTATCCAGTCTATGACTTGGTGCGCAGTGTCGCTCGCGCGGCGACCTATGAGACCGTGTCGGAATATGACTCACTGGTCGTGCATCAGGCGCGAGAGAAAATCCGGTTGCAAATTCGTGAACGGACGCAAGCTGTGCTCGACGCGACGGACCCCGGTGTCTTTACGATCACCAAGGTCATCATCCGCGATGTAAAAACAGACCCAACGATCGAAGAATCGATCAAACTGGCTGTGGCCCGCAACAAAGAGTTGGAAGCCAAAAAGATCGAACTGGAAATCGCGCAGGAGCAGGTACTCATCAATGAGGCCCTAACGAAATCCCTGACGCCGGAAATCCTGATGCAAAAGCGTCTCGAAGTGATCGAGTCCGCGTGTCAGAAGGGTACATGTATATTGTCCCTGGACGGCACGGGTGCAAACGCGCCGACCCCCGTGGTCAATCTGCGATAGGGCTTTGGACCCTCTAAACTCTGAACGCGGCGAAAATTAACGCCGCGTTTACGACGTTTTCAGCACAATCGCCTCGCCGTAGGACAGCCAAAAGATGGCGGCGCAAGGCCTGCATGATCCCACCTTAATCATGCGCGTTTACCGGATGTTTGAACGTTTCCGGTAAGACCCGCCGAAAGAATGGTGGGAAAACATGTCCGCAAACAAAAAGAAAACGGTGACAGCAACAGCTGCGCCGGAACAAAAACCCTCGCGTGCGGGGGATGAAAAACGGGGCCTGATGGAGGCCGCTGGTCGCCTAAAGGCTTACGCCGATAGTGTTCGGCCAGAGCCGCCGCGCCATACCGGCCCGGATCGGCGTCGCAAGCGCTTGCAAACGTCGGACATCAACGTCCCGCGACGTCAGATCAATATGAACGCCGTGCGCACGGGCCTGAAAGGCCTCGACATACTGCTGGTCTGCGCGATCATCGCCGTCGGGATTTGGAACGGCTATATCGGGATCAATAATCGTGGCGTGATGGCACCTGTTGCCGCCGCTGTGCTCGGCTCGGTTATCTTTATCGCCGCCTTGTTTGCGTCAAATGCCTATAAGTTTAATGCCGCCCAGCGTTGGCCCGAGCATATGAAACGTGTTGGCCTCGCGAGTTTTGCTGCATTGGGCGTTTGGCTTACGATTGCTCTGATCGTGCGGCCTGAAACCTTCCTGCCGGATGCGTTGGCGAAGGCCGGATTGGGCGCAATCGCGTTGCTGGTCGTGCTGCACAGCGTCTATCACGCACAAATGCACCGTCTGCATACGCGCGGTGCACTGGCTCCAACCATCGTGATGCTGGGCGCAACAGAAAGTGCCCGCCGCATCATCGAAGAAAACGCCAAGACAAAAGAGCTGAACATCCTCGCGATTTTCGATGATCGCCTTGCCCGCGCACCGCACAATATTCACGGCGTGCCCGTGATTGGCGGCGTGGACGACCTGCTGGCATGGGACGCCCTGCCCTATGTCAATCGCATCGTTGTAACTTTGCCGTCGCAGGCGAGTGCGCGAAAGCAAGCTTTTGTCGACCGCGTCCGCCTATTGCCGAACCGGATCGCCTTTGTTCAGGATGAGTTCGAGACCTTGAACCATGTCCAACAGCGCGTATCGGAAATCGCAGAAATTTCCCTGCGCGATGTCACGGGTAATCCGAAGTCCGGCCGTCATACAGCGATCAAACGCCTGATGGACATTGGTATTAGTGCGACCGCGCTTGTGCTCGGCGCACCATTTTTGGCGCTGATCGCCCTGATCATCAAACTCGACTCCCCTGGCCCAGCCCTGTTCAAACAGTCGCGCCATGGCTTCAACAATCGTGTTTTTGATGTCTATAAATTCCGGACGATGCGCGTGGAAGTCGCTGACGCGAAAGCCGCGCAGCAGACACAAGCCAATGACCCGCGCATTACACGCATAGGTCGGTTTATCCGCAAAACCTCACTGGATGAACTGCCGCAACTGCTCAATGTTCTTAAGGGCGAAATGTCGCTCGTCGGTCCGCGTCCTCACGCCACAGGCATGCGCACAGAAGGCAAAGACAGCATCGAGCTGGTCGCAGAATATGCGCATCGCCATAAGGTTAAACCTGGCATGACGGGTTGGGCACAGATCAATGGATCTCGCGGCCCCCTGCATACGGGCGAGGATGTCTCAGAGCGTGTGCGATTGGACGTCGAATATATTGAACGCTCCAACGCCTGGCTTGATCTCTACATCATGATCAAAACGTTGCCTGTGATGTTGGGCGACACGAAAGTCATCCGGTAGTTTAAGATGCTCGGCCGGTCCATCCTGTCATATCTGCCAGTCAATCTGGCCAATATGCTGACAGCGTTCGGCACGATTGTCGTGCTGACGCGTCTGTTGGAACCTGCCGAATTTGGGACTTACGCCGTCGCCATGATCACGATGCAATTCGTGCATATGGGCCTGTTTACATGGATGGAAGCCGCGATGGCGCGCTTTCAAGCCCGCGCGGAACGGGAAGCGGACGTCGCCTCACATCTGACAACCCTCTACCGCTTGGCCTTGCGCGTTGGCGCAGTTTCACTCGTGGCGATCGTCTTTCTGCTACAGATTTTACCAATCTCAGACCGTCTGACCTATGTGCTTATCTTTGCGCTCGGCTCGACGTGCCTTCAGGTGTTTTTCAACCTCGGCATGGAAGCCCACAAAGCCGCGCATCGGATCAAACGCTATTCGCTGACCTATACGACGCAGACCCTGATCAGCTTTACTTTTGGTATTCTATTCGTCCTCTTCACACCGCTGCGAGAGGCCGCACCTTTTGTTGGCATTATCGTGGGGCTGCTGATCGTTGGCGGGTTTGATCTCGCCTTTATGTGGAAGCGTATGCGCGGCGGCGACTATCAGCCGGAGAAAACCAAGACCTATGCCACATATGGCCTGCCGATCTGCATCGGCCTGCTGCTCGCTTATGCGCTAAACTCTGCGGATGTTTTGCTGATTGGGTTCATGATGGGCGAAGCGTCTGCTGGCGAATATAATGCGGGGTATAACCTCGCCAATCGCAGTCTGGACATCCTTTTCATCTGGGTCGCCATGGCCGTCACACCCGTGGTCGTCACCGCGATGGAACGCGAAGGCACAGAGCGCTCGACAGAGATTCTCTCGCAATATGGCGCGACCTTGATGTGGATTGCGTTCCCGGCTGCGACGGGCATCGCCCTCGTCTCGCAAGATGCAGGCTTCATCCTCGGCGAAGGCGTGCGGGACGGCGCGGTTTCCGTCATGCCGTGGATTGCCTTTGCCGGACTCATCAACGGCTTGATGACCTATTACATCCAGCGCGCCTTTATGTTGTCCGGACGGACGGATAATTTCGTTTGGGCGCTTATCGGCCCTGTGGTGCTGAACCTGATCCTAAATGTTTTGCTGATCCCGCGCTTTGGTTTGATGGGCGCCGTTTGGGCAACGATCCTTTGCTACGGCCTCGCCTTTATCATCGCGCTGATCTTGGCGCGTCGGGACTTCCCGCTACCCGTTCCGCTGAAGCCTGCCTTGCAAATCACCGCATGTTGCGCCCTCATGGCCGCAGTTGTGCTTGTCGTGCCATGGCCCGCCAGTTGGCCCGGCTTTGTGTTGCTGTTCGCGAAAGCCGCCTTGGGCGCTTGTGTCTATTTGCTAAGCTGCTGGGTGACGAATGCCGCGAATTGCAGGAATTTTGCGCAGGACATACTCGCGCGCCGTCGCTTAAGCCCTTTGCCAGAGCCCGCAGAATGAGCCTCACAACACATGATAGCCCGCAATGGGACGGCGCGACGCCTGCACTCTCAGTCTTAGTGCCCTTTTATCGCGATGACGCGACAGCGCTTCTGCGGGCCTTGGATGGTCTGCACACAAACGAAGCTGTCGAGCTGCTGATCTATGACGACGGGACGGGGGATGCGGCACTTACGGACGCCGTGAAGGCGACAATTGCCCAGTGTCAAAAGCCTGCCCGCTTCCTCAGCAATGCACAGAACAAAGGCCGCGCGGCTGCACGAAATGCCCTACAAGATGCCGCCCGCGCGAAATGGGTGCTGTTCTTGGATGCGGACATGCAACCCGTCAGCGAGACATTCTTACAAGCCTATCTGGACGTGATTGCAGCGGACGCCGCCGATATTGTTTTTGGTGGATTCGAAGTTGAAGACCGCAGCGCCGACAAGGACCGCGATCTGCATCGCGCGTTGTCGCATGTCTCCGACTGCCTCTCGCTGGAAGAACGCATCGCGGGTGGGCCGCAATATGTGGCCTCGTCCAACCTGTGTGTTCGTAAATCAGTCCTGCGCGAGGAGCCTTTCGATACGGGATTCTCCGGCTGGGGCTGGGAAGATAGCGAATGGGCCGCGCGGGTCGCGAAACGCTATTCCCTGCGCCATATCGATAATCCGGCCATCCATCTTGGGCTGGAGACGACCGAAACACTGCTATCGCGTTTTTCGACCTCTGGCGGGAATTATTTACGCTTTACTCAGGCCCATCCGGAACTTGCGCAATCGCTGGCACTTTACCGGATTTCACGCAAACTCGGACGCCTACCTGGACAGACCGCTCTTCGCCCAATCTTGCGCGGAATTGTGCGGAGCCATATCGCACCGATGACCCTTCGCTTGAACGCGTTGAAGCTCTGGCGCGCCTCGCATTACGCCGAGGCCTTGTCATGATCCATCAGCCGCAAAGTGGTCTAGTAGACAAGGTGCATCGCAGGCTTGCGCGCTATGTTCATTGCCGCGCCGTGCCGACACCAACGCGTGGCCCGATTGTCAGCTTTGGCTTTGACGATTGCCCGCGTTCGGTTTTGGAAACGGCCCTGCCTTTATTAGAGGCTGAAGGCTGGCGAGCGACGCTCTATGTGGCGTGCGGGCTGTGTGACACCACCAACCATCTGGGATTACATATGAGCCGCCAAGACGTTTTGGCCGCGCATGAAGCTGGTCACGAAATCGCCGATCACACCTATCAACATCTGGATGCGCAAGATGTGAGTCTGTCTGAGTATTTGGCTGATATTGATGCAAATCAGACGGCATTGACGGACCTTGGTATCCCGGCCAGCCAGCATTTTGCCTATCCCTATGGATCTGTGAAGCCTGCCGTCAAAAAGGCGCTGAGCGCACGTTTTTTAACCTCTCGCGGGGTTATCGCCTCTGGCACACAAGATGCCAACCTTCTGCCCGCACAGCGCCTGTATCACGGCCCGACAATCGATCAGGCGATCACTGCCATCGAAAACCTGTCAAACGCGCCGCGCTGGTTGAACCTTTTTAGCCATGACGTCCGCGAGACGCCCAGCGACTATGGCTGCACAGCTGCGGACCTTTCGCGTGTTATCAGAGCCGTCAAAGAAAGCGGCGCACGTGTGATGACCGTTGGCGCCGCTTATGACGCCCTCCAATCGGAGACTGCCCGATGACCTTTGATCCTAATCTCGTCTCTATCGTCATTCCAACCTATAAACGTCCCGAAGGTATCGCCCGCGCACTCGCAAGTGTCGTGAATGAACGTGTCGCCGGTATGGATGTCGAAATCGTCGTCGCAGATAATGACCCCCTCGCCTCTGCCAAAGATTTTGTCGCGCAGTTCAAGGCCGCACATCAGGCCAATCTGACTTATGTCCATGTGCCCGAACCCGGTGTGTCGAATGCCCGCAATGGTGCACTGGCCGTGGCCAAAGGGCGCTATATCCTCTTCCTAGATGACGACATGGAAGCCCGCGCACCTTGGGCACAATCCATGCTGGACATCGCCAATCAATATCAGGCCGCTTTGGTGTTTGGGCCCGTCGATGCGGTTATGCCGGAGGTCGGCAATCCCTTGTTCGATTACATGCAGCCCCTGTTCTGTCGGAATGCCTATGACAAAGACGGGCTGATCCCGCGTGGCGTTGCGACAGGAAATTGTCTTTTTGACCGCGCTGTCCCAGACCTACCCAACCCTGTTTTTGATCCAGCTCTGAACCAGACAGGCGGCGAGGATGATGCGTTGTTCCGTCATATCGAAGGTCTAGGCATGCCGTTGGCGTGGGCACAATCCGCTCGAACCTATGAATATGTCCCGGCTTCGCGCGCGACAGCCGCCTATGTCTGGAAACGCAATTTCGCTTGGGGACAGACCCCAACACAAGAAGCCGCAGATACGGGCCTGCGCGGTCTGCCGCAAATCGTCAAATGGATGGGCGTTGGTGCCGTCCAAACCGGTTTGCACAGCTTACTCTGGGCAACGTCGAAACTCCGCCGCAGCCCTCGCGCGATCCATCATTGGGGACGGCTGGCGCAAGGCGTCGGCAAAGTCCTGTGGTCGGATCGGCTGTCCCCAAAACTCTACGGGATTTAGCCTAAACTTTTTAGATTAGCCTTGCGACGGGTAAGGCGGTTGTCCCTGTGGGGTCAGCGCTGCCTGAATTTCGTTCGACATATAGGGGTTATAGCCCACGTCTAGCGCTGTATTTCCTACATGCGTTTGTGGCTGAGGCGCAGGCTGATAGGGCTGCGCGTAAGGGCCGTGAGAGCCTTGTGGCTGAGCGTATGCAGCGGGTTGATCCACACCATAGGCGTAATTATCTGCGTAAAGCTCTGGTTCTGCCGAGACTTGGGGCAGTTCCGCCGCTGGCGCATAAGCCGGCACGCTCTCTGGGATTTCCATCGGCATATCCGGAATAACTGGTACAGGATGGCTGAACGGATCGTCCATAACGTCCTGACGGCTCGCCGCAGCAGGGACTGCATACAGGCGTGGGTCGAGGAATATCCGCATCAAGGCGATAAAGCCGAGGAAGACGGCCCAAGCTAGCGTGCCCGCAAACCACATTAGCTTCTGCATATTGCGGCCCTTGTTCGCAAACTCTGGACGCGAGATAACTTTGACGTTCTCTGCCGCGTCTTGGGCCTGTTGCGCATCGACGAGCGCTTCCTGCTCGCGGGCGTTATAAGACGTCAGTCGCGCGTTCAGAGTCACGCGTTCGCGCAGGAGATTCTGATATTCTGGCGAGAGTTTCGTGAGGCGGCGCACTTTGGCGTCCGCGGAATTGAGTTGGCGTTGCAGCGTAAACTCCTTCTCGCGCAGGCTGTCAGCCGTCGCGGCGAGTGTATTGCGCTGTGTCAGCAAGGCTTGCTGCACCGGATTTGGCCCCACACGTCGACCGCCTGTGGCTTGACCACCATAGGAGTTTTGCAGTTCGCGCAACTCGTTTAGCTCTGTCTGCTTGCGGCGAACAGGATCAGATGTCGGCAGGTATTTCGCCATGAGCTGACGCAGTTCCAGTTCGGCTTGTGCCACACGCTGGGATGTACGGTCGTCACGATACAGGTCGATCGTTTCCGGCGTGCCGCGGAGTTGGTCTTCGACAAGTGCCAGCGAGGCTTCGGTCTCGGCAATAGAGGCGCGGGTCGTGTTCAGCGCAGCTTTCAGATCCTCAGTCCGCTTGCGCAGGCCGGTCTGCTCTGATTCAAAGTCAGAGACATCGTTTTTGGACAGGAACCGTGCAATCGCCCGTTCATTGGACGTTAGTTGCTCTTCAGTCGCTTCACGGCGTTCAGAGATAATGTCGCCAGAGCCTTCGACAAAAACCTGCCGACGGAAAGAGAGATAGGCATCGATAAATGCATTGGTCGCCTCGACGGCAACATCGGGGTTCTCGTGCTTATAGACGACATCAATGATGGATGATTTCGGCTGTGGCATAACGGCATAGCTGGTTTCGACCTTCTTAAAGAGCTCCATCCACGCGTCTTGGCGGGCGCGCTCATTCGAGGCGCTTCTGATTTTCTCAAAGGCTTTCTTGTCAAAACGGTCTTGCGCGCGACGATCTGGCGTCAACTCACCCACGACCTGACGCATGATTTCGCCGTTCTTCATAATGGCGGCTTCGGTCAGAGTGATCGTATCGATCGTCGTCATCAGGCCATTGCCTGTGGCGGCTTTCCCGACAGGGTTATAAACATATTCTTCGCCCAACTGAACGAGGATGCGGCCGTCACCCGTATAGGTGCGTTTCAGATCTTTCGTCAGATACCACGCGCCTGCACAGCCGATGAGGGCCAGTGGAATGAACCAACCCATTTGGCGCATCAACGATTTGAACATCTCGCTCAACCGGATGTTGGGCATGCCGTTCGCATAGTCGGAAACGGTCAAATCACCGGCACGGAGCTGTGGCTCCGGCGCCTGCGATGACAGAGACGGTTCGAAATGTTTGCCTTTACGACCCCATATGGCCATGCGCGGTTCCCCCAGAAAGGATGTCTGCGTTAACCATGTGAAGCGAAGCGCTTAATAATTCCTTATCCATTCTTGTTAACACTCACGAAGAACCGGAATTTCTCCGAAAAAGGTCATTTGCATGCAAATTTCTCGCAAAAACCGCCATTTTGTGTGGCTCGCCGCTGTCGCCATGAGCGTGACAGCCGTCAGTGATTCGGCTTTCGCGCAGTCGCGATACGGCCATTCCCCCCAAGTTCGCCCGCATTATAGTCATCCAGTGCCCGCTGTTCGGCCTAAAAAATATCGAAATCTTGCGGCGCGAATCCGTGGCGAAAAGCATATTTCCTATCAAGTGCGCCCCCCGATGGGCATGTTCCAGCAGTGGGTTGAGTATGAACCGCAATATACGCTGGTCCCCGGTGACCAGCTAGAAATCGTTGTTATGTCTGCGCCGGAATTGTCGCGGACGCTGACGGTTGGGCCAGACGGCCGCGTTGTCATGCCAATGGTTCGCCCGATCATGGCAGCGAATAAAACATTCGGTCAGGTGCAAAGCGAAATTACGGCAGAGCTGGCGACACAACTGCGCGACCCAAGGATTGCTGTCACGCCGCGCGCTTATGCGCCGGAACAGATTTATGTTGGCGGCCAAGTTGGTCAGCCCGGTACATACACCATTCCAGGCCAGATTGGCGCGTTGGAAGGCATCCTAATGGCGGGCGGTTTGCGCCCAACAGCGCGTTCGCGCCGGATTGCGGTGCTACGCCGTGCGCCAAATGGTGGCATGATGATGCGCACAGTCGATATTCGGGGCGGATTGCTGAACATCCGCGAGTATAATGATAACCTGCAGCTACGCCGCGGTGATATCATCTATGTACCGCAGTCGACGATCGGCGAGATCGGGACATTTATGGAGAACTTCCGGCGGACTCTGCCGCTGGACGTCAACCTGTCCTATCAATTCGGCAATAATGGCGGCGGGACGACAGTCCTGACACCATAAGGACTTAGGCCGAGAGCAATTCGCGGTTTTCCTTCAACCATCCCCGTGCCGCACGCTGGGCCAGTGTTAGTTCGCTGGCTGTCATTTCCTGCTTCAGCTCTTCACGGTAAGCTTTAGCCGGAATGCTGCCCAGCATGGCCGCGAGTGAAAACCACTTGTGCGCTTCCACAAAGTCTGGACCACGATCTTCCAGATCGGTGGAATAGATCAGCCCAAGGCGGAAAAGATCTTCCTGGCTGGCCGTTTGTGCGAGCGATTCTGTCGCGTCGCGGACGTCTAGTTCTGTAAAGGCCATGTTGCCCTCCCTGTTCATTCATCTGTTGGCCGGGGTTCGGTGGATGACTTGATGTCACCTCTGTCCGGCACAACTCGAATGTGGACGGTGCAAGATAAATATAGCGTTAAAAACAAACGTAGTTAAACTTGCTTTACTCTAGTTAAAACAAGTCAATACTGATTAATAATCAAGTTATACTTAGTGAATATCTGATTACTTTGAAGTATAACCGAAGCCAGAAGGCACAGATGTTTTGATCTTCAGACCGAAGTAAGATTCGGCTCGAGATTCAAAAAATCAAAAAAATCTGCCTTAATCGTAGAATTTTACAAGCTCATCCAAGCCAGCGCGATCCGCATAGAGATTGTTCACATTGGCCTCTGGATCCCCATATCCCAGCGACATGCCGACATAGACTTCTTCTGTATCCGGGATGTCCAGATGGGTGTGGCAGACAGTTGGCCAGTTCCGCCACCAACCTTGCGGCGCTGTGTGCAAGCCGTGTTCACGCGCCAGCAGCATCAGCGATTGCAGGTAAATCCCGATATCCATGTGCTGCGGCATGCCCATACGCTTATCACCCGTAATGATGATGCCGACGGGGGCCTCAAAGAATTTCGCGTTTTGCGCAAACCAAACGAGGCGGCCCATCTTATTCTCACGCGGAATCCCCAACAGGGAATACATATCCTCGCCCAGCTTATAGCGCCAAGAGCGGTGCGGCTCCCACAGCGGAGACGGGTAGGCCTCATAGGTCGGCGTTTCATTTTTCGCCGCCAAAGTCTGTTCCACCGCGTCTTTTGTAAATGCCGCGAGCTTTTCGCCCGTCATAACATGGACTTTCCAAGGCTGGAGGTTGCCACCAGACGGACTGCGCAAGGCCGTCGTCAAAATCTCTTTCAGCAGAGCCTCTGGTACAGTTTTGTCGAGAAACTGTCGCACGGTGATCCGCGTATTCAGCGCATCGGTTACGGTGGGAGTCTTTTCTGTGTTCAAGCTCATTGGTCCAAACCTTTCAAAGGGTGTCGCGATTAAAAGCTGTTCCCGAATTGCGCGACGAGGATATCTTGGAAATCCAAGCCCTCGCCGCCACGCCAGTAACCAGGATAGAGGTCAATCTTTGTCGCGCCTAGCTCTCGCAGATGCGCGCGCATCCAGTCCAAATCCTGCGCCACAGCCATTTCTGGCTCTGCTGCGTCCTCGAACCAGTCACCCTCGCCAGCATTGGCAAAACTGAACCGTGAGTCGGGTCCGACGCCTTCATGGGAAAACAGGGTGAAGTATGCGCGCCCGCCGGAACGTGTCACCCGCGCGGTCTCTGACAAATATTGCGCCACAGCTTTGCGCCGCATGTGCGTATAGACAGAGGTTGCGACGGACACGTCAAACGCGTTGTCATCATAGGGAAACTCGAAATCCTCGGCCCGTGCGCGTCCGCGGGGATTGTAAAAGCTGTTCCAAACATCGGCATGGGCAAAATCATAGCGCCCCGGCAGCTGGGCAAAACGCTTGCGCGACCAGCTGATGCCGTAGGGCACGATATCAAACCCAGCATAAGAAATGTCTGAGCCAAAGGCGCGGTGTAAGGCTAACGCATTGCGAGCAATCGCGCAGCCAATGTCGAGAACGCGGTCACCCTCATCCAGCCCAGCATGCTCGCGCATCAAAGAGACCGTCAGATCGCCAACCTCATCAAAGCTTTTGTGGCCGGCGAAATTAATCGCCTCTGGCGGGCGGGTGCCGCCATCCAAGAAAGGCGTAAATCGCACGATCACATCGATGGCGTCCGCGGCCAGCGTGTATTTAAACCGACGTCGCGAGGCGGCGGAGAACATCAGCTTTGAAAATTGCGAAAGACGTAGCGATGGCTGAGATGGCTTACGACGGCAAAACAAATAGCGACGCCCAAGGCCAACGGCAAATCCAGGGCGGAATAAGTCAGGAATACCGCCAAAATGATGAGGACAATCAACGGCTCGACGAACACCATAAAGATATAGAAGAGCTTGCGCGAGCGTTCGCTCATATCCTCTGGCGGTTGCATAAACCTAGAGCCCCAGCTTTTTCCGCAGCAGCTCATTCACCGCTTGCGGGTTCGCTTTACCTTGGCTGGCTTTCATGACCTGACCAACGAAGAAACCGAGGAGTTTCGGGTTTTCTTTCGCTTTTTCGGCCTGCGCCGCATTGGCGGCAATCGCGTCATCGACCATTTTTTCGATCGCGCCCATATCGGTGACCTGTTTCAGGCCTTGGGTTTCGATAATCGTGTCCGCGTCGCCCTCACCTTTGAACATACGCTCAAAGACGTCCTTGGCGATCTTGCCCGAGATCGTCTTATCCGCGATCCGGTCCAGCAATCCTCCCAGCGCGTCAGCAGAGACGGGACTGTCGTCCAGCTCCAAGCCAGCCTTGTTCAGCGCACCGAACAACTCGCCCATCACCCAGTTTGACGCAATCTTCGCATCGCGACCTGTGGCAACAGCTTCGTAGAAGTCCGCGCTTGTCTTATCCGTCGTCAGGATCCGCGCATCATATTCCGGCAGGCCATAATCCGCCATGAAACGGGCTTTCCGCGCGTCCGGCATTTCCGGCAGGTCCGCTTTAATCGCATCGACAAAACTCTGCTCTAGCTGCAATGGTAGCAAGTCTGGATC
>CAYPWW010000037.1:12738-23535 GCA_964414555.1 uncultured Algimonas sp.
TCTGGCGAGCCGCTCGCAGGCGACGGGAACACCCGGCAGCAGGTCCGGGTCGTGGAAGTAGCGGTAGTCATGCGCGTCTTCCTTAGACCGCATCGTCCGAGTCTCGCCTTTGACCGTGTCGTAAAGGCGCGTTTCCTGATCGATCTCGCCACCCGCCTCAATGATATCGATATGACGCCGCGCTTCATAATTAATTGCTTGGCGAATAAAGCGCATGGAGTTGACGTTTTTGATCTCACAGCGCGTGCCCAGCTCTCCGCCGGGGCGACGGACAGAGACGTTCACATCGGCGCGCAGATTGCCCTTTTCCATATCACCGTCACAGGTGCCCAGCGCACGGACAATCCCGCGTAGCTTCTCGACATAGGCAGACGCCTCTTCCGGGGAACGCATATCCGGCTTGGACACGATTTCCATCAGCGCCACGCCGCAGCGGTTCAGATCAACGTAAGTTTCGTCCGGCGACAGATCATGCACGGATTTGCCTGCGTCCTGCTCCAGATGGAGGCGTTCAATCCCGACGGTCACGGGCTCTAGCGTGTTACCATCCGCGTCGATGGGCAGAACCTCGATCTCGCCTTCACCCACAACGGGGAACTCGAACTGAGAAATCTGATAGCCCTGCGGCAGGTCGACATAGAAATAATTCTTGCGATCAAAGCGCGAAAACAGGTTGATCTTCGCGTTGAGGCCGAGGCCGGTTTTCACCGCTTGCTCGACGCAGAACTCATTCACGACAGGCAACATCCCCGGCATGCCTGCATCGACCAGCGACACCTGACTGTTCGGCGCAGACCCATATTCCGTGGCAGAGCCCGAGAAGAGCTTGGAATTTGACGCGACTTGGGCGTGGACTTCGAGACCAATAATGATCTCCCACTCGCCCGTGTCGGTCGTGATATAATCGCGGGAATTCCCGATGCGTTCAGCTGTGAACATGTCTATCTCTCTATATCCCTACAACTCAACTAAAACGTCGAAACCGCCATAGATCATCCGCGTTCCGTCAAAAGGCATGGCCATCGCATCTTCATCCATTGCCATGAACTCTGCTTCACATTTTTTGTTGCCTTCATCACGAGTAACTTTGTCAGGCCAAAAGACCCAAGAAAAGACAATCGTCTCGTCCTCTTTTGCTTTAACTGCTCGATAGAAATCTGTCATCTTGCCAACAGGGACATCGTCTCCCCATGCCCCAATAACTTGCAAGGCTCCGTATTTCTTAAAAGTGGAGTCAATTTTAATCGAATGCTCTCTATACTTTTCTTTATTTGCCGTCGGAACAGCAAATACAAATCCGTCTATGTAGGCCAAATCAAACCCACCACTTTTCAGGTTTCGCGACAAATCCTGCCGCATCTTCCAGCGCACTCGCCGCTTTAAACACCGTCGCCTCATCCATCGCGCGGCCGATGATTTGCAGGCCGAGCGGTAAGCCATTCGTGTCCAGTCCGGCTGGCACGCTGATCCCCGGCAATCCCGCGAGGTTCGTCGTGACGGTAAAAATGTCGTTCAGATACATTTGCACCGGATCGTTCACTTTCCGACCGACGGCGAAGGCCGCGCTTGGCGCTGTCGGGGTTAGGATCGCGTCGCAGCTCTCCCACGCATTTTCGAAATCCTGCACGATGCGCGTGCGGACTTTCTGCGCGCGGAGGTAATAGGCGTCGTAATAGCCTGCGCTCAAAACATAGGTCCCGATCATGATCCGGCGGCGGACTTCGTCGCCAAAACCTTCCGTGCGGGTGCGCTCATAGGTGTCGTTCAAGTTCTCTCCCTCAACGCGAAGACCATAGCGCATACCGTCATAGCGGGCGAGGTTGGAGGACGCTTCCGCTGGCGCGACAACGTAATAGGCCGGCAGCGCATATTTCGTATGCGGGAGGGTGATCGGCACGATTTCTGCACCCGCATCTTTCATCCACGCAATGCCCTGATCCCAGAGCGATTGGATATCGGCGGGCATCCCGTCGATCGCATATTCTTTTGGGATGCCGATGCGCAGGCCTTTGACGGACTGGCCACAAGCGCCGGCCCAATCGGGGACATCGGCATTGATCGATGTCGAGTCTTTCGGGTCATATCCCGCCATGCTCTCGAGCAAGATCGCGCTGTCACGGACGGTCTTGGCGATGGGTCCAGCTTGGTCGAGCGAGCTGGCAAAGGCGACCGTGCCCCAGCGGGAGCAGCGTCCATATGTCGGCTTTATGCCAACGGTTCCGGTGAAGCTGGCAGGTTGGCGGATGGACCCACCTGTGTCTGTCGCTGTTGCACCAAGGCAGAGGTCTGCGGCGACGGCGGATGCCGAACCACCGGACGAACCGCCGGGCACGAGGTCTTCGCCCTTACGCCATGGGTTGATCACGGGACCAAAATGCGAGGTCTCGTTCGAGCTGCCCATCGCAAATTCGTCGAGGTTCAGTTTGCCCAGCATGACCATGCCATCGGCTTTCATATTTGCCGACACGGTAGATTCGTAAGTCGGGGTGAAGTCGCCGAGGATTTTCGACCCCGCCGTGGTCTTCACGCCTTCGGTGCAGAACAAATCTTTGACGCCCAACGGTGCGCCTTCTAGCTTTCCGACTGTGCCGGATTTGCGTCGGGCGTCAGAGGCTTCGGCTTGCGCCATCGCACCCTCAAAGGTCGTCGTGATGAAGGCATTCAAATCCGCGCCGTCCATGCAGGCATCGATATGCGCTTTGGTTAGCTCGACAGAGGAAAAATCGCCGGACGCCATACCATCGAGCGCGTCAGCAAGTGTGAGTTTGGTGAGATCAGACATGCTCTACTCCACAGACCGCGGGACGACGAAAAATCCGTCATCGGCTTTGGGGGCATTTTTCAGGATCGCGTCACGCTTGCCGCCATCCGAAATTTCGTCCTTGCGCATGGGCGCAGCCATATCGACAGCCGATGTCATAGGCGCAACACCTTCCACATCGACTTCGCCGAGCTGTTCGATCCAGGCCAAAATGCCATTCAAATCTTCGGCAATCGGCGCGCAGGCCGCGTCCTCGACATGTAGGCGCGACAAGCGCGCGATTTTCTTGACGTCATCCGCTGTGACACCGTTTTGGGGTTCAGCCATTTGGCCACTCCATCTTGCGTGTGAAAGGCGCGGTTAGCAGGGGCAAAATCACCACGCAAGCGATTGTGGACAGGCTTACACTTGTGCGCCCCTCTCGCCCGCATTAGGGCGGCCACACTCTCGCGATCAATGCGGGAGAGGAGAGTGCATGACCCATCCGCAAATGTCATTGGAGATGCCAGTCCAAGCCCCCGCCTTTGGCGGCCCCGTTTCGCGCTGGTTTGGCCGGTTGATGCTGCGCAGCGTTGGTATGAAATTGGGCGGCACCATACCGGATGTGCCCAAGGCGATTTTGCTGGGCGCGCCGCATACGTCGAATTGGGATCTGATCCTCGCCATGGGGATGCGCTATGCTCTGGGCCTGAACTATAGCTGGATGATGAAGAAGGAAGCCTTCTTCTTTCCCTTCGCCGGCATGTTCAAAGCCATGGGTGGCATCCCGATTGACCGCAAAGCGTCCAAGAACGTCGTGGGACAAATTCAGGATTGGTTCAATGCGAACGAGAAAGCCTGGATTGGGATCACACCCGAAGGCACACGTTCCAAAGTCACGACATATAAAAAGGGCTACTTGCGCATCGCTTATGAGACGGGCGTGCCTGTTTTTGTCGTCGGCGTGAACAGCGAGACAAAGACCCTTGTCTTTGATCGCTTCATGGAGCTGTCGGGTGATATTGACGCAGATAATGCGAAGATTCGCAATTTCATCACGAGCCATTATACCGGATTAAAGCCGGAAAACGCGTAGAGCCCCTTTTGCGTCCCGGTGAAATGGGACCGCATATGGCTGACGCCGGACTAGAAAGCTCCACACTTCGCCCCACGGCAGGCAATCGCCTAAGTCGCGCCATCGGACGCGGTTTGCTACGCGCGATGGGGTGGAAAATCGAAGGTGAACTACCGAACCAGCCTAAGGTCATCGTCATTGGCGGGCCGCACACCTCGAACTGGGACTTACTATTGGCGATGGGAACTATGCTAGCCGTTGGCCTGAAGTTTTCTTGGATGATGAAGCGCGAAGCCTTTTTCTGGCCGCTTGGCGCGCTCTGGCGAAAACTCGGCGGCATCCCGATCGACCGCAAAGCCAAACTCGATATCGTGGGGCAGATGAAGGAGAAATTCGACGCTGCTGACGCGCTCTGGCTGGGCATTACGCCGGAAGGGACGCGATCCAAGGTTGAGCGCTATAAGACGGGCTACTTGCGCCTATCCCAAGGGATTGGCGTGCCATTATTAATCGTCGGAATTGATGCCCCGCGCAAAACCGTCGTGCTGGACCGACTTTGGACCCCAGAAGGCGAGATAGAAACGGAAAACGCGGCGATCCGAGACTATATAGAGACGACCTATCAGGGAATCCGCAACCGCTAGACGTTCAACTCTGTTGGCGGTGAATGCGCAAAGCGGGCTTTTCATCTGCGACAATTTCGCTACATCGCCGCACATGAAATATGACAATCCGCATATGTCGTCCCACAGCCCCCGCATGGGCAATGCCCTCACGCGTGGGATCGGTTCGCTATGTCTAAAGCTGATCGGTTGGAAGCTGGTCGGCCGGATGCCGGATGTCGATAAGTTTGTCATTATCGGCGTGCCGCATACGTCCAATTGGGACGCGATTAGCGCGACGCTCGCTATGTTGGCGTCCGGGTTTCGCTACACATTTCTGATCAAGAAAGAGTGGTTCTTCTGGCCGATGGGTCCGGTCTTTCGAGCGTTGGGCGGCTATCCCGTAGACCGTGGCAAGGGCGGCAAAGCCGTCGTGGCGCAGCTGACGAAATATATCGAGGAAACTGACAAGGTCTGCATCGGATTTCCACCAGAAGGTACACGCGCAAAGGTCAATAAATATAAGACGGGCTTCCTGCGCGTCGCTTATGCGGCGGATGTGCCCGTTTTCATCTGTGCCTTTGACGGACCAGGTAAGCGCGTCGTGCTGGACAAGCTGTTCCCGCTAACGGGGGATATGGACGTCGATGCCAAAGCGATCCGTGAATATGTGAACACGACTTACGTCGCGATCCGGCCGGAGAGACAATAGGCCCAAGGCCGCAACTCTGCTACGACAGGGTGTGAATACTCCGACCCACACGCTCCTCGCACTCGCCCTGCTCTCGCGGCCTCAGCAGCGCAAACGCAATCTCACTGTCATTTCCGGTTCGCTGATCCCTGATCTCGCGATTTTTCTTTGGGCGCCGTATCAGTCTTTCGTCAATGACGTGTCAGGTGAAGAAATGTGGCGAGAGCTCTATTTCGCGCCCTCCATGCAAAACCTGATCGCGTGGTTTAACTCCATACCGATCTATCTGGGGCTGATTGCGCTCGGCTTTCTGGGACGGGGCAAGGCTTGGGGCAAGCTGCTCCTCGTTTTCGCGGCGGCGGCGCTGATCCATATGGCGACGGATTTGCCCGTGCATGCAGAGGACGCTTATCGCCATTTCTGGCCTCTCACGGATTGGCGCTTCTACAGTCCGCTGTCCTATTGGGATGAAGCCCATCACGCGCGCTGGGTCGGTACTGTTGAGATTATCCTCGCGGGCGGGTGCATCGCCCTGCTCTGGCGCAGACATCCCGCGCAGTGGGTGAAAATCGCGCTATTATTGCTAGCGCTGTTCTACGTCGTGGTTCTAGCTTTCATCGTCCTGCCCCGTTAGAGCGCCGTCATGCCTGTCCAGATACTCGAAGACATCGCCGCGACGACCGGTCCACTCTTGGGCCTCGACCCCGGCACAAAAACGTTGGGCCTCGCGATCAGTGATCGCACGCGCTTGATCGCGACGCCGTTGAAGACCATCCGACGGAAAAAATTCACGCCGGATGCGGCGGAATTACTCGACATATATGATCGGAATGAAGCCGTTGGCCTGATCATCGGGCTGCCTATCAATATGGATGGCAGCTCAGGCCCCCGCGTACAGTCCGTGCGCGACTTCACGACGAACCTGTTAAAGCTGCGCGACTTACCCGTGCTGTTCTGGGATGAGCGCCTGTCGACCATGGCCGTCACACGCGGGATGATTGCCGCCGATATGAGCCGGAAGAAACGCGCCGAGAATGTCGACAAGCTGGCTGCCAGCTATATCCTGCAAGGCGTGCTGGACCGCCTGCGGAATTAGCCTGCCGTCCGGCGGAAGAGTTCCTCATACAGAGCAATTCCGCGTAGATAGCTCTCAATCTCGACCTTTTCGTTCAAGCCGTGGATCGCGGACATCTGCGCAATCGGAAACTCGATCGGATAAAAACGGTAGATCCGGTCTGTGACAATCGCGAAATGCCGCGAGTCTGTCCCACCCGCCAACATATAAGGCGCAACGATCAGGTCCGGCTCGACCCCGCGCATGAGCGCAGTAATCTCTGTGAACAGCCCGTCCTCAATCGGCGAGACGGGCGATGGGCCAGAATTAAATCCACCACTCGCATCGATCTCGATATTTGGATCATCGATCACACGCGCCAAATGCGCCAGAACAGTTTCGCGCGTATCACGCGGATGGATACGGAAATTCACGAGCGCCGTGGCTTCGCGTGGCAGGGCGTTTTCCTTGAAGCCGCCCTCGATAATTGTCGGCGCGATCGAAGTCCCCATCAGCGTGCGCGTCGTGGGATCTTTTTTCATCACGCCCTCAACCATCGGCCGGAACAGCCAGAGGTTGGCGATGCTCATGCGGGTCTTGAAATCCTGCTCGGGCGCGAGCGCTTTGAGCGTCTGCTCTGTGACGCCGTCGAGTTTTTGCTCAAACGGGTTCGCCTCTATCGCCGCAATCGCGCGGGATAGCGCGCCAATCGCTGTATAGTCCGGCGGGCGAGAGGAATGGCCGCCTTCTGCCGACGCCGTCAGACGCACGGTGAAATAGCCCTTTTCCGCAATGCCGATCATCGCGACGGGTTTTTCAATCCCGCCATAGCCCGTTACGATCGCCCCGCCCTCGTCCAGTACAGCCGCCGGCGCGATGCCGCGTTCCCGCAAAATTTCCGCTGCACGTTTCGCGCCGTGGCCTGTGACTTCCTCATCAGCACCAAACACGAAAATTAGCGTGCGTTCCGGCGTCCAGCCGTCTCGGGCGAGCTTATCCGCCGCCTCATGGATCGCCATCAGCGAGCCTTTGTCGTCCATTGTCCCGCGTCCATAGATAAAGCCTGCATCCACGACCCCGTCAAAGGGCGGATGCTCCCACTCCGGATCGGTCTCTAGCGCAGGTACGACATCTTGGTGCGCCAAAATCACCAGCGGCGGAAGGTCAGGGTTGCGTCCCGTCCAGGTGTGCATGGGTGTGTAAGTCTCGATCATTTCCGTCGTCACGACGCGGTGGAAATCTGGAAATTCCCCGCGCAACCACTCTTGGAACTCAAGGAAAACAGGCCAATCGGTGTCGACGCTATCCTGCTGCGTGACCGTACGAAATCGGATCGCTTCAGACAGCCGTGCGGCAGAGCTTTGCGCGTCATAGGTGGAGAGTGCGACAGGCGGAACATCCGCTCGCGCTTGCGGTTTGAACATCGCCGTTCGCACGGCCACGATCACCGCTAACAGGACAATTATTGCGATCAACGCGCCCAAGAGTTTGAAGAACCATTTCATATGAACACGCTATCAGTCCGAGGCGACGCTTTACAAGGCGAGAGGTGACAGGTAACGGGTCGAAAATCAGGAGAGCCTGCCATGTCGGATTTCGACGCCTATCCGTTTACCCGCCGCCACTGCCTCTCTATTTCAGATTTTCACCGGGTTGATATTGAACGCCTGCTAGAGCTGGGCGCGCATTACCTCGATCTTGATGTGCAGAAATCGGGCAATCGGCAGGTTCTGGCCGGTAAAACGCTGATCAATCTGTTTTTCGAAAACTCGACGCGGACAGAGAAATCCTTTGAGCTGGCGGGCAAGCGCCTCGGCGCAGATGTGATTTCCATGCAGGTCGGGACCAGCTCCGTGAAAAAAGGTGAGACCCTGTTGGACACGGCGGCGACGCTCAACGCGATGAACCCGGACCTCCTCGTTGTGCGCCACGGCAGTTCCGGCGCGCCCGCCCTGCTGTCCCAGAAAGTATCGTGTTCCGTGATCAATGCGGGTGACGGCATGCATGAGCATCCGACACAAGCCTTGCTGGATGCGCTGACCCTGCGCCAAGCCTACACTTCTAATCACCAAGGGGGCGATATTGGCGGGCTACAAGTCGCGATCTGTGGAGATATTCTACATAGCCGTGTCGCGCGGTCCAATGTCCAGCTCCTAAACCTGCTGGGCGCGAATGTACGACTGATCGGGCCGCCGACCCTGATCCCGACGGATGCAGACCGCTGGGGTGCAGAGGTGTTTCACGACATGGAAGAGGGCCTAAAGGGTTGTGACGTTGTCATGATGTTGCGCCTCCAGATGGAACGGATGAGCGGCGCGTTCGTACCGTCCAAACGCGAATATTATCATTTCCACGGTCTGACCCGCGCCAAGCTGGCCCATGCCAAGCCCGGCGCATTCGTTATGCATCCCGGCCCCATGAACCGCGGTGTGGAGATCAGCTCTGACGTCGCCGATGATCCAGATGTGTCACTGATCACGCACCAAGTCGGCGCGGGCGTAGCGATGCGTATGGCGATCCTCCACGCGCTGTCCGATGCGCAGGATGCCCGCTCAGGGGAGACCGCAGCATGACCACCACGCTGACAGACATCCGCATCCTCGACCCGGAAAGCGGCACGGATGTGCAAGGCCACCTGCGCATTGAAAATGGCGTCATTGCAGAGTTTGGCCCTGACTGCGGCGTTTATGGCGACATTGTCGAGGGCAACCGCCTCTGCGTGGCACCGGGCTTGATCGATATGCGCGTGACGACAGGTGAGCCGGGGCGGGAGAACCGCGAAACCCTCGCCACCGCCGCGCAGGCAGCCGTCGCGGGCGGCGTAACGTCTATGGTCGTCATGCCCGGAACAAAGCCTGTCATCGACGATATGGCGCTGGTCGATTACGTCCAACGACGCGGCGAACATCTGCACGTCGACATCATGGTCGCGGGCGCGCTGACAAAAGATCTCGACGGAAAAACACTGACCGAAATCGGCCTGATGCAGCAAGCGGGCGCAGTCATGTTCGCCAGCGGCAAAAGCCCCGTCATAGACGCGCAGATCATGCGGCGTATCCTGTCGTATTCTGCGCCGTTTAATGCGCTGATTTCCAACCACTGCATGACACCCTCTATGTCCAAAGGCACCGTCGCACATGAGAGCGACTTGTCGGCCCGTTTGGGACTGGCGAGTGCGCCAGCTGTCTCAGAGCGTATGATGGCAGAGCGGGATGTCGCGCTGGCCGAGTTGACCGGCGGACGCGTGCTGATCGACCTCATCTCTTCGGCTGAGGTCCTACCCGTTCTTCGCCGCGCGAAAGCCAAAGAGCTGGACGTCGCGGCGAGCGTCTCGATCAATCACCTCGCCCTCAATGAATTGGACATTGGCGATTACCGAACTTTTGCCAAGCTGGAGCCGCCTTTGCGTGAGGAAAGCGATCGCCAAGCCCTGATCGCGGCGATCAATGACGGGACGATAGATGTCATCGTCTCGGACCATGACCCGCGCCCCGCTGGTGAAAAACGCCTGCCCTATGCGGAAGCCTCCCCCGGTGCGGTCGGACTGGAATTGCTGCTCGCAGCAGGCCTCAGCCAAGTCGCAGACGGCGGGTTGGACCTTATGGCTTTCCTCGCTGCTCTCACCTGTCGCCCTGCCGATTTACTGGGCCTCGATGCAGGACGTCTGCGCGAAGGTGCGGCGGCAGACCTTGTTCTGTTCGATATGAACGCGCCGTGGGTCTGCGATGCGAGTCAGCTTCGCAGTCGGTCCAAGAACACGCCCTTTGACGGCCGCCGACTGACGGGGCGCGTCATGCGAACCTTCAAAGACGGGATTGAGGTTTTTATTGCCTAAGCGGAGCGCGGCTCAACGCCCGCCTTTTCCAACTCGCGACCCATCGTACCCGTCACCGCGTGCCAGAGCATTTTGAAATCGCTGGCCAGCGACCACAGCGGATAGGTGAAAGTCGCAGGCCTATTCTTCTCGATCAGGCCGTGACTGGCCCAAGCGAAGAAATAGCCGCTGACAAAAACGAGGGGGATGAACGCCCAGCGCGCGGTTGCGAGGAAAAAGATCAGGAGCGCGATCGCGAGCCCCGTTCCGACATAATGCCAGAACCGCGTCGCGGGCTGCGCATGCTCACGCAGATAATAGGGCCAGAACTCCGCATAGGTCGTGATTGTTTTCATAGTTTCCCTTAGCTCCCTCGCGGAAAGCTGTCCAATTCAGCCTATTTTACTATGGTTAACCCGCTGTTTACCCTGTTCGTTCATACATTACGTGTCTCTTCTAGGGACACCCACCATTCACCTAATACCTTCGGGCGCTTCGGCGCCCTATTTTTTTGGCAAATAATCTGCTTCAGGGTGAAATGTAGGTTTGACGAACCCGGGAAACGCTTGTATCAGGCGCGCCTACCCAAGTTGGTCTATTCCGCAATAGCTCAGTTGGTAGAGCAGCTGACTGTTAATCAGCTTGTCGCAGGTTCGAGTCCTGCTTGCGGAGCCACCATTTTACCCTCACCAAATCATAAGTATCTGAAAAGACAGGGATAATATCTCTCTAGGTCTCTGTACCCTTAGATTTACTGATATTTGGCGCAACAAATGGTGTAACAAATGGTGCAACATAATGGGTATGTCTCGACTGAATCA
>CAYPWW010000038.1:0-23074 GCA_964414555.1 uncultured Algimonas sp.
GTCGAGCCATCCGGCGAAGCGTAAGTCACGTGCCAGCGCGATGTGTCCGAGTGCCAATCCAGCGCGACGACTTTCGCACTAAATCGAATATGGTCTTCGACGCCGTATTCCTGCGCCGTCTCTTTGATATATTTCAGGATCGCAGGGCCATCTGCGATGGCTTTGGGGTTTGTCCAAGGCTTAAAATCATAGCCTAGCGTCTGCATATCCGAGTCGGATCGGATGCCGGGATAGCGGAACAAATCCCACGTCCCGCCCATGTTTTCACGCATTTCTAAAATGACGTAAGATCGGTTCGGACACTCGCGGTTATGATGCACAGCGGCACCGATGCCGGATAGTCCTGCGCCAATGATGAGTGTGTCGAAGTGCTCCGTCATATGACAAGCTTAGAGGATCGCGCGACCGGTGTCAGTTGGACATTTGCGCCGCGCGCCTATGCGAAGATGGCGCCTGCCTACTCAAGCTTATCGCTGGCAAATTCGCTCAGCAGCTCTGCATAGCCTTCGCCATGCGCCCAATAGGGTGTGATCTGAATCAGGGTCATAAAGACGCCCTGATCGATCAACCGCTTCTCTGGCGCCGTGCCAAACCGCAGATCATGATATTGCAGCCAGAAGGTGAAATGTTGCGCGAGGCGGCCTGCCAATGCGCCCTTCTCGCCTTCGTCAAATGTCAATTGCCCGCCATCTTCCAAGGTCGAAAGGAGCGAAAACCCTGTCCGTTCTTTCAGGGCAAGAATACGCGAAAATGGTCCACGCAGAGCCGGAATTCGCTGAATTAATTCGCCTTGATTGCGATAAAAAAAACGGAAATCAAAAATCTCTTCAAAGATGATATAGAGATAAACCCAATTATCCTCGATCGCGAGCGGGTCTTTGAGCGGCGCCGTCAGGACTTGCCGGATTTCTGCATCGAAATCTTCGAACAGGGCCGCGATGATCTCGTCCTTGCCCTTGTAATGATAATAGAGGTTGCCCGGCGAAATCCCCATGACCGAGGCGATATCCACGGCCGAGACTTGCGCTTCGCCTTCATTATTGAAGAGCTGTAGCGCGGTGGAGAGGATGCGCGTTTTGGTGGCCGAACGGGTCAAATCTTGCCCGTCCCTAGTCAGCCTTTTTCGGCGACACTTTCTTTTTCGCAGAAGTTTTGGCGGGCTTTTTTGGGTCTGTGCGCTGCGTCGTCATTTTTTTGGTCGAAGCGGGTTTGGCTTTGCGCGGCGCGGAAGGTTTGGATTTCGTTTTCGCCTTTGCTTTCACTCGGGCTTTAGGTTGCGCCGCATCCCCAATATCCAACTTTTCCAAGATCGCATCTAGCTTAGCTTCCATCGCATCGACACGCGCGGCGAGGCGTTCACTGCCGACTTCGCCTGCGCCAGATAGGCGGGCGCGCATACGCGAAATTCGGTCATCAATATCGAGGTCCGGCACCGCTGCCTTGCCTTTGCCAAGTAGCTCTTCGGCTTTATATTTACCGATGGCTTCCAGCATTTCGCCCTTTTGGACGAGCGCATCAAAGGCCGCAGAGGATTTGCCGGACAAGCCATCAACCGCGCCTTTGGCTTCCGAGAGTGCGCGTCCAGACGCGCCAATCCCCGCCAGCCAAATCTTGCGGATCATATCCTTATCGGACGCATCTCTCTTAGACATGGCAGGCTCCTAGCTGGCGTATTTTTCCTGATAATTGATAAAGCTCTCCGCAACGGACGGCAGTTTCACCGCCTCGACATGCGGGATTTCGACTTCGGGCTCGCCAAAGAAATCACGGATTAGCTCAACGGTTTCATCCCGACGCGTCAGCAGGAACAAATGCCCCGCACCTTCAATGATTTTCAGCTCTGACCGCTTGAGGAAATAATCCAAAATCCGACCATTGGCGACCGGGACGATATGATCATTGTCACCCATAATAATCAGCGTCCGTGCGCGGATACGACGAATAAATGGCAAGGTTGAATAGCCCGCCATCGCCATCAATTGGTAGAGATAGCCTTTCACGGATGGCGGCATCATGTTCAGCGAGAACTCGCCAACTTCCTTGGAGGCATCGCCGTAGAGCGTCTCAAAATTCTTGGCGAGGAAATCGCGGTCGATATAGCGGCGCGGGCTGGCCATTTTGGACAGGGCTTTGGGATTGCCCGGTATCATTGTCACGCCGGTCGTCGTCGCGCAGAGCACAAGACGGCGGACCATTTTCTTATTCTGCCACGCAAATTGCTGGGCCGGACCTCCGCCCCAAGAGACGCCCAAAACGTCCACACGGTGATAACCATTTTCACGCAAGATTTGCTTGGCGGCTTTGGCCACCCACCATGGGCGGTATGGCACGGTTGGATCAGGTGAACCGCCAACGCCCGGCATATCAAAGGTGATAATGTCGCGACCCGTGAAGGTGTCCGCAAAGGCCTGCGCAATTTCGAGGTTCGCGCCGATCCCATTGAAAAACAGCAGTGGCGTGCGCTTACCCGCCCCCTTGTCCACACCCGACCAGATCGCCGTGCGGAGCTTCTGGTTTCCAACTTTGGAAAAGAAGATGCGCGGCAGCGAATGTTTTGACGCGGGCTCTTCATGGCCATCAATGGCCTTTAACGTGTGGGGCATGCGGTCGTCTTTCCCGGTAGGCGCGAGCATCCACCGTGCGCCGCAAGTCTAATCTGACCGGAATCAGCCCGGTTCATGCGACACTCTATATTTATATGGGTGCGGGGAAAGCCTTAGACAAAGATTAACGCAGTCAAAGACAGCGCACGCCCTAGGTGAAGACATATTCGCCCGGCGCCTTCGTCAGTGGCGGAAATGACTTATTGCCCAATGACTTAGGCGCATTTTTCATCTCGCCAGAACGGATCGATAGCCAGTCATTCCATCGCAGCCACCAGCTCTCATTCACGCTTTCCGCTGCGTCCAGCCACTTCGTGGCGCGCGGTGGATGGTCAGGATTCGTGAAATATTGCGCTTTCGGGTTGCCCGGCGGGTTCAGCAGCGACTGCAAATGCCCGGAATTGGACAGGATAAAGTCGATCTCGCCACCAAAGAGGCGGATATTGCGATAGCACGCCTTCCACGGGGTAATGTGATCCGTAATCCCGGCGACCATGAAACCATCCTGCGTGACGGCTTCCAGATTGACGGTGTGATCCATGAAGGTGACATCTTTGTCCTTCCGGAAGCGGCGATCTTGGAAAATATCGAGATAATCCGAGTGTAATTGCGCCGGCAGGTTCGTGACGTCATTATTCCAATAAAGCACGTCAAAGGGCGGCGGGTCTTGGCCCAGCAGGTAATTATTGACGACATAATTCCAGATCAGATCATTTGGCCGCATCCACGCGAATGCGCGGCCAAGTTCTTCCCCCGCCAAAATCCCTTTGCGTTTTGAATGGGCGCGCGCCTGTTCAATGCCTGAGTCTGTGACGAATAAGCCGACGTCACTGTCGACTTTCTTGCCGTCCAATACGGACACCATCAGTGTGTAACAATTAATACGGTTGTCGCCGCGCGCTGCCAGTTCTGAGAGGAACAATGCCAGCGTAATACCGCCAGAGCACGCCCCAGTGACATTGAGGCGCGGGCTGCGCGTGATCTTCCGAACAGCATCGGACGCTTCAAACAACGCTTCAACATAGGACTCTAGGCCCCAATGAGCGTGCTGGCGCGTCGGATTGCGCCAAGAGACGGCGAAGACTTGATAGCCCATGCGCTTGAGGAAACGCACCATCGACTTATCGGGTGCCAAGTCTGTTGCGTAAAATTTATTGATCTGCGGAGGAATGATCATCAGCGGTATTTTGTAAACCTGATCGGTTTTGGACGCATACTGAATGACTTCCAGCATCTCGTTCTGGAAGACGACGGCGCCTTCGGATGTCGCGAGATTTTCACCGACTTTGAACGGACGCCCGTCGACTTGGCTGGGCATACCGCCATTTTTCGTCAGGTCATTATAGGCGTTTTGCAAACCCTTCACGAGGCTGCCGCCCTTTGTGTGGACCAGCATTTTCATCGCGGTCGGATTGCTGAGCAGCGCATTGGACGGGGCCATCGCGTCGACGATCAGATCGGTCACGAATTTGGCCCGCGCTTGATCCGCAGGGTGCATCCGCGAATCCGAAATCCAGCCGTTCATTTCTTGCTGTAAGGCGAGCCAGGACTGCATCGCGCGCTTATATAACGGGTTTTTGTGCCAGCTCTCATCTTTGAAGCGGCGGTCCCGACGGGCAGGCGCGAGTTCTGACGTACCTTTGGCGACCTCGACCATTTCAGAGGCGTAGCGGACGAGATGTTTGGCGAAAGGCTTGGGTTGTTTGGCGGCATATCCGGCCATCAGGCCGAAACTCTTGATGATCTCTGATCGGCGAAAGCCGACCAACCCGTTGATCGCCGTCGTGGTTTCCGCTGCCTTTGCGCCAATTCCGGCTTGTTTTTCCGCCATTTCACCCAACCTCATCTCTTCTTCTGATCATGCGTAAGTCAGCCAACCTGCCCTGTCGAGTCTGGCCATCGTCTTGGGGGAATCAAAAACGGTGCCTGCCCCCTCATAGGTGAGAGTGCAGACACCGTTGGATTTGCGTCATCTTGCGGACCGAACGGACGCCCCAATCAATCGGGGAGAGCGATGGACGTCCAAGGGGAAGAGAGAGACCCGCCGACGGTTAGCAAATGGGGTAATTAGGCCGCTTTTTTCGGCGTCTTCTTTGTGTTCATGACGGACTTGTTGATGCCCGTCTTGGCTGCCGATTTTTTGGCAGCTGATTTTTTCGACAGCGCAACAATTTTCTTGTTCAACGCAGCGACTTCAGCTTCCAGTTCTTCGACGCGGTCATTGGCACCGAATGGCAGAGATGTTGGCAGAGCCGCTTTGACTTTGTCTGTTGTTGTTTCGAATGTCTCAACAGCACGCTTTTGTGCTGTCTTGGCTGTGCCCAGGGCCAGCTCTTCGACTTTTTCCCCGCGCGCGACGAGCTCTGTGAACAGGCCGTCAGTAGAACCTTTAACTTTCGTCGCGTACAGGCCTTTGACCTGCTCGGCGCGCATGACGGCACGCTCATATGCAACGCCGTAGAGGCCGAGATAAGCCAGCGCACCCTTACGGACAGCGGATGTCTTTTGCGTTTTCGTAGTCTTGGTCGTCTTTGTCTTTTTTGTTTGGGCTTTGGCCATGATAAATATCCTTATAGTCATATGCGGGAACATCCCGCTGTATTCGATGAAACCCAGATAGGCGCCAAAATTAGAAACCGCGTCCTAAACTGTCGTGGCCCTCACCCTGCAGCTGGAGGGGTAAAATTAACCCCGCAGAAACCTCTCCTAATGAAAACCGTGTGGATATTAACCGACCCTAACGGAAGGTTAAAACCTATGCTGAATCAATCGTTTACGCCCTATTAGGACGAATCAGCGACGAAGGAGTCAGAGACATCCCCTCCCTCGTTCGAAAGTGCGCCCGCTGTGAAAAAACCGACCAACCGCTTCAAGGTTATCACCAACCCAAATCCGCCGACTCGACGCACGGCAGAAGAGGATCTCTCCTTTGACACGCTGCCCCTGAATCAGATTATCCAAGGTGATTGCGTGGCCAGCATGAACGCCCTGCCGGAAGCGTCCGTCGATCTCGTCTTTGCGGACCCACCTTATAATCTACAATTGGGCGGCGATCTGTCCCGGCCGGATAATTCCGTTGTCGACGGCGTGACAGAAGAGTGGGACCAATATGACACGATGGACGCCTATGACCTGTTTACGCAGGATTGGATGGCGGCGGCACGGCGCATCCTGAAGCCCAATGGCGCGATCTGGGTGATGGGTAGCTATCACAACATCTTCCGCGTCGGCACGGTGCTGCAGGACCAGCAATTCTGGGTCCTCAACGACATCATCTGGCGCAAGACCAACCCCATGCCGAATTTCCGCGGCACGCGCTTCACAAATGCACATGAAACGCTGATCTGGGCGAGCAAGTCTGAGGACGCCAAGCCAACATTTCATTATGATGCGATGAAAATGCTGAACGAGGGCGTGCAAATGCGGTCCGACTGGACGCTGCCGATCTGCACGGGTCATGAGCGTCTAAAAGGCGCAGAGGGCCGCAAGGTCCACCCGACGCAAAAGCCAGAGTCCCTACTTCACCGCGTTATTCTCGCCACGACGAACCCGGGAGATGTCATTGTCGATCCGTTCTTTGGCACAGGCACAACCGGCGCGGTCGCCAAGAAACTGGATCGAAACTTCATCGGCCTAGAACGCGAGGAGGAGTATATCCTCCACGCCCAACGCCGGATCGCAAATATAGAGAGCGGCGATAATATTAGAGTGACTCGCTCCAAACGTGCGGAGCCCAAAGTCCCCTTCGGCCATCTTGTCGAGCGCGGCCTCGTTAAGATTGGCACGAAAGTCTTTTCCAAGAACGGCATCCTCTCGGCCACAGTGCGTGCAGATGGCAGCCTAGAGTCCGGTAAACAGACAGGGTCCATCCACAAGTTGGGTGCGATCCTAACGAATGCACCTTCTTGTAATGGTTGGACATTTTGGCATTTGCAGGGACCCAATGGCCTGCAACCGATTGATACGATCCGCGCCGATGTCCGCGCCGAAATGCGTGCAGCCGCACAGGGCTAAGCTCGGACAAACCCGTTCAGCTTGCGTTTAGGTTCGCTTAACCATATCCTTTCCCGAGGTCGGGGCATTCCGCACGACCAGTTTTTATGGGGACGCCACATGAGCAAGCGCGACGAACTAATCCAGAAATACGCAGAAGACATGAAATCCAAGATGGGCGAGACGCCTGACATGGACCTGCTGCGTAAGGTCACAATCGGATGCGGACCATCCATCTATAATCGTGACTCCTCCACTGTTTCGGCCTCCGACCAGAGCGAGCTAGACACCGTCAAGAACAACTTCCTGAAGAAAAAGCTCGGCTTGTCCGACAGCCAAGACCTCGACGGCGCCATCGCGGCTGTCATGGAAAAATACGGCAAGTCGAACCCGAACAAGTACCGGGCCGTTGTCTATTACATGCTGACAAAGCACTTCGGTAAAGAGAGCCACTACAAGTAGGCCAACGCCGATTTCGAATAAGAAAGCCGGGCCCTCGGGTCCGGCTTTTTTATGCCGTCTATTCTGGCAAAGGCACGACTCCACATCCCCAGCCATCGAATGCCCCACCTAAAGCAATCGCCTGCCGGAAATGGCCGAGACTATGCGGGTTGATCGCCTGAACCGTCACCGCCGTCTGATTATGCGACTCCACCTCGAATGCCCTGTTGAGAAAGCCCCCAGTTTTTCGAATAGGGTCAACACGATAGCCCTGTCCAAGCGCCCAACCTACATAGGCCTCCGCCGCAGATTTTTTGGGAAAGATCGAGAGGTAGTCGACCTCTCGTGGAGCTGAAAGATCATCATTATGGTCGATCAGAGCGCGAATAACCTGCATATCTAATAAGACTTGGCGGTCCTCACCTGTCGCATAAAGTTCTTCAAAATAGACGGACTTTGCGGGGTCCTCTTTCGCTCCGCTTGTCAAAACATAGCCATTGGCCTCGCCGACGACAGAGACCTCCTCCGACAAGACTTTCGGAAAACCTTGCGTGTAATAAAAATGATGACGCTGACCATTATAGGTGATCCGCCCAACCGTGAGACCACCCACGGTTTCGAAAAGCGCGTCGAGCTGATCCTGCAGGATATTCAGCCGCTCCGCCTCCGCATCGGTCGGCAATCCATTGTCCATTGCATCACGCAGCTGCGCCGTAATCATAACGGATTGATCCTGCGGTAGGGTCTGGATAAGCCCCGCAAGGCCCTCATCATAAACGATTGACCCGGAATGCCCGCCGATATTTGCGACGTAATGGGCCCAATTATCACTCATTTTATGTCCTCTACCAACGTGATGGCCTTGCGAAACACCGTTGGCAAGCCAGAGATGTCTTCGGTCCACTCGCCCTCGGTCCGCTCGGCTGTTGTCGCGGTAAAGACTTTCAGGCGCAGTTCAAAGTGGGTGAAGACGTGACGGACGTAGCCGACATGCTCCCAATTATGCCGCTTTCCATCGACTTGGGGTGCGGCGGCGTGGTCTTTCGGCATCTCGCCCCAGTCGCTTGTCGGCAGACCCAACATCCCGCCGAGTAGCCCGCCATCTGGCCGTCGCTCGACCCGCACGGCGGCGGCGTGACGCAACACATAGGCATAGCCATGACGGACGGGTTTGGGCTGTTTTTTCACTTTCTTCGGAAAATCTGTCTCTTGTCCGACGGCGCGGGCGGCGCAATCGGCCTGCCACGGACACAGCAGACAGCCCGGCGAGGTTGGCGTGCAAAGCGTCGCGCCGAGGTCCATCAATGCCTGACCATAATCACCGGGCCGATCCTCTCGCACCAAGGTCGCGGCCAGCGCGCGCAGCCCTTTGCGTCCTTTGGGCAGGGGCGGTTCATACATAAAGACACGGCTGATCACCCGCTCGACATTGCCATCAACGATATTTGTCGGCTCATCCGCGCAGATCGCCGCAATCGTTGCCGCCGTGTACGGACCAATCCCCGGCAGTTTCAGCAACGTCGCTTCATCCGTCGGGAAAACACCTGCATGCTCATCGCGAACTGCGACCGCGCATTTGTGCAGGTTCCGCGCCCGCGCATAATAGCCCAATCCCGCCCACATCGACAGAACCTCGTCGCGTTCGGCATTGGCCAGATCTGACACGCTTGGGAAATGCGCCAAGAATTTTTCCCAATATGGCGTGGCATGGGCCAGCGTCGTTTGCTGGCTCATCACCTCAGACAGCCAGATCGCATATGGGTCCGGTACAACGCCGCGCGCGCGGTCTTCAGGTCGCACACGCCACGGCAAAGTCCGGCCTTGGACATCATACCAAGACAAGAGCTTTGCTCGCATGCTCATGACATCTGTCACGCTTTTTTGATTCATAGAGCGGATGTGTCTGCTTTACGCCCGCACCGCAATGGGACAGAACGCCTGCGTGGATAAGGACAGACATAATAAAGTCGTCTTGGATGACTGGCTCTCGCGGCAACGCGCACGCCCGCAATTCCGCTCGGCCCCGACGGCGGGACTGGCGGTGTCGAAGGTTATTCGCCCGCTCTCCAAAAAGCATGGCGGCAGCAGCTCTGCCCTCGCGCTAGAACGTATTTGGCCAGAAATCATGGGCCCGCGTTGGTCGAAAATCTCGACGCCTGTGCGCTTCACCGGCGGGCGAGACGGGCGCGCGCTGGTCATTTCCGCACCTGGTCCAGCGGCGTCCCTGATACTGGCGCAATCCGGGCCGATCCTTGCGCGGCTGAACGCCCATTTAGGTGAGGGTCATGTTCGCCGGATTAAGGTCGTGCAGGCGCGCATGACCGCGCCAAGCGATAATCGCCCGAAACGTGGCCTAACGCCGCGGCAAAGCGCAAAACTGCGTGACGGGCTTTCGCAAGTAGAACATCCGGGTCTAAAGCAGGCCTTGGAAAAGATGGGTCGAGGCATATTGCGTGATGATGATTAGAGTAATGACCATAGCCGCCGCCCTTCTACTGAGCGGGACGGCTCTCGCGCAGATGCAAACGGATATTCCGGCCAAGACGGATGCCGCGCCCGCTGTGGATTTTGTGTTTACCGAAGCGCCCGACGATCATGTCATCGGCAGTGAGACGGCGGCGCAAACGATCATTATCTATGCCTCTGTCACCTGCCCGCATTGCGGGGACTGGTTCAGCGAAGAATGGGACGCCGTGAAAACGGGGCTGGTCGACACAGACCTAGCCCGCATCGTATTTCGCGAACTGCCCACCGCGCCACAGCAAATGTCGGTGACGGGATTCCTTCTGGCTGAATGTGCGCCGCGCGAAGATTATTTCGACATCATCCTCTATCAGATGAAAAATCAGGACGCGATCTATGACGCCGCCCGCGAAGGCACAGTGCGTGCGGAATATCAGAAGATCGCAAAGATGGCGGGCATGGAAGATGATGATGCCATCACTGCCTGCCTCCGTAATCCAGATATGATGGCGCATATTCAGGCTTCAGCTGATCGTCTGCGAGCGTCCGGTGCGCGCGGCGTTCCCGCCTTTTTCATCAATGGCGAGCGCTATGACGGTGAAACGGATGCCAAGACGATGGTCGACCTGATCACAGATATGGATGCCCGCGGTATCAGCACGATCCCAGCGGACGCCCAGAGCCGAAAGCCAGCAGCCGACCATGCAGGCCACGGCCACGAGTAAGGCCGCGCAATTGCGTCCACAGGCCAGCCCGTCTTGGCTGTCTACAATGACTTGCTAATTCCCATTAAATCACAAGAATTGCGGTCATGAGACCTGCTGATTCGATTTTTAAGCCCTTCCTGATTCTGGGGGTGGCGGCCGCGCTGAGTTTAGGTGCCTGTTCTGGCGCTGAGACAGCGTCCCCAACAACAGGCGAAGCACCCGCCGAAGATTACTTGCGCGCAGATGATTACATCTTGGGCAAAGCCGACGCGCCGGTCACCGTCTTGGAATATGCCTCTGTCGCCTGTGGGGCCTGCGCCGTTTGGCATCAGACCGTCTATCCCGAGCTGAAAGAGAAATATGTCGATACGGGCAAAGTGAAATACGTCTTTCGCCCCTTCCCCGCTGCCGATCCAGAAATGGCTCGCGCTGGGCACAAGCTCGCCTATTGCGCACCGCGCGACAAATTCTTCAAAAACATCAAACTCCAGTTTGATCGTCAGCAACAAATCTTCAACATGCTGCGCGGGGGTCAGGGACGCCAAGCCTATGTCAGCCTCGCGAAAGCCTCTGGCCTATCAGAAGCAGAATTCACGACCTGCCTGACAAACCCCGAAATTGAGGAACGTTATCAGACCGACACCCAAGCTGGGATCGATATGGGCGTGAGCGGCACACCGACGATTTTCGTCAATGGGGTCAAACTCGACGCCAATGATCTCGCCTCGATCGAAGCCGCTGGCGGTTTGCTCGGTGAGCCGGAAGCCGCCGAATAATTTATTATGGGGTCGCTCGCCTTCAACGCGATCAAGCTGACAGGGTTTAAATCCTTTGTCGAGCCGACCGAGTTTCTAATCGAACCGGGTCTGACGGGAATCGTCGGACCGAATGGCTGTGGCAAATCCAACCTATTAGAAGCCATCCGCTGGGTCATGGGCGCCAATTCTGCCAAAGCCATGCGCGGCGCGGCGATGGAAGACGTCATTTTCAACGGCACAAAAACCCGCCCCGGACGCAATCAAGCCAGCGTGCTGCTGACCGTCGATAATTCTGCGCGCATCGCCCCACCTGCGTTCAACGACTCTGATATTCTGGAAATCCAGCGTCTGATCCAAAAGGACAAAGGCTCGAAATATCGGATCAATGGCAAGGTCGTGCGCGCGAAAGATGTGCAGCTGCTCTTTGCCGATGCCTCGACCGGCGCGAACTCGCCCGCCCTCGTCCGGCAGGGTCAGATTTCAGAGCTGATCGCAGCCAAACCCGCGAACCGCCGTCGCATCCTCGAAGAAGCCGCTGGCATTTCGGGCCTGCATTCCCGCCGGCATGAGGCGGAACTTCGCCTGCGCGCGGCGGAAAATAACCTCGATCGTTTGGACGATATTCTCGGACAGATCGAAAGCCAGCTACTGTCCCTGCGCCGTCAGTCGCGGCAGGCCGCACGGTTCAAACGCCTCGCGGGGGAAATTCACGAATATAAAGCGCTGCTCTGGCTGAAACGCTGGCAATCCGCGCTGGACACATTGGAAGCCGCGCAAACAGATCTGCGCGAACGGGAAAATGCCGTCGCAGACACGGCCACACGCGCCAGCGAAACCCTGCGCCGTGCGGATGAGCTGTCCGACCTGTTGAACCCAAAACGCGAAGAGCAGATGGTCGCCGCTGCCGTCTTGGCGCGGTTGAACGCAGCGAAAGACGCGCTGGAGCAGGATGAACACAAGGCGAAATCCGAAATCCGCAAACTCGAAGCGCAGTTAGAAGATATCGCGGGCGATCTGGAGCGCGAGCAAGAGGTCGTCACCGACGCCGCCGAGGCCGAGAGCCGCTTGGCCGCAGAGCAGGCAGAACTCGAAGCGCTGAAAGATATTTCCGCTGCCCTCGATGCCGCTGCTGACGCCGCTAGCGAGGCCATTGCCGCACGCAATACGCTGGACGCGGAGTTTAACGAGCTGACCCGTCGCACTGCCGATCAGGCCGCGCGCCGCGAGGCCGCCGAGCGCGAACTGACCCAAGCCCAGCAACGCCGATCGCGCGTGACATTCGAGCTGCAAGGCACGCAAGAAAAGCTGGATGCGCTAGATGTTGAGAGCTTTGGCAGCGCCAATCTCTTCGGCGCCTCTGCCAAGGATGCATTGGCGGCTTTGGAAGCTGCGCGCGAGACAGAACAACGCCTGACGGCAGAGCGCACGACCGCAGAAGACGAAGACCGGACCGCGCGTGAACAGCTATCCAATGTGCGCCAAGCTGCACAGAAACTTACAGCGGAAAAATCGGCGCTGGAAAATGTGCTGCGCCGCAGTGCTTCGGCTGATTGGACCCCCGCGCTGGACAGCGTTCAAGCACAAGCTGGCTATGAGCAAGCCCTCGCCGCGGTGCTGGGCGAGGACCTAGAGGCGGCTGTTGGCGGGTCCGCCGGTCTGCGCTGGAACGGCGCGCAAACCCCGTCGCAAGACCTGCCTGCTGGCGTGGAACCGCTGTCGAAATATATCACCGCTCCGGCGGAACTGGCCCCGCGCCTGTCGCAAATTGGTGTTGCCGCGATTGACGACATTCACACCCTCGCCGCGCAACTAAAACCCGGTCAACGCCTCGTTAGCCCGCGCGGCGATGTTGTGCGTTGGGACGGCTTTACAATTGCGGCAGGGATCGAGACCAGCGCCGCGATTAAGCTGAAACAGCAAAACCGCGTCGCCGAACTCGCAAAAGATATCACAGCGGCAGAAGCCGATGTCGCCAAAGCAACTGCGACCTTTGAAACTGCGCGCGAAGCCCGCCAAGCGGCAGAGACGGCCGCGAAAACCGCCCGTGCCGCCTTGCCCGATCTGGAACGCGCCGACCGCGCTGCCCAAGCCGCGATGGCGCAATATGAAACCGATATTGCGCGGGCGTCGGCACAGAAAACCAATCTAGAAGATCGCGTGGAACGCCTGAGCCTAGAGGCCGAAGAGCTGGCAAAACAGGTCACGGCAGCGGAAGAAAACCTCGCGACGCATTCTGGCGGAGAAGACCTAACGGAAGCCCGCGAAACATTGGCAGAAAAACTGCGTGCAGCGCGCGACGTGGCCGATGAAACCTCTGCGCAATATCGCAGCCTCAAGAATGAGAGTGAAGCCCGCGCCACCCGCCTGACCGCTGTAGAAAGCGAACGCAAAAACTGGGCCCGTCGCGCCGAAACGGCCCAACGCCGCGTCGAAACGCTGGACGCTCGTAAAGCTGGCGTCGAGATGAGCTTGGCCGCGGCGCAAGACGGACCGGATCAATTCGCGGAACGCCGCCGGACCTTATTCGCAGAACTCGCCACAGCAGAAGCCCGTCGCACAGAGGCCGCAGACGCCCTCTCGCAAGCCGAGCAGGAAACCCAAGACGCGATCCAAGCCGCGCGCCAAGCCGAATCGGATGCCGGGTCTGCACGCGAAGCCCGCGCTGGATCGGAAGCCCGCCTGACCGCGGCACAGGAACGGATCGGCGAAACGAAAGCCCGCGTGAATGAGACGCTGAATTGCGAACCGTCCGAGCTAATTTCCCATCTAGGCGAGCAAGATGCCGACTCGAAACTCTCCGAAGGTGACATCGAGAAAAAGCTAGAACGTCTGAACGCCGAACGCGACCGGATGGGCGACGTCAACCTGCGCGCGGATGAAGAAGCCGGCGAACAGGAAACACGCCTCGCCGAAATTGCGACGGAACGCGAAGACCTGATCCAAGCCATCGCGCGCCTGCGCGAAGGCATTGATGAGTTGAACACCGAGGGCCGCCAACGCTTGCTGGCCGCGTTTGAGACGGTCAATGAACATTTCGGCCGGCTGTTCGTGACGCTGTTTGGCGGCGGTGAGGCTTCACTGGCCCTGACAGAATCAGATGACCCGCTAGAAGCTGGCCTTGAAGTCATGGCGCGCCCACCGGGGAAATCGCTGAAAGCGATGAGCCTGCTGTCGGGCGGGGAACAAGCCCTGACGGCGACGGCGCTGATCTTTGCGGTATTCCTCTCTAACCCTGCGCCCGTTTGTGTGCTGGACGAGGTCGACGCGCCTTTGGATGATGCAAATGTCGCGCGCTATTGCGATCTTCTGGACGATATGAAGCGCCACACGAATACGAAATTCATCGCGATCACGCATAATCCCGTCACCATGAGCCGGATGGACCGCCTGTTCGGGGTGACCATGGCGGAACAGGGCGTCAGCCAGCTGCTAAGCATTGAGCTGGCCAAGGCAGAAGCCCTCGTCGCGGCCGAATAGGCTACAGCCAGAGGCGTCCTATGCCCGCGTCATCCTCTCGCCGTGCTCGTATCGTCGCCCTGTGTTTCGGACTGATTTTCCTCGCGGGACTGCTCTTTTTAATGGCCCAACCGAGGCCTGTTTCGACGCCAGAGACGCTGAGTCCTGACACACCACAGGCGGAAGCCGAATAAACCACGCAAGAACATCGTGTAAAAACCGATAAAACGTGCGCTTTCAAAGACTTGCGACTGCACCCACTTGTGTTGACACACTCTACCCCCTTGGTTAGGTAGGGGCCGCTTTCGAGGGGGCGTTTTTCCGATGTTCGGGAACGTCATTTTGGACAGCAAGAGCCGTAAGCCATGACCGATCCCAAAGGACGCGAGACGCCAGCACAGGATAAAGCCGCACTTGATGCGCTTTCGCGAAAGCTGGAAGCTGTCAATGCGCGCCATAAACCTGATGTTGAACCGACGCAGACCAACGCATCGAACATGGCCGAGGGTCTAAAATATGCCAGCGAGTTTTCGGCGGCAGTTTTGGTAGGTGCGGCCCTCGGATGGGTGGTCGATCATTTTACTGGGATTTCGCCTTTTGGCTTGCTGGGTGGATTATTTCTGGGGCTGTGTGCCGGCATTATGAATGTCGTGCGGGCTGCCCGCGAAGGTATGGACGGCTCGGGCGAGGATCTCCCACCCCAGCTTGACGAGGACGACGACTGATGAACATTGGGCTTCCCATTGTCGCAAAAGACCCGACGGCACAGTTCGAGCTGCACAAGCTCGCTGATCTGAAAATCGGGAATTTCGACCTGTCATTCACCAACTCGGCCCTGATGATGGTCGTGACTGTCGCCTGTGTGGCACTTTGGTTTATCCTGTCCTCCAAACGCGCGCTGATCCCGGGACGTGCGCAGTCCATTCTCGAGATTTCTTACGAATTTATCGCCGACATGCTGAAAAGCTCGACCGGCAAGGAAGGTATGCGGTTCTTCCCGCTCGTCTTCACGATCTTTGTCTTCATCTTGTTCGCCAATATGCTGGGTATGATCCCCTATTTCTTTACCTCGACCAGCCACATCATCGTGACCTTTGCGCTCGCGATGATCGTGATGGTTGTCGTTTTGGGTTTTGGTGTCTGGAAGAACGGCCTCGGCTTCCTCAAGCTGTTCTGGCCTGACGGCATTCCCGGCTCAATCAAATGGTTTGTTGCGATCTTGGAAGTCATTTCCTTCCTCTCACGCCCGATCTCGCTCTCCGTGCGTCTCTGGGCCAACATGTTTGCGGGTCACATCTTGCTGAAGCTCTTCGCCGGTTTTGCCGTGTCGATGTTCGCAGCCGGTGGCATCACAGCGGTCGGGTCTGTCGTGCCTTTCACCCTGACCTTTGCGCTTATCCCGCTCGAATTTCTTGTCGCCTTTGTGCAGGCTTACGTCTTTGCCCTGCTGACAAGCGTCTATCTCTCGGATGCGCTGCATCCCGGTCACCACTAATTACTTCAACTGCAACAAACTAAATTCCACAGGAGATCATCATGGAAGCAGAAGCAGCAAAATACATTGGCGCAGGCATTGCGTGTCTCGGCATGGCCGGCGCAGGCATCGGCTTGGGCCACATCTTTGGTAACTACCTCGCCGGCGCATTGCGCAACCCATCGGCTGCACAAGGTCAGTTCTCGAACCTCATCTTCGGCTTCGCCGTGACAGAGGCCCTCGGCATCTTCTCGTTCGCCGTTGCCCTCATCCTGATGTTCGTCCTTTAAGGACACTCCAAACCCAAAGGTTTGACGATGCTCGACGCGTTGACACATAAGACCCATCACTTTGCGATGGTCGCCGCTGAAAAAGCTGGCGGCTATGACGGTGCACCAGCCGAGTCAGGGGCGTTCCCGCCCTTTGACCCGACCTGGTTCCCGTCCCAGCTGTTCTGGTTCTTCCTGTCGTTCTTCGTGCTCTACTTCCTGCTGTCCAAGGTCTTCCTCCCCCGCGTGGGCGAGACGATCGAGGAACGCGGGGCCCGCATCGCCGATGATCTAGATCAGGCCTCGCGCATGCAGCGCGAAGCTGAAGAGGCGGAAATCGCCTATAACCAATCCCTCGCCGATGCGCGCGCCAAAGCGATGAACGTGGCCGAGACGACGAAGCAGTCCGTCGACGCCGAAGTTCAAGCCGAGCTGGCCTCTGCCGATGCGGAAGCTGACAAGACAGCCGAGATTGCGGAAGGCCGTATTCGCGACCTTCGTGCGGCGGCACTGGGCAATATCGAAACCGTTGCGGCAGAAGCTGCCCAGACGGCTGTCGAAACTCTGACCGGGAAAAAGGTGACTTTGGCGACCGTCAAAGCCGCCCTGAATTAGGAGGCCGGAGATGCATTTCACCGCAGATCCATCCGATCCCACCACCTGGGTCTTTATCGCCGTCGTCCTGTTCTTTGTCATGCTGGCCTATTTTGGCGTGCATAAGAAAATCGCAGGCGCCCTCGACGCGCGGGCTGACAAAATCCGCGAAGAGCTGGATGAAGCCCGTCGCCTGCGTGAGGAAGCGCAGACCTTGCTCGCCTCGTTCCAGCGCAAGCAAAAAGAAGCCGAAGCTCAAGCCGAAGACATTGTGCGTCAGGCGCGGACAGATGCCGAGAATATGGCCGCTCAAGCCCGCGCGGATCTGAGCGAGCGCATCGAACGTCGCGCCGCACAGGCCGAAGCCAAGATCGCCAATGCCGAAGCGCAAGCCCTCAGCGAAGTGAAATCAAAGGCCGCAGACCTCGCCCTCGATACAGCCGAGCAAATCTTACGCACCAAGCTGACCGCAACGGATAAGTCCAAGCTGATCCAAGACGGAATTAAGCAAATGGGCAGCGTGATGGGCTAAGGCCTCTCGCCAGACGTAAGTGAAGAGGCCGTCCGATTGGGCGGCTTTTTTGTTGGCGTAGTGATCGATCCCCTCTTCGGATCGGCGACAGCCACCTCCATATTTTGAATTTAGTAGATAGATCCACGCCTAGAATATCCCGTGATACCCTGCCTGCGTTCTCTCGCACATTGGACGAAGATAGACGCGTTATCTATCTGGTGGCGGGAGGCGATGTGGTGGTCTTCGCGGCTAACGTCGCGCAGGCTGCTGCCAATGCGAGAGCCTGACGGGTAGAGTGAGCGAAAGCTGACCGCAAACAGTAGGGCCGTGTTGGCAGCGCATCGCTGCAGGGTCATCCCCGCGTAAAACACAACATATCTTGGTCTTCCATCGCGAGGACTGACCCTGCGGACGTCCTTTTTCGGGCGCGTCATCGCCCAGCAACCCAAGCTGCGACGGCCCGTTGGGCGGCTAGAGCGTCTCGTGTTTCGCGCGAGGCAGCCTATTCGGCTGGGCGTATCCTTACTCCGCAGCCACTTTCGTCTCGTCCTCTGGCGTCCAGCGCAGGACCGGCTTCCGCGCGGCTTGCGTCTCATTGAGGCGGCGCATGGGCGCGTAGACGGGGGCTTGTTTAAAGCTCTCGACATCACCAGATTTCGCGCGCTCGGCCAGATGACGCATGGACCGGATAAAGCGGTCCAACTCGCCTTTGGACTCAGACTCCGTCGGTTCGATCAGCATCGCACCGTGGACGACCAGCGGGAAATACATCGTCATCGGGTGATAGCCCTCGTCGATCATCGCCTTGGCAAAATCGAGCGTATCGACGCCCGTGTCTTTCAGGAAGCGATCATCGAAGAGCGCCTCATGCATGCAGACGCCGCCGAAGGCTGGCGTCATTACATCGGATAGCGAGGCCTGTACATAATTGGCGTTTAGCACGGCGTCTTCTGTGGCCTGTTTCAGTCCGTCCGAACCATGGCTCATCATATAGGCGAGCGCGCGGCTGTACATGCCCATGTTCCCGTGGAAGGCGCACATACGGCCGAAGCTCTTGGCATCTGGATGCTCGACCAAATCATAGCCTTCGTCCGTTTTCACGACATAAGGCACGGGCGCGTGATCTTTCAGCGCATCGGACAGAACCGTCGGGCCGGAGCCCGGACCACCGCCACCATGCGGAGTCGAGAACGTCTTGTGCAGGTTGATGTGCATCGCATCAACGCCGAGGTCGCCCGGACGCACACGCCCGACCAGCGCATTGAAATTCGCACCGTCGCAATAGAAATAGCCGCCCGCTGCGTGGATCAAATCCGCAATCTCGATGATATCGCGCTCGAACAAACCGCAGGTATTCGGGTTCGTCAGCATGATACCCGCGATGTCCGAATCCTTATCGAGGCCGGAGAGTTTCTCACGCAAGGCGTCCATATCAACACGTCCGCCTGCATTACTTGGCAGGCCATCAACGGTGAAACCGCATTGTACGGCCGTGGCGGGATTCGTGCCATGGGCGGCATCGGGGACGAGGACGCGACGCTTATGCGAGGCGCCGTCATGGTCCAGTCGTGCGCGGATCGCCATCATTCCACACAGCTCGCCATGCGCACCCGCTTTTGGGGTCAGCGCCACGGCGGGCATGTTACACAGCGTCATCAGCCAATGCGACAGCTCGCCCATCAGTTCCAACGCGCCTTGCACGGTGGAAACGGGTTGCAACGGATGCACATCGGCCAAGCCGGGCATACGCGCGACCTTCTCGTTGAGACGCGGGTTATGCTTCATCGTGCAAGACCCGAGCGGGTAAACGCCGAGGTCGATCGCATAATTCTTCTGCGACAGGCGCACATAATGGCGCATGGTTTCAGGCTCAGACAGGCCCGGCAATCCGATCTCACCCTGACGCGCATGGGCGCCGAGACGGGACTTGGTTCCCTTGGGTTCTGGCAGATCAACGCCTGTCGAGCTGGGCGTACCCGTCTCAAAGATTAGCTGCGTCGCTTGGTTCAGGGCTTGAGAACCCGAGACAGTTTTGGGGGCGTTGCTGTTAGCGGCAACAGGCGATGTGGCGCGACCTTCGGTTTTCATGACAAGACCTCCGTCAATGCTGTCTCATAGGCTTGAATATCTTCCGCGCTGGACGTCTCCGTCGCACAGACGAGCAGGAGCGTCTCATCCGCTGTCGGGTCGAGGCGGGAGAGCGGAACACCGCCGATGACGCCTTTCTCGACGAGGGCGTCGACGACCTCTGCGGCGGGGCGATCTAATTTCAGCGTAAATTCGTTGAAGAAGGTGTCATTCATCAGCTCCACCCCATCAATGGCAGAGAGCTTGTCGGCCAGATTACAGGCAGCCTCATGGTTCAGCGCGGCGAGGCGCTTAATTCCCGCGTCGCCGAGCAAACTCATGTGGATCGTAAACGCCAGACAGCAGAGGCCAGAGTTCGTGCAGATATTCGACGTCGCCTTCTCGCGGCGGATGTGCTGCTCGCGCGTGGACAGCGTCAGGACGTATCCTCGATCACCATTCGCATCGACGGTTTCGCCGCAAACGCGGCCCGGCATTTGCCGGACGAGTTTCTGACGACACGCAAACAGACCGACATGCGGCCCACCAAAATTCAAACCGACGCCGAGGCCTTGGCCTTCGCCGACAACGATGTCCGCGCCTTGCTCTCCCGGTGGGGTAATCGCGGCCAGTGCGACGGGCTCGGTGAAGACTGCGATCAGCAGCGCTTTATGTGCATGGGCCTTCTCCGCAATCGGGCGCAGGTCGACAATTTCGCCGAAGACATTCGGCGACTGCACGACGACGCAAGCCGTGTCGTCGTCAATGTGATCGATCACATGATCATCGCGGCTAGGGCGCGTGTCGCGCTCATCGATTTTAATATTGAGCGTGGACGCCAAAGTCTGCGTGGCCGCCGCGTAATGCGGGTGCAGGCCGGGCGCGAGGACGGCTTTGGATTTCTTCCCACGCGCAACGCGGTGCGCCATGACAACGGCCTCTGCGCAAGCGGTGGAACCATCATACATCGACGCATTGGCGACCTCCATTCCGGTTAGAAGCGCGACTTGTGTTTGAAACTCGAACAGGGCCTGCAACGTGCCTTGGCTGATCTCCGGCTGGTACGGCGTATAGGCCGTCAGGAATTCTGAGCGCTGGATCAGGTGATCAACGGACGCTGGAATATGGTGACGATAGGCCCCTGCCCCGCAGAAGAACGGAACCGACCCGGCGGAAACAGATTTGCCCGACAGGCGCGACATATAGCGCTCGACCGCCTGCTCTGATTGATGCTTTGGCAGATCAACGAGGCCGGATAGGCGCGCGGCCTCTGGCACATCGGTGAACAAATCATCGATGGATTCGACACCGATAACCGAGAGCATTTGTGCCCGATCCGTGTCGTTCAAAGGAAGATAACGCATGGTTTAACCTCTCAGAAGAAGGATGGCGGCAATAGCCGCAATAATGAGTCCCGCCGCATCTACGACGACGATTTTATTCAGGGAACTGGACATCGTGCCGCGTGCGGCGGCGATGATGATAAAGCTGGCCATTGAGATCACCGTACCGATCAGCACGGCTGGACGAACGGACGGCGCGAAGATCGCCCAAATACAGGCGGCGGCAACCAGACCAAATAAGGCCGCGCGGTGTTGCAGCAAGGTCAGCATCACAGTGTTATCCGGCGCAACACCATAAAGACCCGCGAGGCGTGACGGAGCCAAGGCGGAGAGCGCCGGTAGAATATGGATCAGGGCCAGCAAGCCGAACAGGATAGGGAGCGCCGCTTTCATTTGCCTGCCCCCATCGCTTTTGCGACGCGTTGTGCGCTTGGGTCCGCCGCATCGAAACTCTCTCGCACACCGCGCTGGTCGGACTCGGATTTGTTCTGGCTGAGCTTTCGTACATGGGTCAGCGCGTCGACGGTGATCTCGAACCCGACAATCCCGCGCGAGAGTTTTTCGATATACTCCGCTGGCGCGTCCGAGAGTTTCCACGGGACCTGGCGGTGGCTTTCCATCGCGTCGGTTAGCTCTGCTATATAGGGCAACATCGCCTCGGCGCGTGGCTCAACCGTGATTGCGCCGCGCGTTTCGACGGCCATGTAATTCCATGTCGGCACCGTGCGCGGGTCGGTCGCTTTAGAGGGATAGCTGGACGGAGAGACATAGGCGTCACCGCCTTGGAAGACCGCACTGGCAGGCCAGTCGGTCGCCTCAGCGGCTTTCCAAAACGCATTATTGCGCGCGACATGGCCGAGCAATTTCGTGCGATCCGCGTTCAAAACCAGCGGCACGAGCGCCACAACAGGCCCTTCCGCGCCGTTCACCGAGACAAGCGCGAAAGGATGCGCGTCGATAAAATCGAGCGCATGGTCGCGGTCTGTGTCTTGGAAAATCGGCGTCGGGGTCATCGCAAGCTAGAGCCCGTCGCAATAGTCTTTGTATTTCGCTTCATCCATCAGGCTGTCGAGCTCATCCGCATCTGAAATTTTGATCTTTAGGAACCAGCCGTCGCCATCCGGCGCGGCATTGACGGTTTCAGGTGCATCCTCAAGCGCAGCATTGACCGCTGTCACCTCACCACCAACGGGCGTGTAAACTTCGGACGCAGCTTTGACAGATTCGACGACGGCGGCTTCATCGCCCTTATCCAATTCTGCGCCGACCTCTGGTAATTCAACGAAGACGACATCGCCCAGCTGTTTGGCCGCATAAGCGGAAATGCCGACTGTGCCGATGTCTCCATCAACGCGAATCCATTCGTGGTCTTCTGTATATTTCAGGGTCATGCTTTTGGTCCTCGATAGTAATTATGGGCTGCGAAAGGGAGTTTCACGACGGTCGCCGGGCGCGCTTTGCCGCGCACGATCAGTTGCACAGACGAACCAGCTTTGGCGTGGGAGCGCGCAACATAGCCCATGGCAACGGGGCCGCCGGCCGTCGGGCCAAACCCGCCAGAGGTGATCTCGCCGATGCGTTGTCCGTCGGCGTCTTGAATTTCCGTGTGCTCGCGGGCCGGCGCGCGGCCCTCAGGTTGAATGCCGACCAAGCGGCGGGATTGTTTATTCGCGAGATCTGCCGCGACACGCCCTGCGCCCAAATATCCGGCATCTGCTCTGCGACGAGATTTGGGGATAGACCAGAATAGCCCTGCTTCAATCGGCGAGACGGTCGTGTCGATGTCGTGGCCATAGAGGCAAAGTCCGGCTTCCATCCGAAGGCTGTCGCGCGCGCCGAGGCCGATCATCTCCACCGCATCATGCGCAAGAAGCGCATCTGTCAGACGCACAACATCGGCATGTTTGACGCTGATCTCATAGCCATCTTCGCCAGTGTAGCCCGAGCGCGAAACATGCGCCCAGATCGGGTCACCTTCGCCAATATTCAGTTCCAAATCCGTATGGGTCATGAAGACCAAATCCTGCACCGCCGCATTCATCGCGCCCAACACAGCTGCGGCTTTCGGACCTTGTAGCGCAAGCAGCGACAGGTCTTCATCTTTGACCATCACCGTCACGCCGTCGCCCAGATGCGCCATTAGATGCGCATAATCAGCGGCCTTACAGCCCGCATTGACGACCAGATACAGCACATGCTCATAGCCTGACATCGCCAGCCGCGAGATCATCAGATCATCCAGAATACCGCCTTCGGCATTGAGGAACTGCGAGTAACGCTGCTGGCCCGGTTCCATATCGGCGATCGACGCAGGCACGAGCGTTTCCAGCGCAGCCGCCGCCGTCGCAAAGTCGCCGTCCTTGGGCATCAGGAACACTTGACCCATATGCGA
>CAYPWW010000039.1:0-2570 GCA_964414555.1 uncultured Algimonas sp.
GCCCAAGCGTATAGAAGGGCGCCTCGCCGCATTCACGGAGTTGCTTGTCCATATTCACCTTGATCTTGTGCATCGGGACGTGGCCCGGCCCTTCGATCATGACCTGACAGCCTTTGGCCCAAGCGATCTGCGTTAGCTCGCCAAGGGTTTCTAGTTCTGCGAATTGCGCCCGGTCATTCGCATCCGCCACCGCGCCGGGGCGCAGGCCGTCGCCGAGGCTGAACGTCACGTCATAAGACCGCATAATGTCGCAAATCTCGTCAAACTTTGTGTAGAGGAAGCTCTCCTCATGCCGCGCGAGCATCCATTTTGCCATGATCGACCCACCGCGCGAAACGATCCCGCAAACGCGGTTCGCCGTCAGGTGGATATAAGCCAAGCGCACGCCCGCATGGATGGTGAAATAATCCACCCCCTGCTCACATTGTTCGATCAGCGTATCGCGGTAGATTTCCCACGTCAGGTCTTCGGCGACGCCGTTGACCTTTTCCAACGCTTGATAGATCGGCACGGTCCCGATGGGCACGGGCGAGTTGCGGATGATCCATTCGCGCGTGTTGTGAATGTTGCGGCCCGTGGACAGATCCATGACGTTGTCCGCGCCCCAACGTGTGGCCCAGACCATTTTCTCGACTTCCTCTTCCACTGAAGACGCGACAGCGGAGTTGCCGATATTCGCGTTGATCTTCACGAGGAAATTACGGCCGATGATCTGCGGCTCCAGCTCTGGGTGGTTGATGTTGGACGGGATCACGGCGCGACCGCGCGCGATCTCGCTGCGGACAAACTCCGGCGTGACGAAGGCGGGGATTTCCGCGCCAAAACTCTCGCCGCCTGCGACTTTGGCCTCTGCGCCCTCGACCATTTCTTGACGCCCAAGGTTTTCTCGCTCGGCGACATAGATCATTTCCTTGGTGATGATCCCCGCTTTGGCAAATTCATATTGGGTGACCATCTCACCGTCGAGGCCACGCAGAGGCGTGTTCTTTGTCGGGAATTCGCGCGCGAGGAACCGGCCCGTCGCGCCGCCATTATCTTCGGGTTTAACGTCGCGACCCTCATATTCTTCGACACCGCCGCGCTCTAGCACCCAAGCTGTCCGCGGACGGGCGAGGCCCTTCTCGACATCAATCGTAACGCTCGCATCCGAGTATGGGCCAGACGTGTCATAGACCGGCACATTTGGCTCATTTGCGCTCGGGTGCAGTTCGATGGAACGGTGCGGGACCGAGAGTGTCGGATCGGCGACAGGATGGGTGTAAACCTTGGTCGAGGCCGGCAGCGGTCCAGTCGTGACTTCGGGTGTTTTGAATTGAGATTGGTCGACGGGCTTATTCATGACGGGGTTCCTTTAAGAGCGCGGATCGCGCCGGAGAGATTGTCGAGACCGATGTAGGCATAACGATCGCGGGATGTGGAAGTTCGGAAGGCAAGGCCTTGAGAGCCTTGGATAAAGTCGGGTTCGGCGCGAGTCAGCTTTGTCCGGTCCAGCGCGACGGGCTCAGAATCTGCTGAGCGCGATAGTAAAATGCGCTGCGTCGTGATCACACAGCGAGAGAACACCCGCTGTCGCGTGAATTGTCTGAACCAAGGGGGGGCGTACTTTCGCACGGTTCTCGACACGAGAAATAGGACCACAAAGAAGAGAACGTATTTCGCCAAAACGTCTGTTTCAGGCCAGCCGTTCAGATAAATATTCCAAGCCTGTAGACCGAGAATGATAACCCAAAAGAGAGGCGTCACCAGCTTATGCCACCACTTTGGCGCATGTCCGATAGACCTCATTGGCGAGTTGGTGGACTCCCATAAAACAGTTTCGCTCGGCGACAGAGCGATGTCAGCTGCTGCACTCACCTCGCCGGTGCCCCAAAGCGCTCCAGCACACTCGTAAACAGCCCGTCCTCGCCCTGTCGGACGACATAGAGTCGGTCATATTCTGTGGCTTCGACAATCGGTTCGCCGCCCTCTCCGCCGAGCCATTCGACGAGTTGCGGCGTCGTGTTGGAGTGTCCCACGACCAGATGCGTGCCGGGTGTGGCTTTCAGGGTTTGCGCGAAACCTGCCAGATCACCCGCGTCGTAAATCTCGACCTCCAACCCCATGGCTTCGGCCAGCGGTGCCGCCGTGTCCCGTGTTCGGCGCGTATCCGTGCTGAAAATCCGCGTGATATCTTCAGTAATCAGCCGCTCTCGCAGAGCCAAAGCCCGCGCCTGACCGGCATCCGTCAGCGCGGGATCATCAGCCGCTTTGGTCTTTTCCGCATGGCGAACCAAATAGATTTCTGTCGTGATATCTGGTGTGCTGGTGGGCGCACAGGCAGACAGCAGGACGGAGAGAGCAACAGCGGCGAGGTGGCGGCGATTCATGGCTCGTCCTTTCACATGGGACGAGCTGGCCCGCGCGTGCGGGTCAAACCGTCCTTACGGCGCGTTCGACATCGAACAACGCATCAAGTTCAAAGGGTGCTTCTCGGCCCGACTCATTTGATTCAAAAATGGGTCAGACGCCCCTCGGTTGATGTGAGTGTGACAGGTCGCAAGCGCAGGCGCAAGGCAGGCTCACATTTGGTC
>CAYPWW010000039.1:2670-14342 GCA_964414555.1 uncultured Algimonas sp.
GGGCGGCTCGCTCATTCGATCGGCGCGACCAATCCGACGATCGGCCCCATCCGCAAGCCCTCATCATTTCGACCCAAAGAAGGTGCATATAGCCGACTGACCGTCCCATCCAGATAGAGCGCATTAGGCGTGCCCAGCGTGTCACGAAACAGACTCGCAAAATCATAGAAATTGACGGGCCGTTCCGATTTCACGAAGTGCAGCGTTCCATCTGCATCCAACCCGACACCGTTGCGAATACGACGATTTGCACTGCCTTGCGTGAAACGATGGTGCAGCTTTCCATATGTCACTAACATTGGACCCGATTGGGTCGCAAATTTCACGCCAGCATTAGAATTCGCATAATCGCTAGATTGATCGACAAAGGCGCCTTTCTCATTGATCGAAAAAACGCCATTCGGCAGCATATGAAAATTACCTGGCCCAGGATTGGTGTTCAAATTTGACTGCGCTTTGCTGTCTTCAATATACAGCCCAACGGGCGCACGGTCGGTATGATACATCCCAGCATTCATCGCGAAAATGAGGCGATCTCCCGACCGCTCTAACGCCGCTTCAACAGCGTCGAAATCGCCGTAAACCTCGCCTGAACTATCACGCAGGAAGAGCCGGATATCCGCTGTATTGGCAACCGAACAGATCGTATAAGGCGTCGTCGCCACGACCGTATTGCGACAGAGCTGCGTCTCCGGATTGGACGCAGATTGCACGACAAGTGCCGCTTGTACAAAGTCAGAGAACATCGATCGAGCTTAACCGATTTGCAGTCGTCTGCAAAATGGCGGGAGAAATTATCTCCCAGTAACCCGATATTCACCCCTGTGATTTAATGCGATTTACAAACGGTGTGGGGCCGTGTTCACAGCATTCAGAATGGCCTCACCCATGATCTTTCAATTGATTTACACCTGTGCCCTTGCGCCATCTACGCAGCCTGAAGACTTGCGCGAGATTGCCAACCATGCGGCCAAACGCAATGAACGGCGCGGCGTGACAGGTGTGCTTTTGTGTAAAGATGGCTCCGTCTTGCAAGTGCTAGAAGGCGAACGTGACGTGGTTGAAAACCTCTATGAGCTCATCATGAAGGACACGCGTGTTTCATCGCCCCTCGTGCTTTTGCGTCGAACGGCCACGCAACGTGAGTTCCCAAAATGGTCGATGGGTTTTCGTGATGCCGAATATACGCAGGCTGCGTTCGAGCTCTGCTCGGCATCGATTGTCGAGGCTATGCCCTCAGATCCGACGCCGGAAGTCCGCACAATTGGGCGGACGTTTGCGCGCGTCAATGGGCTCGCTTACGCCTAAGCCAACGCGTCACAGGCCGTTCAAACCCTTGATAGGTCGCCCAAGCGACACCCAATGAAATCACAATCAATCCCACGCCCAGCGCGGCTTGGGTCAACACAACGGGACCGGGGTCTGGCGCGATCATTCGGATGATCCGCGACGCCACGATCAGTACCAAAAAATGTGTGAGATAGAGCGAGTAGGACATATCGCCCAACGCCCGCAAAACGCGCGGCACGCGCGGCTGCCAAGCAGAGCTCGCCCAGACGATAGCCGTTAGCGGGACGACATAGATGATCGTCCGTGACGCATGCTGGTGCAGGCCTGGCACGCGCGCATCCAAAAACATGCCGAGGCCCACACAAAGCGCTGCCGCTAGGCAAATTACGCGCGCAGTAAATGCTGAGGGTTTTGGAATACGTGGCAAAAACCACGCAGCCAGCGCGCCTGCAATGAACTCCAGCGTCAAAGGATTAAACATCACGGCGAGAACGGGTGACGTCGCCTCTTTCGGTTGAATGATCCCGTAGAGACTGACGGTCGCCAAAGCCCAAACTAGCAGCGCTGGCAAAAGGGCGCGTCGGGGCAGGAGAATTAATCCGGCAAAGACGATATAGAACCACATTTCGTGGATCAGGGTCCAACCCACGCCGAGCAAGGGCGGCGCGCTTTGCGGCCAAAGCGCTAAGGATTTCAACGCAAAGCTCCAAGCATCTTGCGGTCCCGCAACGCGGTCTGGCGCCGCCGGCATCCCATAAGCGATGAGAAAATAGACCGCCATCACAGCCGCACAAATCCACCAAAGCGGATAGACCCGTAGCGCGCGACGCCAGAGAAACTTCACCATCTCGCCCAGACCCGGCGCAATCTCGCGCGTGGTCCAAACCATAATGAAGCCAGAGATCACAAAGAACAGATCAACGCCGACCCAACCCCGATCCCACAGCCCGGTGGGAAAGCCCGCAACACCGGGCCAGAGGCCTTCACGCAAGGTTAGCGCGATGTGATAGAGAACAACGAGACAGGCGGCGATACCGCGCAGGGCTTGAATATTATCGAGACGGCCGGGTTGCTGGATCGCGGGCGGTACAGATTCAACGCTCATGCCCTGCCCTTTTCCCGCAAAAAGCTCATTTGCCGCGTTACGCGGCAGGCGTCAATTGCACTAGCGGCAGGTCGCGCCACTGACGGGCAAACCATCGAGAAATTTGACGATATCCGATTTCAGATTCGCATCACCGTCGAAATGGCGCGAGAGGACTTTTACGACATCCGTATGGCTTTGCTCAGGATAGACTTCGGCTTGGGCAACACCGCCACGAGCCGTGACTTTTTCGGCCAGTTGCAGCGAGTTTTGCGGATACACAGTCGTGTCCGCTTCCCCATGCCCCAAGAACAAGGCCGGCGACGGTCCTGTGACCGCGTTCAACGCGCTATCTGTGCCTTGCAGACGCTCAGGGAAAATCGCGACGAGGCGTTCAGCTTTCAGCGGAACAATCCCAACAGGTGCAGCCAAGCCGACGACGCCGGAAATACGCTCGCACCGATCCACGCCAGCGGCGGATAAATACTGATCGTCCAGCCCCAGCATGAGCACATTATACCCGCCAGCAGAATGTCCCATCAGCACGATCTTCCGATCAGGATATCGGTCCGCGGCAAAGGCTACGGCCTTGGCATTATCGTTCAGAAAATTGGGGAATTTCGCGTCAGGCCACAGGCGGTAATTCGGCACGACAACATCATAGCCGGATTTCGTGAAACCTTCCGCGAGGAATTTATAAATGCCCTTCTTGCCGCTGTCCCACGACCCACCGTGAATGAAGACGAGCACAGGCGCATCCGCTTTAGGTTTTTCCGCTGCATAGACATCCAGCGTCTGTCGCGGCCCGTCACCATAGGCGAGGTTCTTCGTCCGGTCGAAGGTCGAGGACGGCGTAATGCCGTTGAGAATAGACACAGGCGCGCAAGCAGCCAATGCAAGCGTGGCGGCAAGACAGATCGAAAGGCGCGTTTTTAAGGTCATATCTCTATTACGTTCAAAGCGTCGAAAGGATGCCTATAAGTCAACGCTTTAGCGCGCAGCTCTAGCAACAGCTCCCGCCGGACTGGCTGGGGTCCGTCGTGATCTTTGGCGCACCCTGCTTTGTCTCGGACGGTTCACGCCGGCGCACGCCGCAATCTTCGGCTGGCCACAGGATCCGGTCTGTCACAGGCACAGATGGTTCGACGAAGTAGAACATATCCGCATAGGGTTCGCGCTGCATCAGCTTGAATGTCTTCTCGCAAACGGCAGAGCGTTCCCCGCGTGTGAACACATGCCCGTCATCGTCTTTGACGAAGCTGAACGGCCCTTTGTAAATCACGGCTTGGTTCTTCTCGAGGCACTCACCTTGCTTGCCCTTATAAGCCAGATAGGTGGCCGAGCGATATTCGATGCCCTCGACAATTTGCCAAGGTTCAGCTTCAAATTTGTCGACGGTAATGCCGTGAAATCCTGCGTCTTCCAGTGCCGCGACGAAGCCCATTTCCGTCAGCGCGCCAGAGATACAACCCGACCAGAGACGTGCGTCATTCTTTAGCGCTTCGGGGCTGTCCTCGTCACTGATGATGTCAGACACAGCGACGCGACCGCCAACTTTCAACACGCGGAACATCTCGGCAAAGAGCTGCTTTTTCTTCGAATCTGAGACGAGGTTCAGCACGCAGTTCGACACAATGACATCCACGGAGTTATCAGGGATCAATGTCATCTCGGATTTCAGTCGCAGAATTTCGCGCTCCATCGCCTCCATATCAGCGGCGGAACTGACGGGGTTGTCCGCCAGCCAATCATTCAAGGCGTCGAGGTTCAGCTTCAGGTCTTCAATATGACCGCGTTTGAATTCCACATTGGCGTAGCCAACGCGCTCAGCGATGACGGGCGCGTTTTCGCGCGCCAAGGCGAGCATATCATCCGTCATGTCGACGCCAATCACACGTCCGTTTGGCCCAACAATCTGGGAGGCGATAAAGCAAATCTTGCCGCCGCCCGAACCGAGATCGAGAACAACATCGCCTTCACGGACATAACGAGACGGGTCACCGCACCCATAGTCGCGGTCCAGCACGTCTTGCGGGATGATTTTCAGATATTGCGGATCATAGTCGATGGGACAGCACAGCGCCGCTTCGACAGCATTCGCGCCCGCCGCATAACGGTCCTGCACATCATCGCGCACATCGGCATTCGTCGCATCAACGCCTGTAAAGCTATCATCCATGGGGCTGTCCTCTTTCGTTCTAGGGCGGTCTTAAGCCGCTGGCGTGTCACGTCAAATGACAGCCGCGTTATCAAGCTTTACGAGCAAAAAATCGGCGTAAGATGAAGAAGGCCGCCACAAACAAGCCGAGGATGATTGACCAAAGGCTTTGTGTGGAATCGCCACTTGTCTTGCGAATTTCCGTGAAGATTTGCGTGCCGAGGCGGCCTCTGATTTCATCCACCGCCGCCATGTCTGTTTTCACATCTGACAGCGCAATAAAGGAGCGCTTGGCCTCATACTCATGGGTCTCTGTGTAAGTCAGCGCCGACTTATCGAATGTAAAACGGTCGCGATAGGCGAGCGAGTCACTCTCATATTCATATGAGTCGTCATCAAAATGATAGGCATCGTCCACTTTTAAGACATGAGTCTGACGAATGCGTATCGGATAGGAAATCGCCAGATCAGAGCGCCGGTCCGCGCCATCAAATTTCGGAAATTCAGCTTTCAGCTCATAGGGAGACACATCGAAGGTCTTTTGATTTTCCGTCTCATCCTCATCCCATGCGTTTGGAATGCTGTAGGTCGAGCGCATGATGACGTGGGCTTTAACCTCGTCCACCTCCATCGTCAGGGGTTCGAGCGGTTCCAGCGTCGGATAAAAATCGCGATAATAATCTAGATACCGCTTCTCGACGGCCTCTAGCCCATCCGACGCCACCCAGTTGCGGGTGTAATCAGCCTCAGTGCCATAATATTCCGACACGGCCGTAAAAGTGACGGCTCCGGGATCGGAGACGACATCGAATGTATCAGTAAAATCCTTACGCCACGCATAGGGCGTCTCCGTCAAGGTGACGACCTCTGACGCGCCTGGGCGAAGGCGAAGTCCTTTGCCATAGGCGAGTTGGTCATAATGTTTCAGGTCGCCCAATTGTGGATCTAGCGTCGCATCCATGACGTAATTCTGCCCGTCCAGATGCGTCAGCACGACGATATGATCGAAAGCTGTATGGCTGGGCAGGAAATCGAAAATGCCCGCACGTTCTGCGGTGTCGACCAAGAGCGGGTCGGCGTCGATCTCTAGTGCCTTTAAGATCGAAAGCAGAAGCAAGGTCACATCTTTGCAATCCCCGTAGCGACGCTTGAGAACGCGCTCCGGCGGGTTTGGCTCAAAGCCCCCCACACCCATCGAGAGAGCTAGATACCGAATATTTCCCTGAACATATGTCAGAGCCGCGCGCGCTTGCGTCGCCTTCGTCTTATGCTCTGCCCGAATGTCATCAGCGATCGTGCGAATTTCTGCTGTAGCACTTGGTGTATAGAGCTTTGCGAAAACATCGCCGACTTCAGACCAGTCTTCATAGCTAGAAGTCGTGTGTGTTGGATGACCGTATTGGAACGCAGGTATGGACTCATCCATCGTGTAGCTCGGAATATTGTCGCGCTCATGCGTAACCCACGTCGTCCCATTTCCGCGTTTCTCGACCTTCGGTTCGGCGCCACCATCATGGGCGCGGACGTGTACCGGCATGCCATCCGTCACGATCAAACGCGCAAAGAGTCGCTGGGTCGGGATGTTAAACTCTTGTGTTTGACTGTCGAAATAGCCGCCACGCAAGCTCGGATTCATACCGCGAACCGTATAGGCATAATCCAAACGGTCACCCGTTTTTAAACCGCCCAGCGCAATACTTGCCGTCAGACGTCCGTCAAAAATCAGCTTTTCGCGGTCTGTTTCGGCGCGGTAAATCGTAAACTCATCAAGATCGAGGGCATCACGACTTTCGCCGTCGCTGATGATCTTCAAATGATGAAACACAACAGATTGATATTCCGGGTCAAAACTGACGCTCAATGTACCATTATCCTCGACAGAGGCACTTGTGAGCATATCAAACACAAACCGCCGATACCGATCCCGCTCCGTTTTCGAGACGCGGTCTTGATACGTCGCCAGTTTCCAGCTGGTCTTTAGCGTCGCAGCCGCTTCAAACGTTTCTTCTGGGACGGTCTGGCGTGCAACCCAATCTGCGGCGGGGGCAACAGTCACATGATCGCGAATATCCTGCGCCTGCGCTTCGCCAGCCGGAAAGAACGAAAGAAAAAGAAGCGCGAGAATCGCGTTCGAAAGAAATCTGTAGAAGCCCATGTTTGAGACTTACAGAAGGGAGATATCGATCTCAACCTTACATAGACAAACTTTACGGGGGCAAAAGCGCGCGTCCCCTCGCCTTTTAGATTTCACGGCTTAAAGATAAAGCTATGCGAAATATCAAATCCCTCAAACTCCATCACTATCCCCTCTCCCGTTCGGCGCGGGTGAAGTGGCTGTTACATGAGATTTATGGCGAGGATTTTGAGACGGTTCGGGTCGAAGTTCGCAAAGGTGCGCAGCACACGCCCGAGTTTCTGGCCAAGAACCCGAACCACGGCGTGCCTGTGCTGGAGGTTGCCTATGACGACGGGACGGAACAGGTGATCTATGAGTCGATGGCCATACTGACATGGCTGGCCGATGCAGACGGCCGCTTTGCCCCCGCGCCTTCGGACCTCTCGGCTCGGGCGACCTATCTGCAAGTCATGGCGCTGATGGGATCGTGGATGGATCAGCAGCTCTGGAACATCCGCTTGCATGAAACCCTGATGCCCAAACCCGCGCGGAATGCGATGTTCGCACAATTCAATCGCGACAAGATCAAAAACGAAGTCCTGCCGCAGATCACCGCGCGCTTGCAACAAGGCGCGTTCATCGCGGGCGATCAGTTCACGGCCGCCGATTGTATTACGGGGCAGAACCTGAACTGGGCGCGGGCTTATGGCTTGAACGGCGGAGACGAAATCAAAGCCTATATGAAGCGGATGAAAGCCCGCCCAGCGTTCCAACTCGCCTTTGCCGATGCGGCGGAGTTTGAAGGGTGAAACTCGGCATCACCGATATTGAGATCGGCAAGATCGCCTATGGCTGTTGGCGCTTTGCCGGTCATGATGTCGCCACAGGGGATCGCCTGATCCGAACAGCGCTGGATCACGGGATGCGCTTTATCGATACGGCAGATATTTACGGGTTTGGCGAACCGCGTGGGTTTGGCGGCGCGGAGGCACTCCTCGGCGAGGTGCTGGCAGCTTCACCAAAATTGCGTGGGCAAATGGTGCTGACAACAAAGGGCGGGATTGATGCGATCCGACCCTATGACAGCTCTTACCGCTATCTCATGGATGCCATCGATGCGTCTCTCACACGGTTACAGACTGACCATGTGGAGCTCTATCAAATCCACCGACCAGACCTAACCGTTTCGATGCAAGAGACAGCCAAGGCGCTGAACGAGATCGTCGCTTCCGGCAAGGCCGCGCACATCGGCGTGTCGAATTTCACGACAGCCCAGACACGCGCGCTACAAGCCCATCTGGACACGCCGATCGTGTCCTTACAGTCGGAACTATCGCCCCTCGCCCAAGATCCTGTGACAGATGGGACATTGGATTATGCCGTAGAAACGGGCGCCACCGTCATGGCATGGTCGCCTCTGGCCGGTGGGCAGGTACCGACACAAGACGGCCCGGTTCAGACCATCTTGGACACCATCGCCGAGATATATGGCACGACACGGTCTGTGATCGCCCTCGCCTTCACATGCGGCTTTGGCGCAGACGTCATCCCCATCATCGGGACGCAAACGCCGGACCGTATCATCGAAAGCGCCTATGCCGCGCAAATCAATCTGCGCGGTCGCGAAGTCTATGATGTGATAGAGGCCTTTCGCGGCGAGGGTATGCCCTAGCTCAATCCAACAACCCGTCGAAATCGGACGCGGCGTGGCGTTCTTTCAGACCTTTATCGTCCCAATAGCGATTGACGAGTTGCCCGCGGCGGAACGCAGGGCGGGCGGCGAGCTGCTGTGTCCAACGCTGAAGATTCTTGTAACTCTCGACCTGTAAGAACTCACCCGCTTCATAGAGAAGCCCCCGCGCCATGCCGCCATACCACGGATAGATCGCGAAATCGGCGATGGTCAGCTCGCCCCCAGCCATGAATTCATTGTCGGCCAAACGCTGGTCCAACACATCCAGCTGGCGCTTCGTCTCCATCGAAAAGCGGTCGATGCAATACTGAATTTTCATCGGCGCATAGGCGTAGAAATGCCCGAACCCGCCGCCCAGATAAGGCGCGCTACCGACTTGCCAGAACAGCCATGACAGACACTCCGTCCGCGCGGCCGGATCCGTCGGCAAGAAGGCACCGAATTTTTCCGCCAGATACATCAGGATCGACCCACTTTCGAAAATGCGCTGGGGCGTCTTGCCAGAACGGTCCATCATCGCAGGGATTTTGGAGTTGGGGTTGATGTCGACAAAGCCCGAGCCGAACTGATCGCCCTCGCCAATATTGATCAGCCACGCATCATATTCTGCGCCAGCGTGTCCCGCCTCTAGCAGCTCTTCGAGCATGATCGTGACTTTGACGCCATTGGGCGTGCCGAGGGAATAAAGCTGAAACGGATGTTCGCCCACCGGCAGGACTTTCTCCTGCGTCGCACCCGCTGTGGGTTTGTTGATATTGGCAAAGCGTCCGCCGGAAGAGGTGTTTTCCCAGACCTTTGGCGGGGTCCAATCTGATAGGGTTTGGTTGTCTGACATAAAAGCTCCTATAGTCATTTTCCTCTACAGCAGCTATTCTGAGAAGACCACTCACACGCGCGAGAGATTAGTCGAGTGCGAGACCTAGGCTAACGGCTGGTTGAGGCTCAATGAGCACACCGGATACTGTGCGCCGTTCAATTCGCGCCGTTGTCCCATACTCTGTCTCAACTAATATGAAATCTCCCGAACGCCGGACCGTCAGAGGCAGACCGTTTTCATCAATCCAAAGCATCAAATCGCCTGCTTTATCGGTCTCCTTGAAAAGCTTGCCCACGGAGGAAAGTGTCATTGCGCTATCAGACGCATCAATTTTAGCGTGTTCGGATGCGTAGATTGCTGGCGTCAGTTCGACCGACTCTCGGACGTCAACGTCGACGTCCCGAATCTTTGGATCGGCAAATGCCAAATTTGCAGTTGCCGCGCTAACTGCGATCAAAAAGAAGAGATGTAGGTGCGTTTTCACAATCAATATACGTGGGACGGTGGATCTTTGTTCCCACGGAAAACGCTAAAATCTGTGCTTTCAAATGATCCACAGCCATCCCCTTGACGACTCGCCCTGCACCCGCCTATGGCGCGCTTGGGCCACGCCTCCCCACTGAGGCGCACTTTGAAATCGGTACAAAAACGTCGATTGAGGAGACATAGATATGGCGATCGCCACCAAACCGACGGCTCGGCCCGTCGACCCCCGCTTTAGTGCGGGCCCCACACGTAAACGTCCCGGTTGGACTCTCGACGCGCTCTCGGATGCCGCGCTGGGTCGCTCGCATCGCTCTGCTTTGGGAAAAGCGAAGCTCAAAGAGGTCATCGACCTCACGCGTAAAATTCTAAATGTCCCCGATGACTACCGCATCGGCATCGTCCCGGCTTCGGACACAGGCGCCGTCGAAATGGCGATGTGGTCCATGTTGGGTGCGCGCGGCGTCGATATCGCAGCGTGGGAAAACTTTGGGCAGGCGTGGGTAACCGACGCCGAGAAGCAGCTCCCGCTGAAAGACCTACGTCTTCTCACGGCGGATTATGGCCATTTGCCGGAGTTGGAAACATACACCGGCGACCGCGATCTCGTCTTCACGGCCAATGGCACGACATCTGGCGTGAAAGTCGCCGATTACAGTTTCATCCCGGATGACCGCGAAGGCGTCACGATTTGCGATGCGACCTCGGCCGTCTTCGCGCAGGACCTGCCGTGGGAGAAGCTCGATGTGACGACCTATTCGTGGCAAAAAGTCATGGGCGGAGAAGCTGCGCATGGCATGATCATCCTGTCGCCGCGCGCCGTTGAGCGGCTGGAGAGCTACACGCCGCCTTGGCCGCTGCCGAAGATTTTCCGCATGACAAAAGGCGGCAAATTGATCGAAGGCATTTTCGTCGGGTCCACCATCAACACGCCGTCCCTACTCTGCGTCGAAGATCACCTCGATGCGCTGAAATGGGTCAAGGCGAATGACGGGCTGCAAGGCATGTTCGACCGCGCCAATGCCAATGCGAAAACCATCTGGGACTGGCATGAGAGCCGTGACTGGGTCGACAATCTCGCCGCCGTAGAGGCACAACGGTCCAATACCGGCGTCTGTTTGAAAATCACAGATGCGCGCGTCGCCGCGCTACCCAAGGACGCGCAAGCCGCTTTTGCGAAGAACATCGTGAAGCTGTTAGGCGAAGAAAATGTTGCGCTAGATTTTGGCGCGTACCGCACGGCGCCTCCGGGTTTCCGTCTGTGGGTCTCCGGCCTCTGCGAGCAGCGTGATGTCGAAGCCGTCCTGCCTTGGCTCGACTGGGCGTTCGAAACGCTCGTCGCCGACCTCTAGCCTCACACATAATTTCAGGAATTATTCCCATGCCTAAAGTTCTTATCGCCGATAAAATGTCGTCTGCTGCGACCCAGGTTTTCAAATCTCGCGGCGTCGATGTCGACGTCATCACCGGCTTATCCAAAGAAGAATTGATCAAGATCATTCCAGACTATGACGGTCTCGCCGTTCGGTCCTCGACTCGTCCCGACGCAGAAATCATCGCCGCCGCGACAAATTTGAAAGTCATTGGGCGTGCCGGAATCGGCGTCGATAATATCGACATTCCGTCCGCCACAGATCGCGGTGTCGTTGTCATGAACACACCGTTCGGCAATGCCATCACAACGGCAGAACACGCTATCGCCATGCTGTTTTCTGCCGCACGGCAAATTCCATCTGCTAGTGCAAGGACGCAGGACGGTGAATGGCCGAAGTCTGAATTCAAAGGCGTCGAGCTTTTCAACAAAACACTCGGTCTGATCGGTTGCGGCAACATTGGCGCGCTCGTCGCGGAACGCGCACAGGGCCTAAAGATGAAGGTCATCGCCTTTGACCCCTATCTGACCGAAGAGCGCGCCGTGAAGCTGGGCGTAGAAAAAGTCGAACTGAACAATTTGTTCCAACGCGCCGACGCGATCACACTGCACACGCCGCTCGTGGAAAGCACGAAGAACATCGTCAATCGCGAACGCCT
>CAYPWW010000039.1:14442-22207 GCA_964414555.1 uncultured Algimonas sp.
CTCGCAGATAAGCTGGGCGCACTGACAGGACAGCTGCTCCATGCGCCGATCAAGGCGATTGAGTTTACTTACAAAGGCGCTGTCACAGAGCTGAACACGAACCCGATGACCGCCGCCGCACTGGCCGGACTGCTAAAGGTCGCGATGCCAGATGTGAACATGGTCTCTGCTCCCGGCCTCGCCAAAGAGCGCGGGATCGAAGTCAAAGAAAGCTATGTCGATGAAGCGGAACGCGCCGAAAGCCTGATCCGTCTGACGGTGGAAACGACGGAGCGCAAATATGCCGTCGTCGGTACGATCTATCGCGGCGAACCTAGGATTGTGCGCCTGTTCGGCGTGCCGATGGATGCAGCCTTCTCGCCCAATATGATCTATGTCCGGAATGCGGATAAACCCGGCTTTATTGGAGAATTGGGCGGCGTCTTGGGTCGCCACAAGGTCAACATCGCGACCTTCTCTCTGGGTCGCATGAAGGACCGCGACGAAGCCGTCTGCCTTGTCAGTGTCGATGGCGCAGTTCCTGCTGGCGTCGCCGCAGAAATCAAAGCCATTGATCAGGTCAAAATCGTGGACGTTGTCTCGCTTTGAACCGCTTATTTTCCTACGGCACGCTCCAAGACCCAAAGGTTCAACACGCGACCTTTGGGAGAGCGCTAACGGGACAGGCGGACCGCTTGTCAGGTTGGATCGAGCGCGAGGTCGAAATCACTGACTCCGAGGTCTTGCGTCGTAGCGAAGCGCGGTTTCACCCAGTCCTCGTGCCTGGAGACGGACCAGACATCGTCGGAACTGTCTTCGCGCTTTCCGACGCCGAGCTAGAACAAGCAGACGCCTATGAAGTCACCGATTACGCCCGCACCGAAGTTGCCTTGGTGTCTGGCACGACCGCTTGGGTCTATGTCGGGCGCGATTTTGCGTAAGACTATCTAAAGGATGAGACCCTAAATCAGAGAAAATTCGCTGTATCAGGTCCCCCCCATGATCCGCACTACTCTCGTTGCGCTTGCCGCAACACTGGCTTTCGCACAGCCCACATACGCGCAAATTTCCGAAGTCCGAGGTGGCGTGAGTTTACATGACATCGATTGGACGGGTTTGGGCTCTGGCGACGCCAAGGAGCGGTCCGTGGCGATCAATGCAGAAGTCCTCTTCGAAACGCCAGACTTCCTAGACTGGGCAGCGCGCCCGAAGCCATATGTTCATGGCACGCTGAATTTGGAGGGGAATACCTCCTATGGCGGCGCTGGTCTGGTCTGGCGACAAGCGTTTGGTGAGCGGCTTTACAGCGATTTCGCCTTTGGTTTGGCCGCGCATGACGGCAACATACAGGTTGAACCCTCTGCCCTCGTCCAGAGTGTTTTTGATAATCCGGCTTTGGCCGGAGAACTGACCGTCGCGCAGCTTGCACAATTTAATCTGGACGAAGCTGCGTTCCTGCTAAGCCGCGAAGAAGAACGCGATTATGGTAGTCGCGTCTTGTTCCGCCAACAGATCACCCTGGGTTATCGTCTCTCTGATAAATGGGCGGCGGAGATTTTCGCAGAACATCTCTCGAATGGTAAAATCCTAGTGCAGGATCGTCCCAATGAAGGCCTTGATACAATCGGGATAAAAGCCGCCCGTCGGTTTTAAGACTTTCCATAACGCCTTGTAATCCAAATGACACTTTCGCGTAATTTCATCCTGCTTAAGCCCACGCTCAGAGAGCTGAGGGAAATTTATGAAACGCATATTACTAGCGATGCTGTTGGCAGCATCGGGCGGAAACGCTTGGGCACAAGTTGATGAAGTGCGCGTCGGGGTCGGAGCGCATGATTTGCGCATCATCGAGTTTCGCGACATCGACCCAAAGGAAAAATCGGTCGTTTTGAACGGCGAAGTAATTTTCGAAAAACCTGACTTTTTCAAATGGAAATACGCCCCACGTCCCTATGCCGGCGGACAATTAAACCTCGGAGGCGGAACCTCTTATGGCGGCGCAGGCTTTGTCTGGCGTCAGAATTTTGGCAAAAAATTCTATGGCGACTTCGCCTTTGGCCTCGTCGTCCATGACGGGAGTTTAGAAGTTGAACCGCCACGCGAAATTATTCAGCAACTAGAGACCTTAAATATTATTGATCTGCCGCCCGACCAACGCTTTGATGCTGCCATCCCCTTCTTCACAGCCTTCGACAATGAACTGGCATTCCGCCGCGCCAACACCATCGAATATGGCTCACGTGTCCTGTTTCGCGAACAATTCACATTGGGCGTCAACCTCGACGACAAATGGGCGACGGAAGCCTATTTCGAACATGTCAGCCACGGCAATATCTTGTCCAATGGATCAAATGATGGGTCTGATTCTGCTGGGATACGCCTAAACCGCAAATTCTAGTTTATAAGTGAGCCTGCACACTTCCCACACCGCCTCCACGAGTCTATGGACCGAATGAAGAATACGTCACGCGGCGAGCTTCACAGCTTTGCCGCGTTTTTCATGCGAGGTCGTCATGGCAAATGTAGTCGTGGTCGGGTCCCAGTGGGGGGACGAAGGTAAAGGCAAGATCGTCGACTGGCTCTCCAGCCGGGCCGATGTCGTTGCGCGGTTCCAAGGCGGTCATAATGCGGGCCACACCTTGGTCGTGGATGGAACCACCTATAAGCTCTCCCTGCTGCCGTCTGGCATTGTGCGCGGCGGAAAGCTCTCCGTCATCGGCAACGGCGTTGTCTTGGACCCGTGGGCGTTTCTGGACGAGGTCAAACGCATCCGCGCGCAAGGCGTCAGCATTGATGCCGAGAGTCTGCAAATCTCAGAGAGCGCCGCACTGATCTTGCCGATCCATTCAGAGCTGGACGGTATCCGCGAAAACCGCGTCGATGGTGTGAAAATCGGAACAACAAAACGCGGCATCGGTCCGGCCTATGAAGACAAAGTCGCCCGCCGAGCGATCCGCGTCTGTGATCTGGCCGATCCAGAACACCTGCTCGCGCGCGTAGAAAACCTGCTGCACCACCATAATGCGCTCCGCAAAGGTCTAGGCCACCCAGAGACCAACCCGGCAGAATTGACACAGAAACTGCTAGAGATTGCACCAGACATCCTGCCCTATATGGCGCCCGTTTGGTTCACGCTGGACGAAGCCCGCAAGGCCGAGAAGCGCATCCTGTTCGAAGGCGCGCAAGGCGCAATGCTGGACATTGACCACGGCACATACCCCTTCGTAACCAGCTCCAACACTATTGCTGGCCAAGCCGCCGCAGGCACAGGCATGGGGCCCGGCGCGCTGAATTACGTGCTGGGCATCACAAAAGCCTACACCACCCGCGTGGGCGAAGGCCCCTTCCCGACAGAATTATTCGATGAGGTCGGCCAGCGCCTTGGCGAGCGTGGACATGAGTTCGGCACAGTGACCGGGCGTCAGCGTCGCTGCGGCTGGTTCGATGCTGTCATGGTACGCCAAGCCATTATCACCGGCGGGATCACGGGCATCGCCCTGACCAAGCTAGATGTGCTGGACGGCTCGCCAGAGCTGAAAATCTGCGTCGGCTATCGCCTCGATGGCAAAATCATAAAACGCCTGCCTGCGGGCGCAGCGAACCAAGCGGCCGTCGAGCCGATCTATGAGACGCTGGAAGGCTGGAGCGGGTCGACTCGCGGCGCGCGCAGCTGGGCCGATTTGCCGGCTGAGGCCGTCAAATATGTCCGTCGCGTCGAAGAACTAATCGGCTGCCCTGTCAGCATGGTCAGCACATCGCCCGAGCGCGAAGACGTCATCCTGATGCGGGATCCGTTCAAGGCTTAAGCTTTGGAGACGCTAGACCCTCGCAGCGCTGACTTTGGCTGGCTCGCCCAGCTAATGCGCTGGGTCGGCGTTTTGATCTATCTGGCGATGGCAGGGCAAATGCTACGCTATCTGCTCGCGCCTGGACCCGAAGACGGCGAAGCAATCCTCACGCTTGGCGTGCTGATGGGCTTTGAGTTCATCGTCGTGCATTCGGGCGTCTTCATGGCTGCGATGGGACGGTCAAAAGCGATCCTCCTGTTTGTGCCAATCTACGGCCTCTTTGCGTGGGTCTTTAATCAATTTGCGCCCAATAATGCTGTGATGTGGTTGTATCTCAGCCTGGTTCTGACGCGGATGCGGTTTGCCTTCTCCAACCCGACGAAAGAGAGCATCGCGCGCAATGGGATGTTCTCCTTTGGGGCAGTCACAGCTTATTTTTTCCTCGTTATGATTTTTGCATTTTCTAGCGAGGTCCTGCCGCAGTTCGGCATCACCGACACCTACCTGGAGCAGATAAATTATTCGAGCTTACATAATAGCGGCGGCATTTTTGTCGATCTGCCACATGTGCCCCTTAGCATGGGCGTGATCTATTTCAGCTTACTGGCGTGGATGGAGTGGCGTCTGTTTCGACCCCAATCCTGACGCCCCGTCATAGCGTCTAAACAGACTTCGGTTGACCCTGTATAGCCAAGGTGCGACGGGCGCAGGATGAAGGCTGGATCAGACACAACGCCGGGAATCGACTCCCATATAAGCTCCGCGCTTCTGCTCGGCATTGCCGCGTTTCTTGTGCTGGTTTGGGGCAGCGCCTTTACCCTCGTTGATGTGATTGTGCGAACAGTCAGTCCAGATTGGCTGGTGTCTTACCGCCTGATCATCGGCGCGCTTCTGGTTGTCATATTTGTAAAATGGCGCGGTCTGTCCTTTCCGCCTCTGATGGACGTCCGGTGGCTGTGGTACGGGGTCTTAGGGGTAACGGGCATGTCCCTGCCTTTCGTCCTCGTCGCGACAGGGCAAGCCTCTATCGATAGCGGGCTCACGGCAATTATCATCGGCTCTATGCCGCTGATCACCGTTGTTTTGGCGCATTTCTTTACCGAGGAAAAACTGACGATCTGGAAATCCCTCGGCTTCTTGCTGGGCTTTATTGGTATTGTGATTTTATTCTTGCCCAAGGAGCTGTCCTTCGCACTCGTGTCTGATTGGGCAGCACAGCTCCTCGTCTTGGGCGGCGCGATCTCTTACGCCGTTACAACCGTCGCAGCCGCACGAGCGCCAGAGACACCGTCTGCCGTTGCAGCCGCCATGATGCTGATCTGGGCCAGCGTCCTGTCGACACTTTGGGCGTTTAGCACGGCAGGACCACCGCCCATGCCGAATGCCGTCGCGCTGAGCTGTCTTATCGCTTTGGGCGTCGGATCAACCGCCATAGCAACCATCGTCTATCTGTTCGCTATCGACAGAGCGGGTCCGTCTTTTATCGCGAAGATAAATTACTTTGTCCCTGTAACCTCTGTCGCGCTGGGCGTGATGATCTTACGCGAAGCCTTGGATTGGCGGATTTTTGCCTCGCTGGGGATGATCGTCATCGGCTTGATGATCGCGCGCATTAAAACAAAGGTCAGGCCAATCCCTTAAGCGCGGCAAACGGGTTTGACGGATTAGGCGTCTCGTCCACATCCTCTCCCAAAGCTAAGCCGTGATTGAGCGGACCTTGCCCTTTCGGCGCGCCAAATCCCGGCGCGGTGCGGATGGCTTCGAACACAAATTCCCGCGCGCGCATGACAGCTTCGTCCAGTGGCAGGCCCAGCGCCATATTCGCGGCCACAGCACTGGCCAGCGTACACCCCGTGCCATGCGTATGGCGCGAGCGAATGCGTGGCCCGGACATGATGTTCGCACCCTCTTCGCTGACGAGAACGTCAAAGACGGATTTCCCATCCAAATGCCCGCCCTTCATTAGCGCGGCATAGACGCCCCGCTCTAGCAGCGCGTCTCCGGCTTTGGTCAGATCATCAACGTCCGTGATTTTCAGCCCCGTCAACCAAGCGGCTTCCGGTACATTCGGCGTGACCAAATCGGCCAGCGGTAACAGCGTATCGCGCAGCGCGTTCATCGCGTCGTCTTCGAGGAGTTTGTCACCCGACGTCGCAACGGACACGGGGTCCAGAATGATAAACGCATCCAATGGCTCGATCGCTTCTGCGACGACAGCGATCGTTTCTGCCGTGCCCAACATCCCAATCTTCACGACATCCGCGCCGATGTCGTCGAGGCAGGCCTTGATTTGATCCCGGACTAGATCGGCCGGCAGCATCTCTACCCGCGACACGCCCAGCGTATTCTGCACGGTCACAGCGGTAATCGCCGTCATCGCATAAGCCCCAAACGCCGCACAGGTTTTGATGTCAGCTTGGATACCTGCCCCGCCAGACGGGTCAGATCCCGCGATGATGAGAACGCGGCCAGAGGGGTTTGTGGGGTCGGTCATGTGCTTAGCTCCGAAAATATAGGTCAGCCCGTAACGGCAGGAGTTGCTGGGTCAAGCAGAGCCATCCGCCATCGCCTCCCAGACGCGTAGCGCCTGCACCGTTTCACTTACATCATGTACGCGCAGGATATCCGCGCCTGCTTGTGCGCTCCAAAGGGCGGCTGCAATCGATCCGCCGAGGCGGTCATCCGCGGCTGAGCCGTCGATGCGGCCAATGAAGCTCTTGCGACTAGCTCCCATGAGGAGCGGAAAGCCGAGGGCTTTGATCTCTGCCAGACGGTTGAATATCGCGAGGTTGTCTTCGTGGCGTTTGCCAAACCCAATTCCGGGGTCGAGCGTGATATTTTCGCGTTCTACGCCTGCGGCCTCAACCGCCGCCACCCGTGCGCTCAGCCAATCAGAAATCTCTGCCACAGGGTCTGTATAGATCGGATTATCCTGCATCGTTTCTGGCGCGCCTTGGGCGTGCATCAGGATCACAGGGCAGCCCAGTTCTGCCGCCACATCCGGTGATCGCGTATCAAAGCCCAGCGCCGAGACATCATTCCAAATATCTGCCCCCGCGAGGATCGCCGCCTGCGCGACCTCTGGCTTGCGCGTGTCGATAGAAATGACGGGATCCGCGTCATAATCCCGCGTCGCGAGACGCAGGGCGACGATGACGGGCACGGTCCGGCGGATTTCTTCCTCGACAGATACTTCCTGCGCGCCGGGACGCGTGCTCTCTCCGCCAATATCGAGAATATCTGCCCCGTCCTCGAGCAAGCGCAAGGCCTGTTTCACGGCGAGCTCTAACGTGTCGTGCCGTCCACCATCGGAGAAGCTGTCCGGTGTGACGTTCAAAACGCCCATAATTCGAGGTCGGGAAAACATGAGAGCGATTAAGCGTAAACTGGCGATGACCGCAAAAGAAAACACCCGACCATGACGAACATGGCCGGGTGTTGGGGGCTCAGTCCGTTCCCTTTTTCGGGTCCGGAATATCTTTGGCAGTGGATGTCCCGCCAATGGGTTTTGGTTTCGGCTTCTTCGTCGTCGGCACGGCGGAAACAGCCGGCTTTGACCCACCCGATCCGTCGGGGCGTTTCGGCGGCGTCCCGTCTTCCAGCAAGTTTTTAATCTCCTCGCCGGACAGCGTTTCATATTCGAGCAGCGCCTCGGCAAGAGCGACCCAATCCTTCTTTTTCTTCTTCAGGATTTTCAGCGCTGTCTCATGCGCCTCTGTGACGAAGCGTTTGATCTCGCTTTCGATCAACTTTGCCGTCTCGGGGGAAATAGCCGAGCCGCGTCCGATGCCGGGCACGAAAGAACCATTGTCCTGTTGCTTATACGCAATCGGGCCAACCGCGTCGGACAAGCCCCATTCCGTGACCATTGCGGTCGCGATGCGGGTAACTTGTTCAATGTCAGAGCTCGCGCCAGACGTCACACGGTCATAGCCGAAGTGAAGTTCTTCCGCCGCACGACCACCCATCGCCATCGCCATACGCGCAATCATTTCTTG
>CAYPWW010000040.1:0-3558 GCA_964414555.1 uncultured Algimonas sp.
AATATCGTGCTGGGCGGACAGAACCGTGCGACCTCTGTTTCGCTGTTCCCGATCAATGGCGGCGTCGCGGGTATCGCGCGCGATGCAGGCGAGACAGAAGCCCTGCGCCAGCAACTCAGCCAGCAAGTCGATGTGCATGATAAACTCCTGAACGTTATGGACGAAGCCGTTGTGATTTTCGGTCCCGACCAAAAAATGGGCTTCCATAACGAAGCCTTCGCCAAGCTGTTCAACCTAGAGCCCGGCTTCTTCCGCAGCCAAGATCGCAGTGCGCCGTCTCATGCCGAATGGCTGGATCATCTGCGAGAGCGTGATGTTCTCCCCGCGCAAGGGGATTATCGCGGGTGGAAAGTTAAAGAGCTGAGCCTCTATACAGAATGGCCAGACGAGGTTCCCGATGATCTCTGGTCGTTGCCGGATGGGCGGACTTTGCGCCTCGTGCGGATGCGAGACCCACAGGGTGGCATTTCGCTGATGTTCTCGGATATGACGGATAAGCTGGCCCTACAAACACGTCTCGGCACCCTTATCAATGTGCAGGGCGCGACGTTGGACAAGCTGTCTGAGGGGATCGCCGTTTTCGGCCAAGATGGTCGGTTGAAAATCAATAATGCGGCCTTTGCGCGACTGTGGAACCTGTCCGAGGAAGAGCTGCGCGATGGTCCGCGTTTTTCTAAGCTGATCGAGCTTTGCCTACCGCTCTATCATGACCGAGGTTTCTGGGATGACCTGAAAGCCAGAGCCACCGATTCCAATCCAGAGGTCCGCCGCCAAGTCGAAGGCGAAATCCGCCGCAGCGATGACAAGATGCTGACGTGGTTGTCAAAGCCTCTGCCGGATGGGGCGACCCTCGTGGCATGGGATGATGTCACCTCTGCTCGTCAAGCCGAAGCGGCCCTGATCGAACGCGCCGAAGCGCTGGAAGAAGCGGACCGCATGAAATCCGAATTCGTCGGCCATGTCAGTTATCAACTGCGCACGCCGCTGACGACCATTTCTGGTTATGCCGATTTCTTGCAAAACGGCGGGGCAGGCGAGATGAACGATAAGCAGAGCGAATACGTCTTTGCGATCCAGAGCGCGTCAGAAGACCTCGCCAAAATCATTGACGATATTTTGGACATTGCCGCGATTGAAGCCAATGTCTTGGATCTCGATCTGGGCGATGTCGATGTGTACGCGCTGCTCTCACACTCACTGGATTATGTCGGGACGAAAGCTGAGGACACGAAGATCGCGCTAGACCTCGTCTGTGATCGTGACATCGGAATTATTCGCGCGGATGAAACGCGCTTGAAACAGGTTGTCTACAACCTGTTGTCCAACGCTCTGCGCTATACGAAACCGGGCGGCTTGATCCAGCTGGGCGGCGACCGCGCGGCGGGCGGTGGCGTGCGAATTTGGGTCAAGGATGACGGCGTTGGCATCCCGTCAGATCGCCAAAGCCAAGTATTCGAGAGTTTTGAGAGCTCACGCGGCGGAGCAGGTCTCGGCCTCGCGCTCGTCCAACGCTTTGTCGAACGTCACGGCGGTTGGGTCGAGTTAGAATCAGATGAAGGCGCGGGCACGCATGTGACGTGTTACCTGCCGAAAGAAGCCGCAGAAGATGCGGGCCATCCCGAGTTATTCTCGGGATAGGCCTGAGGGGCCTTACTGGCTCTCAGGTGTCTTGACTTCGATGCCGTCGAGCGTGTCGCTCATCAGGATTTGACAGCTGAGGCGGGAGTTTTCTTGCACATTTTCGGCAAAATCCAACATGCTGTCTTCCATGTCGTCCTTGTCCTTTAGCTTAGCGAGATAATCGCCCTCGACATAGATGTGACAGGTCGCGCAGGCACAGGCGCCGCCGCAATCTGCGTCAATGCCGGGGATCATATTTTGGACGGCGGCTTCCATGACGGAAGTCCCGTTTTTCGCTTCGACTTCGCGGCGCTCACCAGCATGGTCGATGAAGATGATCTTAGGCATGAGGAACCTCTTTCGGGGAAGGAGTGCTTTAGCGATTACCTAGGGGCTTGCGCGGGTTTTGCAAGGCGCTACAGATTACGCGTGACGATGTTTCCCATTTCAGATGAAGCCGAGATGCTGGCCTTGGGCGCGCGATTGGGTGCGGCCTTGCGGGCGGGCGATGTCATTGCGCTGTCTGGTGGATTGGGCGCGGGGAAGACAACGCTGGCGCGAGGCCTCGTGCAAGCCGCTCATCCCGACATGGTCGTGCCGTCACCGACCTATACGCTCGTCCAGACCTATGACATGCCAAACTATGAATTATGGCATTGCGATCTCTACCGGATCGAGCATCCAGATGAGGCCTATGAGATTGGTTTGGTCGACGCGATGGATGGGGATGCAGTCTGTCTGTTGGAATGGCCGGACCGAATCGGAGATCTGCTACCGACGGATGCCATGAAAATCGAGATTGCGATTGTGAGTGACCGCCGCGAGGTCACGCTGTCCGGTTGGGGAGACCGCCATGTCTGATCGCGCGACGCAAATTCATAGATTTTTACAAGACGCAGGCTGGGATACGGCCACGGCGGCCCCTGTGCCGGGGGATGCGTCGACGCGAGCGTATCAGCGCCTTAATCGCGGAGGTGAGCGCGCGATATTGATGGATGCCCCACCTGGCGCGGAAGCTCCGAATGAGCCAGAAGGCGCAACAGAAGCCGAGCGGAGGGCGCTGGGGTATAACGCCGTTGCGCGACTGGCTGGACCTGATCCAGCTGCCTTTGCCTGTATTGCGGATGCCTTGCGTATGCGGGGGTTTTCCGCACCGAAAATCTTGGCCACAGATTTAGGCGCAGGGCTTCTCCTGCTCGAAGATTTTGGAACAGATGTCTATGCGCCCGTCATTGCAGAAGCGCCAGATATGGAAGCGCCGCTCTATGAGGTCGCTGTCGAAACGCTGGGCGAGATTTACCGCAGTTCTATTCCCGCACAGCTGACGCATGGCGACGCGACGTGGCGCGTGCGGGCGTATGACGACATCGCGCTGATTGCGGAAACCAACCTCTTCCTCGATTGGTATGTTCCCGATGCCGGGATCACAGTGACAGATGGTATGCGGGACGACTTGCACGGCCTGCTGGGTGAGAGCTTTGTGCATCTAGACGCGCATGCGCCGGGGTTGGCTTTGCGGGATTTCCACGCCGAGAACCTGTTCTGGCTGCCAGAGCGCAAAAGCGTCGCCCAAGTCGGGTTGATCGACTTTCAGGATGGGCTGTTCGTTCATCCGGCCTATGATCTGATGTCGCTGATCACCGATATCCGACGCGATGTCTCACCGGGTGCAAAAGAACCGTTGACGACGCAGTTTATGGAGGCGGCCAAGCTCTCTGATCGCGCAGCCTTCGATGCGGCTTATGCCGTGCTGTCCGTGCAACGCGGGCTTAAATTACTCGGATTTCCAGTCCGCGCAGATGTGCATTTTGGCAAACCGCAATATCGGGCACTCTTGCCGCGCGTGAAGCGTCATTTAGCAGAAGATCTCGCCCATCCAGCCGTCGCGCCGATCCAGCGCTGGCTGGCGCAGGTTCTGCCCGGAGAGTTGTCATGATT
>CAYPWW010000040.1:3658-21926 GCA_964414555.1 uncultured Algimonas sp.
ATGGTCCTTGCAGCCGGGCACGGCACGCGGATGCGTCCGCTGACAAATGACCGCGCCAAAGCGATGGTAGAAGTCGGCGGAAAAACGCTGATCGACCACATGCTAGACCGCCTAGCGGAAGCCGGAATTCGGCGCGCCGTCGTCAACGTCCACGCCCATGCCGACCATCTAGAGGCTCACTTGAACGCCCGCACAACGGGGCCAGACATCATCATTTCCGACGAGCGGGACCAGCTTCTCGAAACCGGTGGCGGCATGGTCAAGGCTTTGCCACTGCTAGGCGTAGGCCCAGTCCTCGTCTGTAATATTGATGCGATTTGGACGGAGGCAAATGCCAGTGAAATGGAAGGGCTGCTTGGGCGTTTCAATTTTGCCTATGAAAATGAGCCTCGCCCCACCTGGGTTGCCTCCGAGATCAAAAAACTAATCTCGCAGTGGGATCCTGAACGGATGGAAGAACTTCTTCTCCTTGCGCCGGTCGACCGAACTTTAGGCTATTATGGCAAAGGTGACTTTTTGTTCCAACATGACGGCCGTCTAGATTGGCGCGGCGATCGTGAGAGCGCGCCTTATGTTTATGCTGGGGTCGAGATCACCAAGCTAGATCGGCTCGCACGGGAGCCATTGGAGCCATTTTCGCGCAAACGCATTTGGGATCATACTGTGGCCGCGGGCACGGCCTATGGTCACACGCTCGATGGGTTTTGGATGCATGTCGGCGACCCAGAGGCACGGGATGAGGCGGAAGCGATCCTCGCAAAATGATTGGGCCGCAGGTCTATAACATGCCGTCGGGTGTGCCGTTCCTGACGTCTTTGGCCGAAGGTTTACGCGGGTTTTTCCCAGATGATCTCCAAGACGCGCTGATCCTGTTGCCGACGCGCCGCGCGGTTCGCGGTATGGGCGAAGCCTTTGTGACGGCGGCGAGAGGGGACGGCACCCAAGCCACGCTGCTCCCGCGGATGCGACCCTTGGCGGACATCGACCCCGAAGAACCACCCTTTGAACCGGGAGAGCTGGTCGGCCTTGTCCGTCCGGCGATTGATGCCACCCAAAGACGGTTCGAAATGGCCCGCGTCGTGGCGGAATATCACAAGCGTGTCTCGGATCTACCATTGGACGCTGCGGCCGCTTTGGCGATGGCAGATCCGCTTTTGAACATTCTTGACGATGCCGCGCTGGAGGAGGCGCGCCTGACCCAGACCGAGGCGTGGAGCGTGTTGATGGCTGAGGCCGCAAAGCATTATCAAGACGCTGCGACGCTCTACCGAATTATTCAGGACTTCTGGCCCGCACGTCTGTCCGAGTTGGAGATGGAAGAGCCCCAGACGCGGAAGGTAAAACTCTTACATCTGCTGTGCGAGACGTGGTTGGAAAATCCACCCAAAACGCCGATTATCATCGCTGGGTCGACAGGTAGTTTGCAAGCGACGCGGCGCTTAATGAAAATCGTTGCGAGCTTACCCAAAGGCCTTGTCGTTCTGCCGGGCTTTCAGAAAACCGACAATGACCAGACTTGGGCCAAGATTGATCCGCAGCATCCACAATTTGGTATGAAGCGGATCGTCGAAGATCTGGGTTTAGACCGTGGGAATATCCCTGATTGGCCTAGTGTCACGGCCCAAGCCAAACCTCTTGAAGCGCGGCGGCGCTTGCTGGAGGACGCGCTCACCCCCGTCGGACGGACGCATGACTGGATTGGACGAATTAAAAAATTACGCGGCGATTTCGGTGAAGATGTCTTTGAAAAAGCCACCAAAGGTTTGGCACGCATTGAGGCGCGCACAGACGCGGATGAGGCGACGACGATTGCACTGATCCTGCGCGAAACGCTGGAAACGCCGCATGCGACAGCGGCTCTTGTCACACCAGATCAAAAGCTTGCGCGGCGTGTGCGCGCCCGTCTCGCCCGTTGGGATGTCAGCGTGGATATGTCCCAAGGGGAGCCCCTGGCCGAAACCCCGATCGGCGTGTTCCTCGACGCTGTGCTCGCCCTGTCGCAAAACCCTGAAGGCGACGTCGAGCGGGCCGTGATGTTTCAGCATCAACTGACAGCGCTTAACGCAGAGCGAGGCGCTGCACTGGCCGCTTGGCAACCGATTGAACGAGACATCTTGCGCACGGAGCAAAAGATCGGAGCACCTGCGAGAGTGCCTGATGAATTTGAGACCCAATTAAATAATACGCTGGCGCCACTGATCGAGCTGGACGGGCTTGCGAGCGCGCCCGTTTGGGCGTCTGCCTTGATCGCTGCAAGCGAGCAAATTGCGACACGCTCAGATCGCCATGGCAGTGAAATTCTCTGGCGCGGTGAAGCGGGGCAGGCCGCTGCCGCTTTGTTAGAAGGCATCGTGATATATGGCAACTATTTGCCCGACGTGGATACCACGGGCTTTCTACGTCTGATGCGTAACTTGATGCGGGGCAAGGTTGTGCGGAAGCGCTATGGCTCGCATCCTCGACTGTCGATCCTTGGCCCATTGGAAGCGCGTATGCTCTCCGCCGATGTGATCATCTTGGGTGGGTTGAACGAGGGCACATGGCCCGCCGCACCGCAACCGGGACCGTTCCTGTCACGCGGAATGCGGCGTGAAATGGGGCTCTCTTTGCCCGAGCGGCGCTACGGCCTTGCCGCGCATGACTTCTTCGAATTGGCGGCCAATCCGACGGTGTTTTTAACGCGGTCCAAGCGGTCAGAATCAGGCCCGACTGTCGCGTCGCGCTGGCTCTGGCGCCTGCAGACATTGTTGCAGGGTGCCGCGAAAGATGGCTCGAAATGGTTGCAACCGGATCAAGATTACGCGGCCTGGGCCGAAGCATTAGATCATGTGATGCCGAAACATGTGGTCAAGGCTGAACCGCCTGAACCGAAGCCACCTGTCGCGAAACGCTGGTCGACAGACAAAGGCCGAAGCCTGTCCATTACAGAGGTCAAAACGCTGATCCGTGATCCTTATGCGACCTATGGCAAGCATGTCTTACGATTGCGCCGATTAAAGGATTTGGGGCAGTCTTTGGGCGCGAGCGAATTTGGCTCCGCCGTGCATCTAGGCTTGGAGAATTTTCTGAACGAGCACCCTTCGCCACTGCGCGAAGCGCAAGACGCTTTGTTGGTAGAGGCCCTAGAAGATGCGTTCTCGCTTTACGGATATCCCGAAGAAGTCATCGCCAAAGAGCGAGGCCGTTTTGAGGTTATTGCACAGGCCTTGCGGGAAGAACTCAATCGTCGGCATGCGGCGGGCTATGACATTGTTGGGCAAGAAGTCTGGGGCGAGGCTGACGTACCAGGGCGTAACTTTACCATCCGTGGAAAAATGGATTTCGTGGAACGCGGACCAGACGGCTACGGCTTTGTCGATTTCAAAACTGGTACACCGGCAGGGGACGCAGAGGTCGCCGCAGGTTTCGATCCGCAGCTTCCCTTGGCGGCGTGGATCTTGGAACAGGGCGGGCTAACGGGGCACGGTAAAGCCACCACAGCGCAACTCGGCTATCTTCAGGTCAAAGGCTCGAACAACAGCTTTAAGTATAAGCCAATCGGTCAGAAAAAAGATATCGAAACCCTGACAGCCGAAGCGATTGAGACTTTGGACAAGCTCATCGCCCGTTATGACGATCCAGAGATTGGCTACGGGTCTCAGGTGCGCACAAAATATACGAATAGCTGGTCGGATTTTGAGGGTCTGGCGCGTCGCGGCGAATGGGCTGGTATCCTGGGTGAGGGGACAAACACATGACCCCCTTAGAGAAAGCTACGCAGGCCCAGCGTATGGCGGCTGATCCCTCGGGCTCACGGCTTGCGGCTGCGAATGCGGGGTCGGGTAAGACACGCGTCTTAGTCAGTCGTGTGTCGCGCCTTTTGCTCCGCGGTGCTGACCCGTCGGACATTCTGTGCCTGACCTATACGCGTGCGGCGGCGGCCGAAATGCAGCAGCGGCTCTTCAAAACTCTCGGCGGGTGGTCCGTTATGGACAGCGCGGATTTGCGCGAAGATTTGACTGAATTATTTGGTCAGCCCTTGGAGACGTTGAACCCGCCTGTGCAATTGGGTGAGGCGCGAGAATTATTTGCTTCCGCGCTGGAAACGCCGGAAGGGTTGAAGGTCCAGACCATTCACGCCTTTTGCGAAAAAATTCTCTCTCGCTTCCCGATTGAGGCCGGGATCATGCCGGGCTTTGAGCCACTGGATGACACAGAAATTCTAGAGCTACGCCAAGCTGTTGAAACGCAAATCCTGCGCGAAGCGATGGCCGAACCAGACGGGCCATTGGCGCAAGGGCTTCGTGTTTTGACGCTCGCGAAAGCGGACATAACACTCGAAGGCATCTTTAGCTGGATCGCCCATTCCCCGCAAAAGGTGGAAGCGTGGCTGAAAGAAGATACGGCGAAATTGGCCGATCGGCTCGACCTTGGCTCCTTACGAACGGCAGAGGGTATCGCGCAGGATTTTTGGAACGGGATCGACCCAGATGAGCTGAATCATGTGATCGGGGAGTTGCAGGGGAGTACATCGACGACCGACGTTAAAAATGCAGGTTATTTAACTGCGTCTAAAAAATTGGACGACCCAGTAGCGAAACTGGGCGCGGCACAGTCCGTCTGGTTGACGGGGTCTGGAAGCTTGCGCAAGCGGCTTGTTTTTGCTGCCACGCCGTTGCGTGCGAGCGCGTTCATTGAAACGGAAGTTGAGCGGGTTCTGGAGTCCGTGCAGCGGCTAAGCGCGCTCGCGATCTTTGAACTCACGACGGCTGTCCGACACATCGCCGCCCGCTACACAGAGCTCTACGCCAAGGCCAAACACGCGGCGCGCGGTTTGGATTATTCCGACCAAATCCTGTTCACACGTCGCCTTTTGGCGCGATCTGAAACGGCGGATTGGGTGCGGTATAAGCTCGACGGCGGTATCCACCATATCCTCTTGGATGAGGCGCAAGACACGGCGCCGGAACAGTGGGATATCATCAACATCCTCGCCGAGCCGTTCTTTCAGCCCAGCCCCGATCAGGACCCAAATAAACCGCGAACCCTCTTCGCGGTGGGGGATGAGAAACAGTCGATCTATGGCTTTCAAGGCGCAAAGCCGGAACGTTTCTTAGATGAAATTCGTCGGCGGTCAGACCATGCTGTGTCCGACATTCGCATGAATATGTCATTCCGTTCAGCACAGGCCGTGTTGGACGTGGTCGACAGTTTCTTGACAGATTGCGGTGGCATGCAGGCAATGTTCGATGCCGAGACATTTGCTCCGGCCAGCGATATTATTCGCCACGTCGCCAATCGCACAGACGCTGGGTCTGTTGAGTTATGGCCGATTACGCCTGCGCCCGAAAAGCCAGAGGAAAACGCGCCGTGGGACACGACGCCAGTTGATGCGCTGGGCGAAGGTCATCAGACCGAAATCCTTGCGCGGGAAATTGCAGCAAAGATCAAAAGTTGGGTCAAAGGTCGCGTGCCGATTTTTGATCGTGACACCGGCAAGACTCGACCCACGCGCTATGCCGATGTGCTGATCCTCGTTCGGCGGCGCGGCGATTTATTTGAGGCGATTATCCGGCAATGTAAGCGGCAGAACTTGCCCGTCGCGGGGGCAGATCGGTTGAAACTGTCAGAGGCGATCATCGTCAAAGACCTCCTTTCGCTGACGCGGTTCTGTCTTCTACCGTCAGATGATTTCTCCCTCGCCGAGGTCTTGAAGTCGCCCATCATTGGCTATGACGATTCGGCGTTGATGCACGTCGCGATGGATCGAACAGGCACGCTGTTTGATGCGCTTATGGCGGTCGATCCAAACGCCGCAGAATTTTTGCAAGACGTCATCTCCTTGTCGCAATCGCTGACGCCGTTTGAATTCTACGCACGTTTCTTGGACCTGAAGTTTCAGGGCGTGACGATACGTCAGCGTTTTTTCACGCGTCTCTCTATGGAGGCGCGTGACGCCCTAGAAGCGTTTTTGGATCAGGCCTTGGCGCACCAGTCTCGTATGGCCCCGAACCTACAGACATTTTTGCGCGCCTTTTCCAACGGCGATGTCGAGATCAAACGTGAGGCCGAGACTGCGCGATCCGAAGTTCGCGTTATGACCGTCCATGGCGCCAAAGGGCTGGAAGCCCCTGTCGTCATCCTGCCGGATACGACATCCATTCCGTCAGAACGTGACCAACTGCTGCCCGATGGAAAGCACGCCTATATCTGGAAGCCGGCCAGCGCAGGCATGGTTCCGCACGTCAGCGCACTCTCAGAGGCCGCCGCCGCGCGCACGGCGCAGGAACAATTACGCTTGCTTTACGTGGCGATGACACGCGCCGAGTCGCGCTTGATTATTTGCGGACCGCAAGTCGGCGGCGCGAAGGCCAAGCTGAAAGAAGGTTGCTGGTATGACTGGGCCTCGCGCGCGATGGCAGCACTGGACACGGTGAAGATACCAACGCCTTTTGATCGGGAAATTGATGGAGAGGTTGTGACGGGCCTGCGATACGGCGCAGATGCACAAGCGTTCGAAGAACAACGCGCGCCCACGCCCGAGTCCGAGACGCAGCTCCCGGATTGGATCGCAAAAACTCCACCGAAAGAAGGAAGGGGTCGTCGCGTGACGCCATCGCACCTGTTGTCTGATCCATCCATCGACATGGCCGTCCGCTCGCCGGGCGTCGTCAAAAATGCAGGCCGGTTTCGACGCGGAAACCTGATCCACAAATTACTAGAAGTTCTACCGGAATTTCCTGTCGCGCGACGTCGTGAGGTCGCAGGCAAACTGCTCGCCGGATATCCTGACTTATCCGACGGATTAGTGGAAACGGTGACGCAGGAAGTCTTTGACGTGCTCGAAAATCCAGAGTTTGCGCAAGTTTTCGCACCTGGTTCGCGCGCAGAGGTCAGCCTTGCGGGGTCTGCAAAGGGTCTGCCGGAGGGGCTCTATCTCAATGCGCAAATCGATCGCCTCTGTGTCAACGAGACCGATGTTTTCATCGTGGATTATAAATCCAACCGTCCGCCACCCACAGATCCGGCAGAGGTGACAGATCTCTATCTTGGACAAATGGCGGCTTACCGCGAGTTGGCCCGCGAGATTTACCCGGGGCGGCGGGTGTCCTGCGCGCTGCTTTGGACGGATACGCCGCAGCTTATGGTGCTCCCGCCGATGTTACTGGACGACGCCTTGCGCCGCGTCCATGCGCTCCCTATCTCAACTCTATAATTTTAGCGCCGATAGGAGAATCCCATGGCCACCGTGAAAGTCTCTGACGAAAGTTTTCAAGCCGATGTCCTCCAATCCGAAACGCCCGTTTTGGTCGATTTCTGGGCAGAATGGTGTGGCCCCTGCAAACAAATCGGTCCTGCGCTAGAGGATATTTCCGAAGAGTTGGGCGACAAGATGAAGATCGCCAAGGTCAATATTGACGAGAGCCCAGAAACGCCCGGAAAATTTCATGTCCGCGGAATTCCAACGCTGATGATTTTCAAAGACGGACAGGTCGTGGCGACAAAGGTTGGCGCGATGACAAAGACGAAACTGCAAGAATGGGTCGCGGAACACGCGTAAGCTTGGCGAAATTTTGAAATGGAAAGCCTCTCCTTCGGGAGGGGCTTTTTTTATGCGCAGAAAAAGGCCTCAGCCCGCAGCTAAGACCTGCCCCGCGAGATAGAGCGAGCCGCAGATCAGCACGCGCGGCGGGATGATCGGTTCCGTCACCTCCTGTCGCGACAGGGCTTCACCTGTATTGACGGCGCGTTGCACGGCGTCCGTCAGATTGTTCGCGACTTGGCCAATCATGCCGCGCCCTTCGGCGAGTTCTTTGAGGACCTCTGGGGACAGCGCCGGATGACCTGGAATGTCCACGGCCACGACGCTCGACGCCAGACCCGCGAAAGCATCTAGAAACCCGCCCGCGTCTTTATTCGACAAGATCCCCATGACGAGGATCAGGACACGCGAAGACCGTCCTTCCAGCTCTGCCATCGTTGCGGCGAGGGCTTTTGCAGCGTGGGGATTATGCCCACCATCCAGCCACAGCTCGCCGCCGCTCTCAGCCACGATATCGGCAAAAGGCCCCGTCGTTAGGTTTTGCAGCCGCGCGGGCCAGCTGGCATTTGCGACGCCCTTTGAAATGGCTTTATCCGACAGGCCGAGGCTCCGCGCGACGGCAATCGCAACACCCGCATTGCCGACCTGATGTGAGCCCGTCAGGCCCGGTTGTGGCAGGTCTAGCAAAACATCTTCGGCATCAAAGACCATGCGGCCCGTCTCTAGATAAGCGCGGAAGTCCTCCGTCAGAAACTGGATTGGTGCGCGAGCTTTGTCGGCTTCATTGCGCAGAACAGCGGTGACGAGGTCCGTTTGGGAATGGGCAAAGACAGGCACATGGGGTTTGATGATGCCGGCTTTTTCGCGCGCTATGCCGGCAATGTCACGGCCTAGAAATTCGGCGTGGTCATAGCTGATCGGTGTGATCACACTGGCGACAGGATCAAAGACATTCGTCGCATCATATCGCCCGCCAAGGCCGACTTCGATAATCGCATAGTCCGCAGGATGCTCGCTCATAGCGAGGAAGGCAGCCGCCGTGGTCGCCTCAAAAAACGACAGTGGCGCGCCCGCATTGGCATCCATCACGCGCTGCAAGACATTCAGTAAAATCTCATCTGAAATCTGCTCCGACGCCAACACAATGCGTTCGTTAAAGTCGACCAGATGTGGGGAGGTGTAGACATGCGCCGTCTGTTCGCCCGCTTCTACCATCGCGCGTAGGAATGCTGTCGTCGAGCCTTTGCCATTCGTGCCCGCGATATGCACGGCAGGGGGGAGGCGCTGTTGCGGATTGCCGAGCTTTTCCAAGACCGCCAAAACACGGCCCAAGCCCAGATCAATTTTTTTCGGGTGTAGCGCGGCGAGCTGCGCGAGCACTTTTTCTAGGTCGGACATGCCAGTGCGGGATTTATGCTGGTGCGGCTTCGGGGCAATGCTCGGCCGTCTGCGATGTCAGCACGGCGAGAATATCACCCAAGACCCGGCGCATGTCGGCGCGCGGCACGACGCGGTCGATCATGCCGTGTTCTTCGAGATATTCGGCACGTTGGAAGCCTTCGGGCAATTTCTCGCGGATGGTTTCCTCGATCACGCGCGGGCCAGCAAAGCAGATCAGCGCGCCCGGTTCGGCCAGATGCACATCGCCCAACATGGCATAGCTGGCCGTCACGCCGCCCGTTGTCGGATCGCAAAGCACGACGACATAGGGCAGGCCGTTTTCGCGCAATTCCTGCACCGCGATGGTCGTGCGCGGCATTTGCATCAGCGACAGTGCGCCTTCCTGCATGCGGGCGCCGCCAGCCGCCGTGAACACGACGAGGGGCAGTTTGTTTGCGACGGCATATTCCGCAGCAGAGATAAAGCCTTCGCCCGCCGCCATCCCGAGAGAGCCGCCCATAAATGCAAAATTCTGAACAAGCACGACCGTGCGGATGCCTCGGATTGAACCCACGCCAATTGTCATGGCGTCTTGATCGCCAGTCTTGGCACGGGCCTTTTTCAGGCGGTCCGTATATTTCTGATCATCTTTGAATTTCAGCGGGTCCCGCGCGACGTCTGGGGTGGGGATTTCTTCATATTTCCCGTCATCGAACGTATATTGCAGGCGCAGGTCTGGCCCGATGCGCATGTGATGCCCGGCGGGTGTGACATGCTGCAATCCCGGCAGGTCGGCCGAGAAGACCATCTCTCCAGATTTCGGACATTTGATCCAAAGATTGTCGGGCGTGTCCTTCTTCGTAAAGATGGATTTGACGCCCGGCGGGGTGAGTTTTTGCAACCAATTCATGGGCGGGCTTTGCCTTAAATCCGTGACGCGTTCAAGCGCGCGCGTCGTGTGTTGCACGGGCGAGGGAGCGGACAAGTTCCAGCGTCACATCTGCGCCGTTTTCGTGCAGCGATTTCACGATTGCCGTGCCGACAACGACGCCGTCTGCATCGTGCGCGACCTCTGCGGCGCGGTCCGGCGTTTTGACGCCAAAGCCAACAACAACGGGGAGGTTCGCCGCCTCGCGCACGCGTGCGACTTGGTCTTTGACGGATCCGGCTTGGGCAAAGCTCGCGCCCGTGATCCCTGTCATAGAGACGTAATAGACGAAGCCCTTTGTGCCCGCGACGACTTTGGGCAGGCGTGCGGCGTCTGTCGTTGGTGTGGCCAAGCGGATCAGGGCGAGGTCATGCACCTCGAACGCGGCGCGTAATTCGGCGTCTTCTTCCGGCGGCAGGTCGACGATGATCGCGCCGTCTACGCCAGCGGTTTTGGCGGCGGCGGCAAATTCGGGATAGCCCATGTGGTGCAGGGGATTGGCGTAACCCATGACGATGATCGGCGTTGTGTCATTGGTCTGGCGAAATTTCTTTGCCATCTCCAACACGCTGGTCAGTGTCGTGCCGGATTTCCGCGCGCGGATGCCGGCTTCCTCGATGACGGGACCGTCGGCCATGGGATCGGTGAAAGGGATGCCCAGCTCGATAATGTCCACCCCCGCGTCGGGCAGGGCGTTGAGGAACGCTTGCGACGCCGCACGATCAGGATCGCCCGCCATGAGATAGGCGACGAAAGCGGCTTGATTGGCAGCCGCGCGGTTGGCGAAGGTTTGGGTGAGGCGGTGGGTCATTTTATACGTTTCACAAAGGGAATTCTTGCAGTTCCTTCTGACCTGGAGGCGGCGAGGTTTAGTTGCATAATTTCGTCAAGAGGCTTTTGGACTCTAATATACCAAAACCGAAAACCAATAATTGAGATGGCTATACCAACCGCAACAAGAAGGCTGGCCAAGAGAATGTATCCAGAAGTAAAGTCTATGGTATTGTTCAGTTCACTGAGTAAGATTTCATTTTTTTGAGTTATCGAAATAAGTTGATCGAGATAGTCTGAAAGTTGTCCTTCGGGCGCGCTTTCCGAAAGTTTATTCAGGGTCGAGAACTGGTTTTGTAAAGCCTGAATTTTAGCTATCAGTGCATCTGCTTTCATGAAATTTATTTCCATAAAAATATAAGATGCCGCTGATAGTAACATCCCGCCCAAGGCCATAAATTTATAGAGATTATCTGTAGGAATATTAGGGATCGAAAGAGCCATTCAGCATCCGTCCCCGCGGCAATATCCTCGCCCAACGCGTCCGCAATCGTGAAGACGTCCTTATCTCCGCGCCCACACATATTCATAATGATCAATCCGTCTGGCCCTAATTCCTTGGCGAGTTCAACCGTGCGCGGCAATGCGTGGCTGGGCTCTAGCGCTGGGAGGATGCCTTCTAGGCGCGCGCATTTCTGGAACCATTCGAGCGCCTCGTCATCCGTTGCGCTGACATATTCCGCGCGACCCATATCGTGCAACCACGCATGTTCCGGGCCGATGCCGGGGTAGTCGAGGCCTGCGCTGATCGAATGTGCGTCGGCAATTTGGCCATGCTCGTCCTGCAGCAAATAGGTCCGATTTCCGTGCAAAATGCCCGGTGTTCCGCCCGTCAGAGACGCTGCGTGCAAGCCGGATTTTACCCCGCGTCCAGCGGCTTCGACGCCGATCAGGCGGACCTCTTCATGCGGCACGAATTCATGGAACAGACCCATCGCGTTCGACCCGCCGCCAATACAGGCCACGACAGCGTCGGGCAGGCGACCTTCGCGGTCGAGGATTTGTGCTTTCGCTTCGCGTCCAATCACGGCTTGGAAATCGCGGACCATCTCGGGATAGGGATGCGGTCCCGCGACCGTGCCAATGCAATAAAACGTCTCGCTGACATTGGTGACCCAATCGCGTAGGGCTTCGTTCATCGCGTCTTTCAGGGTGGCCGTGCCGGAATGCACCGCGCGCACTTCTGCGCCGAGGAGACGCATGCGGAACACATTCGGTTTTTGCCGGACGATGTCGACAGCGCCCATATAGACGATACAGTCCATGCCCAGACGCGCGGCGACCGTGGCCGTTGCGACACCGTGCTGGCCCGCGCCGGTTTCGGCGATGATGCGTTTCTTGCCCATGCGCTTGGCGAGCAAGAGCTGGCCCATGCAATTATTGATCTTATGCGCGCCGGTGTGGTTCAGCTCGTCACGTTTGAAGTAAATCTTCGCACCGCCTGTGGCCTCTGTCAGGCGTTCGGCAAAATACAGCGGGCTGGGCCGTCCGACATAATGCTCGAGGAAATGATCCAGCTCGGCTTGAAAGGCCGGATCGGCTTTCGCCTCGGCGTAAGCTTGTTCCAGCGAGAGGATCGGCGGCATTAGCGTCTCGGCGACATAGCGTCCGCCGAAATCGCCAAAGCGTCCGTTTTCATCAGGAAAAGTCTGATTACCCATGTTGAACGGCTTTCATGAAGGCGGTGATTTTGGAGGCGTCCTTTACGCCTGGGCTGGCCTCAACGCCAGAGGAGACATCGACAATCGGCGCGCGTGTCGCAGTGATCGCGTTTGCAATATTTTGCGGGGTGAGGCCGCCTGCGACAGCAAAGCGGGCAGGGGTCGGCGCGCGCGCGATAATATCCCAATCAATCGCTACGCCATGCCCGCCGCGCACACTCTCGCCAGTTGGCGGCTTGGCGTCATAGAGCAGAAACTCCGCGATCCCAGCGTAAGCCTCTGAGGCTTTCATATCTTCATCGGACGCGATGCCGACGGCCTTGATGACCGCGCACCGCTTCGCGATTTGCGCCGCGCGGGACGGGCTCTCATCGCCGTGCAATTGGATAAAATCGGGCTGCATCTCGGCTATAATCGCGTCAATCAATGTATCATCGGGATTGACCGTCACGGCCACGCGGGCTGCGGGTAAATCCGGTGCAGCCAGAGCTGCGGCTTCTGCCACGGACAAGCGGCGTTTAGAGGGACATTCCACGATGAACCCCAGAAAGGCTGCGCCTGCTTTTGCGGCAGCGGCGACGTCTTCTAGGCGGGTCAAGCCGCAGATCTTTACAAGAGGTGACATGGCTGCGGCATAAGCCGCGATCTAGTTGCGCGCAAAGAAAAAGGCAGAGCCGAAGCCCTGCCTTCTAAGAAATATATATGTCGGTCTAAATGCTTGTACGGCGGCCCGTCAGCAAATTAATCACCAGTAGGGCAAGGAAAATTACGAAACAGACGCCAGCGATATATTGTGCGCCCCCGGCGATGCCGCCAAAGCCGAGTGCCGCCGCGATAATGGCGATAACGAAAAAGGTAAGGGACCAACGTAACATAGTATTTCTCCAATTATTTTAGATGTTTATACAACGGTAGACACAGGAAATTTGTTCCAAAATTTTATCTGAAATCCCCTCATTATTCAGCGCGAAAGCAAGTTTCATGCCGAAACTATGAGATGAAAACGTGATATTAAGGTGTCCGCGCTATGTCTTCCCAAAGCCGGAAAACCGGCACCCCATAAGGGGACGCGTGAATGGACATGGGATAGATAAGATGGCTTTGGCTCCAAAGTTACAGGCGCGCGCAGGCGCGCAATTGGCGATGACGCCGCAACTGCAACAAGCGATCAAGCTGTTGCAGCTGTCAAACATTGAGCTATCGGCCTTTGTCGAAGAGCAGCTGGAAAAGAATCCCCTGCTGGAACGCGGTACGGGTGATGAAAATCGCCGCGGCGAAGATACAACGGTCAGTCTCGATACATCCGTGACGTCTACGGACACGGTTTCGACGGGGGCAGCCATGTCCGACTTGGACGCGCCGTCTCACGCCACATCTCCCGAATCAACGGCGGCCGATGTAGGCGGATCGATCGATTGGTCGCGTAATAATAGTTCCGGTAGTTTCTCTGGCTCGTCCGATTATGATCCGATGGAAAATAGCGCTGCGACCCTCACGCTGGCGGAACATGTCGCGTCGCAAATGCCTATGCTGAAGCTTTCGGAGCGCGATCGCCTCGTGGCGGATTATATCGCAGGCCAGTTGGACGAGGCGGGTTATTTGCGCATGCGTGAAGCCGAAGTCGCCGAAAATCTGGGCGTCGGGGCATCGCGCGTTTCCTCCGTTTTGCTACAGCTACAAACGATGGAGCCGACGGGGCTATTCGCGCGCAGTCTTTCCGAATGTCTGGCTATGCAATTGCGGGAGCTGGAACAGCTCGACGATCCGATGCGAGCTTTGTTGGAAAATCTTAGCCTGTTGGCACAACATGATCTGTCCAAGCTCGCCAAACTCTGCGGGGTCAAAGTGCCTGCGCTGAAGCTCATGATTGAGCAGCTGAAAAAGCTCTCGCCCAAACCGGGTCTGGCCTATGGTGGAACATTGGCGGGCGCGGTTGAACCCGATGTCTATATTCGCGAAATGCCGCAAGGGGGCTGGGGGGTCGAGCTGAATGCTGACACACTGCCGCGCGTGCTGGTGAACAAGCGCTATTACAATGAAATCAAAGCGGCCGGCGCAGAGGACGAAAACGCGCGAACGTTTATTTCGGAATGTCACGCCGATGCGAACTGGCTCGTCAAATCGCTCGACCAACGCGCGCGAACAATCCTGAAGGTCAGTTCGGAAATTATCCGCCAGCAAGACGGGTTTTTTGCCTTTGGTATCGACCATTTGCGCCCGTTGAAACTGCGTGATGTTGCGGATGCTATCGACATGCATGAATCGACGGTTAGCCGGGTCACCAGCGGAAAATATATGCACACGCCGCGTGGCCTGTTTGAGCTGAAGTTCTTCTTTACCGCTGCGATTCCGAGCCTTGATGGCGGTGAAGGGCACTCAGCCGAAGCTGTGCGACATAAGATCAAAATCCTGATTGACGAAGAAACCGCCACGACGATTGTTAGTGATGATAAGATCGTTCAACTGCTCCGCGCGCAAGGTATCGATATTGCGCGCCGGACCGTTGCAAAGTACCGCGAAGCCCTCGGAATTGGCAGTAGTGTGCAGCGCAGGCGTAAGTTCAAGCATGGCTAATTCGCGAAAAATATTGCATTTTTGTAATATTCCGATGTAAAACTTATCCTGACTTTTACAAAAACGGGAGCGAGTCATGGATTTTACTGAGGCGGTAAAAGCGTTTTTTTCTAACTATACGAATTTTTCAGGGCGCTCTTCGCGATCCGAGTTTTGGTGGGCCATGCTCGCCTTGTTCATCGCGAATATTGTGATCAGCCTTCTGACTGTTGTTTTGGGTGACGCATTGGGCGGAATTCTATCCCTGGTATTCACCCTCGGGATTATCATCCCCTACATCGCGATTGCGATCCGCCGCTGGCATGATTTGGATAAAAGCGGGTGGTGGACACTCACCTTGTTCATTCCCCTGATAAACATCATCATGCTTCTGGTTTTCTTCACGAAAAAAGGCACAGACGGGTCGAACCAATATGGTCCTGACCCTCTCGGCCACGACGCATCGGTTTTTAACTAGAGCGTCTTACATTTACGAATTGAAAAAGCCCGGTCACTGCGACCGGGCTTTTTCTATGCTTTGGACTTTGGCGGCAGGGGGAAAAAACCGCTCGTGCGTTCGATATATTCTTGGTAGTTTTTCCGGCGACCCATATCGCGTTCCAGCAGGTCTCGGCCCGAGACTTTCGTGAGTAGCAGCGTCATAATAATCGGCGCAAAAATCGTCGCCCACCCCCACGGCGCTTGGCACGCGACCAACCAGATGCCCCACCACATACAGGCATTGCCGAAGTAATTCGGGTGGCGCGTATATTTCCACAGGCCCTGATCCATGACGGGCTTGTCGTCCGCTGGTCCGTCATAGCCTTTATTGCGTTTCAGGAAGGCCGCGAGCTGGGCGTCGCCAATCGCTTCGAACAGAAAGCCAATCAGCCAGAGGGTTGCGCCGAGGATGGCGAGGATGCCAATTTTGATGGGCAAAGTCGCTTGAACACCAAACATGTCGCCGTTCGTGTCTTCAGCCATATACCCAGTGGTGGTTCCCTGTCCCGTCGCCATCGCGACCCAAACGGGCGCACTCACGATCATAATCAACAGGCCTTGTCCCCAATAGACCGAAAACAATGTCCGCAGGCGCCACGCCATTTCTGACAGGCCTTTTTTCTCCGCACGCTTGCGCATCGAGACATAGCGCTTGTCCTCGCCGTGTCCGAGATTGCGCTTGCCCAGATAAAGCGTCAGGCGCAGGCCCCAGATGATTGGCAGGCTGGCCAATAGGATCAGGTAAGGCGTCTTGACTGGCACCAGATAAAGACAGACCGCACCAACCAGCAAAAACCCAAAGCCCCAGAAGATATCGACGAGGCTGGCGTCTTTGGCCGCGACACTGATCGCCCAAAGCGCGGTAACGGCCCCGAATACAACAACGGCAGAATGTGCAAGATAAATAAGAATATCGGTGAGCATGGTCAGTTCCTCTTCGTCCTGCATACGCATCACAGCCCAGGAAAGTGGCAGAAATTCCCGTCGCACGACGATATTCTGTCTGAAATCGGGATTTCGAGACACGCGCGCGGCCAACTGCTAGGGGCGGGTATGGGACCCATTCGCGCCATCTCTCGTGCTATGCGTTATGTCTTACGCTTCAGCAGTCGCGGTTCCCGCTCAGAATTTTGGTGGGTTACGGCGGCGCTGATTGGCGGGGTCGCTCTCACTGCGATTGCGGATGAGATGATCCTCCCCAAAACAGGCGATTACGCACGCGCCTATGACATCATGACGATGGTATCTGTGCCGCTTTATATTTGTGGCTTACTGCTGTTTTTATCTGTGACAGTGCGGCGGTTGCACGACATTGGCTTGTCGGCTTGGTATTTGATCATTTTTCTTATGCCCTTTGGGACAGGCTTCATCCTGATGGCATGGCTCTGTAGCAAATCTGGTATGATCGTAACCAATGACTATGGCCCACCGCTTGATTTACGTGAGCCTGAGCCTGTGCCGGACCTCTTTGGCTAGCCTCGGCGTGCCTCATAAAGCGCGATGCCGGCGGCTGTCGCAACATTTAGGCTCTCCGCTTCGCCCGCGATGGCTGCGCTTCGCATCGGAATACGGGCGAGCTGGTCACAGGTCTTACGCACCCGCTCGCGCAGGCCGGGGCCTTCTGCGCCCATCACGATGACATGTTTCGTGCCAGCTGAGAGTGCGTCGGAGAGGTCCAACTCTGTCTCGCCTGCCAGTCCTGTCACCTGCCAGCCGATCCGTTGCAGGTTTTGCAGTGTGTTCGCGATATTCGTCTCGAGGCAGACCGGCACGGTTTCCAAACACCCGACAGCAACTTTAGCCAACGCACCAGAGAGCGGCGGCGCTTTGCGGGTCTGCATAACAAGGGCGCTTACCCCGAAGGCAGAGGAGAGGCGCAACATCGCGCCCACATTATGCGGGTCTGTGATCTGATCCAACACGAGGATCAGGCCCTCTGTGGGGGCCGCATCAGCGAGAACTTCCAATGCCGGCCACTCCAGCGGAGCGGCTTTCAGGGCGATTCCCTGATGCACGGCGCCGCGGGGCAGGGCGCGATCAAGGGTTTGAGGATCGACAATTTGCGGCACAGCGGCACCCGTTGGCAGGTCGAGGCGGTTCTGTGCAGGCTCTGTCAGTAGCAGCTCATGGATCGTCCGACGGGAATTCGATAGGGCTGCCAGACAGGCATGCGTACCCCAAATCCAGCCCGCTCCACCTTCGTGTCCAGCTTTGTTGCGGCGTTTGCGGCCTTTGGGCGGTCTTGGCTTGGCTGTTGCGCCATGGCTTTTGGAGCCATAAGTCCGTTTAGGCGCATCGGCAGAGGGGCCTTTCATGCCCCGACTGCGCAGGGACATTTTCTGGCCTTTCGGGCCGCTTTTGCCACCTGATTTTCTTTGCGACTCCCTATTGCGCGGGGGCTTTTTCATCTTTATACGTCCGCTCAATTATCGACTTCGACTCTGTGAACGACGCGGCTATCAGTTATGACCGCGGAGTGACAGAGCGTTTTTTGTTGGAGGCAACGAAACTGCCTGTTTCGGGTAACTGAGATGGAGGGGTGGCCGAGTGGTTAAAGGCGTCAGACTGTAAATCTGATCACTATGTGTACATTGGTTCGAATCCAATCCCCTCCACCACCAGCTCTGAATAAAGCGTCTAAGGCGAATAAAATAACACAGCGGGCGTTGTGTAGTGGTAAGACCTCAGCCTTCCAAGCTGATGACGCGAGTTCGATTCTCGCCGCCCGCTCCAGATACACCGCTCTTTGGTCCATTGGGCCAGAGAAGGGTGAAGAAAGCTTTAATCGACCTCGGGCACTTTCGCCTTCCGGTCACAACATGTGAGTGAGACACGACATGGCAAAAGAGAAGTTCGAGCGTAATAAGCCGCATGCGAATATCGGCACGATTG
>CAYPWW010000041.1:0-21040 GCA_964414555.1 uncultured Algimonas sp.
CTGTCTTGATTTTCGCCAGATGGCTGTCGAGCATTGGCAACATGCGGAGCATGAAGTAGCGACCTGTGATGATCTTGTTCGGATAGAACTGATCATTACTGCCTTCGTCGATTTTTGTCTGCGCGACGACGGCCATTTTTGCCCACATATAGGCGAGCGTGGCGAGGCCCATCATGTGCATATAATCGACAGAACCCGCACCCGCATTATTTGGGTCGGACATGCCGTTTTGCATCAGCCACATCGTAGCTTCCGTCAACTTTTTCTGAGCGCCTTCGAGGCCGTCCATGAACTCTGGCAATTTCTCGCTGTCTTTATTCGCACCGAGGAACGCGCCAATTTCTTGGTTCAGCGTCATCAAGGCACGACCGCCATTTCGGGCGAGTTTCCGGCCGACAAGGTCGAGGGCTTGGATACCGTTCGCCCCTTCATAGATCAGGGCGATGCGGTTATCGCGGACAAATTGGCTCATGCCCCATTCTTCGACAAAGCCGTGGCCGCCAAAAATTTGCTGACAATCAATTGTCGTCTTCATCGACATATCGGTCAGGTAGCCTTTGATGACGGGTGTCAGCAGACCGAGATAATCGTCACATTTTTGCGCCAGCGCTTCGTCGCCGGAATGCTTTTCCATATCTTCGTGCTTGGCACCCCAATAGAGCAGCGCACGACCCGCCTCGTTAAAGGCTTTCGTTTCCATCAACATCCGACGCACGTCGGGATGGACGATGATTGGATCGGCCGGCTTGTCTTCATGCTTTGCCCCGTCCAGCGCGCGACCTTGGATCCGGTCCTTGGCGTAGATCGCGGCGTTCTGGTACGCGACTTCAGATTGGCCGAGACCTTGGAGGCCAACGCCGATGCGGGCTTCGTTCATCATGACGAACATGACGCGCAGGCCTTTGTTCTCATCGCCGATGAGATAGCCCTCCGCTTCGTCGTAATTCATGACGCAGGTCGAGTTGCCGTGGATGCCCATTTTCTCTTCGTTGGAGCCACAGGACACCGTGTTACGCTCGCCCGGGTTTTCATCCGCATCCAGCTTGAACTTGGGCACGATGAAGAGCGAGATGCCTTTTGTCCCGGCAGGCGCGCCTTCGATACGGGCGAGGACGAGGTGGACGATATTGTCAGCCATGTCGTGCTCACCAGCCGAGATGAAAATCTTCTGGCCGGAGATTTTATAGGTGCCGTCGCCATTCGGGACAGCTTTCGTTTTCAGCATGCCCAGATCGGTCCCGCAATGCGGCTCGGTCAGGTTCATTGTGCCGGTCCATTCGCCGGACATCATCTTCGGCAGGTAGGTTTGCTTTTGCTCGGGCGAGCCGCCGACTTGGATCGCCTTGATCGCACCGCCGGTTAGACCCGGGTACATGGCGAAGGCCATGTTGGAAGAGGTCCACATCTCGCTGGCCGCGATCTGCAACATGCCGGGCATACCTTGGCCACCATATTCTGGATCCATCGACAACGACGTCCAGCCGTTCTCTGTCATCTGCTTATAGGCCTCTTTGAAACCGGTTGGCGTGGTGACCGACCCGTCATCATGGCGGACACAACCTTCATGGTCGCCGACAGCATTCAGAGGCGCCAGCACATCTTCGGAGAATTTCGCGGCTTCGGTCAGGATCGCATCCGTCAGGTCTTTATCGACCTCGGAAAAGGCGTCATATTTTGTGAGGTCCTCGAAGCCCAAAACTTCGTGGAGGAGAAACTGCATATCGCGAACAGGCGCATTATAGCTTGGCATGGTGGGTCGTCCTTTAGTTAAGCGGTGATGTCTGAATTAGTGTTAAAATCGATGGGGTGTCCGGTCGTGCTGGCGTCGAAAGCCGCTTGATAGCGGGCAGCAAGATCAGCAACCGTACCAGAGCCGGGCGCACTTTGTAGCGCCTCATCGGCAATGGTGATGACTTCGGTCATATCGGCGTGGAGGATATCCAGATCTCGACGACGTTCTGCCAGAGAGGCGACAACCGCCTCGAAATTAGCTTTCCGTCGCGCGATTTCTGCACGGTCTGTGACGTTGCCATCAGTAATGTCGAAAACGGCACGGATATCATCCAGAGAAAACCCGAGACGTTTGCCACGCATAATCTTCTCAAAGCGGAGACGGTCACGTGGGCCAAATGTTCGGATACCCCCCTCGCGTTGTGGGGCGAGCAAGCCCTTGTCTTCATAGAACCGGATCGTGCGCGGCGTGACGCCAAACATATCAGCAAAGACTTTGATGCCCCATTTTTGCGGCACAGCAGCTTTCGCAGAAAGTGAAGTCATCTTTGTCATGTCGACCTATTAGCTAACGTTGACGTTAACGTCAACGTTCATGTCGTCGCAGGGCCTGAAATATGACGGTCAAAAGTGTTAACGGCTTAACGCGGAATTAACTACGTTGGGCGTCTAACGGGCCTAGGTCCCTTTCCGGGATGTCGAATCATGTGCGTTTGGGCACTTTGACGGGGAAAATAACGCTAATATGTCCAAAACACCTACATCTGCGTCGTCCAAGAAAGCCAAAAGGCCGAGTGTTAAGGCCGCCGTCGCGAAGACATCTGCTGCAAAGTCGACGGCGAAACCAAGTGTCGCTTCTCTAGCGGCATCCATGAAATCCTTGGAAGCGCGGCTGAAGCGCGCGGATACAATGAACCGCAAAGCGATCAAATCGCTGGACGGCGTGGTTTCGGAACTCGCAGAACGCACAAAAGGCACTCAAAGCAAAGAGAAGGCGCGCCTGACCCGCGGCCTGAATGCCTTAGAGGCCAAGCTAGAAGCGCATGTGAGCCGCGCACGCGGAACCGCGCAGGCAAGTGTGCGCGAGGCGCTATCGACAGTCGCGCAACCGAATGCTGATATTAGCACATTGGAACAAGCCCTACAGACGGCCCACGCCAGATTAGACGCGCAAGATGACGAACAGCGCGCCGGGCTCGCCAAGTTAAACGCTCACCTCGCGAATCTCGCCCGCGCCATCGACGCGCAGCTAAAAGCGCAGGCGGAAGAGCAGGGCCAAGCCGTCCGCGCGCTGGATGCCCGCATTGACAGAGTGGAACTGGACACGGCCGAAGCGCTAGAGCGGATCGGCGATACGATCGCAGATTTTTCTGACGCCCTCGCGAAACGCACAGACCGGTCCGATACGAAAACAGCGGAACGCCTGGCCGATCTCGCGCAGGAAACCCAATCGGAATTTGATGGCGCACAAACACACATCACAGCGCGCTTGGAAGCATTAGAAGTCATTGCGGCAAGCTGGGACCCGACATCAACGCCTATCGCTGCCAATATGGATGATCCGCGCGTGGAGCGCATGGATGACACGCTGGCGAAGGTCCAAGAAGAATTGGCGCGTGTGCATGCAAAGCTCGCCGCTGTGCAATCGAACACCTATGCCGCCGCGCAACCACAAGCTCAAACGCCACAGGCCCAAGTGCCACAGACCTTGGCGCCGTCCAATGTTGTTAGCCTCGCGCAACCAAACATTCCCAACCCGCTGAACATGATGCGCGCTGACAACCCCTATGCCGCGCCCACGCCACAACCCCCTGTTCCTCACGCGCCCGCTCCAATGCCAGCGCCAGAACCGGCTATGGCTGAGGCCCCCAAGGCTGCGGCACCGGATGCGCGTGAAAGCCATGTTCCCGTCGAATTTGACCCGTCGGCCTATGTCGCAGCCTCACCGTCTGCGCCTGTCGCGGACGTTTTGACACCTCCCCAAACCTTGGCGCCCCCTCAAGCCTTGGCACATCCCGAGAGCCCAACAGCGACGTCCGCACGCAATTATCTAGGCGCACCTATCGCTCCAGAAATGATGACAAAAGAGCTTCCTGTCCCGGGTCTTGCGGGCGCACTTGCCACACCTCCGCCTGTGCAACAGCCCCCGATGGCAAGTTTGGGCGGACATAGCCTGCCAACTTTAGAGACAGAAGACGTTCTCAGCGCGCCAGCGCCCGTCGAAACCTATGCCGATCCGGCCTATGCTGAAGCGCCAAGCGAGATGGTTGCCGAGCGGGTAACAGGCGCGGAGCCAAAGCGTCAGCGCAGCCTACCGAAACTCCCGATTTCTGCATCTAATTTACGTGTTGGTGCAATGGCAACAGGTGTCGCCGTGTTGGGGCTTTTCGCAGCAAAATCCATTTTGGGTGGCGGCGGTGAGATCAGTCCCGCGCCCGCCACGCAACAAAGCGTCAGCGCGCCACAAGCAACCCTGCCGGCATCAACGCAAACCTCAGCCCTTGGAACTCTGCCAGCTAAACCTGCCGCCGTGCCAGAGACCATTTTAGAGCCCCCACAGGGTCAATATGCCGGACAGAGCGCGCCGGATGTGGACGCGGCTGGTCTCAACACATTGGAAGCTGCCGTCGCAGCCGGAAATCCCATCGCAGAATTCCAGTTGGGTCTGGCGAAGCTACAAGCTGGCGAAACGGTAGAGGCCGCACGGCTGATCCGTCGCGCCGCCAATCGCAATCAACCCGCCGCGCAATACCGCCTCGCCAAGCTCTATGAAAGTGGCACAGGCGTCGAGAAAGACCTCGTCACAGCGCGCGAACTCGTCAAGCGTGCGGCGCAAGGCGGTAACCGCATCGCGATGCATGACTTGGGCATTTATTACACGAGCAATGCCGGTGGCGTAGAACCCGACATGGCGACTGCTGCCGCTTGGTTCGAAAAAGCCGCCCAGCGCGGCGTCGTCGACAGCCAGTTCAATATCGCCATGTTAAGCGAAGGCGAAAATGGGATCGCACCGGATCTGGAAGCTGCCTATTTCTGGTATGCCGTCGCAGCCCGCCAAGGCGACCAAGGTGCGCCGGGCCGATTGGCCAGTGTCGCTAGCCGTCTGTCAGAAACAGCCCGTGTTCGCGTCCAAGCCAAAGCAGACGCCTTTGTTCCAACGCCCGTCGACGAAGCTGCCAATGGCGTCTTTACCGACACGCCTTGGATTCAGAACAAGCCCACACAAAACGCGGCGAAAATCCGCCAAGTGCGCGAGGCGCAAGTTCTGCTGTCAGACCTCGGCTTTGATATTGGCGGCGCAGATGGTGCGGCCGGCCCCAAAACACGCGCGGCCGTTCGGGAGTTCCAAAAGGTGAATGGCTTGCCAGAGTCCGGTGAAATCACACCCGATCTAATTGATCGCCTAGAAGTCGCCGCAGGCGCTTAAAGCCCATGTCCCGCGTGGACATTCGTCGCGCGACAACGCCGCAAGACATCGCAGCCGTAAAGGCGATTTTTGTCGAATATCTGCACTTCGTTGAAGCCTATCTTGGGCAGAGCCTCTCCTTTCAAGGGACAGAAGCCGAATTTTCAGATTTCCCGCAAACCTATGACGCGCTGTTTCTGGCAAGGCTAAACGGCACAGCTGTGGCGGCTTGCGGGGTTAAACCGTTTCGTCCCGGCATTTGCGAGCTGAAGCGGCTTTATTGCCAGCCCGCCGGACGGGGACACGGGCTTGGCATAGCCCTCAGTCACGCCGCCATACAAGCCGCGCGCGAGATCGGCTACAAACACATGTATCTGGATACAGACGCAGGGCTAACCCACGCCAACGCAATCTATGAGCAACTCGGCTTTCGCGATATTGAGAAATATTACGACAACCCGATGGACAGCCGTTTCATGGGGTTGGACTTGTAGCGGTCAGGAATGTGCCGCAAGGTTGAGCTGACCCGAAAGGAAGTTCCTATGTCGTTTATAAAAAAGCTCTTCTCAAAAACACCTGCTGTTCCATCTAAAAATGCTGATCCAGCCCCGCAAGAACCAGAAGATCTCGCCCCGCTTATTGTCCCGATCGTAAAGCCCGGACAAGGGCCTGCCAAAACGCTGACGATAGACGGGAAAGCGCACGAACTTCCAAAAGGCTCACTTCCAGTAAGTGCGCCGCTTGATTTTGACGCGCTTCACCTCGTCTTCGGGATTGATCGTGACGTTGCTTATGAATGGTTACAAAACAAGCACCTTGGCGAGGGAGACTGTGACCTCAAAAAAGACGATGTTCTGAACATTGCGTTCTCTAACTTTATTCGAAAAGTCGGAAACTCCATGAGCATCAATATGATCGGCGATGACATTGGTATGATCACTGAGGCGGAAGGCTTGGAATCAAGCTTGTTTCTTGTCTCGAGTGTTTGGAACGCCATTTTCCAAGTGCTTGACACTGACGCAGCTGTATTCGGATTGCCCGCACAAGACGTTTTCATTTTTGCGCGGGCCGATAATAAAGAGGCGGTCGCGACGCTAAAGGAACAAGTCGAAGCGCTTTATAACTCTGAAGAGACAAGAAAACCGATCAGCCCACGGCTCTATATCGAGCGTGGGAATGGCACCGAGATTTATACGGCCTAAGGATAAAGGGGCCGCCAGGCCCCTTTATAATATCAACAATATGCACTTAGCCGATGCGCCTAGAAGCGTGCGGTCAATCCTGCAGAACCGCCGACATAGCTGACATCCAGCGGGTCGCTGAGGTTATACCCCGTGATATCAAGTCGCGCGCCGATATTATCGGTGAAGAAATAGGTTCCGCCAATTCCGCCCGCAAAACCACTGTCATCTGTGTCAAAGTTCTGGCCCAAAATATCGATGGCAATATCGCTCTGGTGATAACCCAGACGCAGATAAATATCTGATCGCTCCTGCGGCAGGCGCAACATGCCGAAAACAGAGGTTTGCGAGTCTACGCCCAATGTGACGCCGTCTTCTTCATAATCAGAGAAACCTGTGCCGAGCTCGACCTCTGCGCCGACATATTTATATTTTACACCTGCACGGACATAACCGGCTGTCATCATGTCGCTGACATATTCTGTGTTACCTTCCGTGACGGAAAATTGCGTCAGGGCAAAGCTGGCGTCGACGTGAAACCAGAGGTCTTTGATCTTTTTTGGTGTGACGATCACATCCTCAAAGATCATATCGTCTTGGTCTTGCGCGTGGGCTAGGCCAGCGGAAAAGGTTGTCGCCAAAGCAAGCGCGGTTGTTGTCAAAAATCGTGTCATTGGTTTCCCCTGATTGGAAAGCTAAGTCTGCCGCGACACGCAGAGCTTGTAAAGTGAGAGAGACGCATAGGGTTAAGCTGGGCTAAGTCGATACCCGCACAAACAAAAACGCCGGAGCAAATGCCCCGGCGTTTTGAATTCTATAATCTGAGCGAGGTCAGTTGTTTTTCGGCGCCAGCACCATCGTCATCAAACGGCCCTCGGTTTTTGGCTCGAACTCAACCTTACAGTCCTCGGCGAAGTCTTCTTTGACACGCGCCAGCAGGTCCATACCGCGATCCATATGCGCCATTTCGCGGCCACGGAAACGTACGGTGACTTTCACCTTGTCGCCCCGGTCAAAGAACTTCTGCATCGCTTTTGTCTTCACGCCATAATCATGCACGTCGATATTCGGACGCATCTTGATTTCTTTTAGCGACTGCGTGCGCTGGTTCTTGCGGTTTGCGGCTTTTTTCTTCTGGTTCTCGAAACGGAGCTTACCATAGTCCAAGACCTTGGTCACAGGCGTCTGGCCGGGCGCGACCTCAACGAGGTCCAGCCCCGCAGCAGAGGCGGCAGCCAAAGCTTCAGCGATCGGCACAACGCCTTTCTTCTCACCGGTCTCTAGGATCAGCAGGACGTTTTCAGCGGTAATGTCGCGGTTAATCCGCGGACCTTTAGGTTTCTTGGCCGGTTGGGCCGAAAGGGGTCGTCTGGCGATTGCAGTATCTCCGTTTGTTTCAATCAGTCTGGCGATATGGCGGTTTTACGGGCCATGTTCAAGGTCTAACCCCGATCAGGGGACAAGGTTTCGTAGACGCGCAATACGGCGGCTTGCAGGGCAGATTTGGAATAATCACGGGCAATGCGGTCGCGCGCCGTCGCTACCCCTGACAGCTGGCCCACTTTCAATATGGCGACGGCTAAGGCTTTTGCGTCACCCGGTGGGGTGCGAAAGCCCGTCTCGCCCGCGACTACCACTTCCACTGCACCGCCATGGTCGGCCGCCACGATGGGGCGGTTCATGGCTTGGGCCTCTGCGGCGGTGCGGCCAAAAGCTTCTGGGTCCGTCGAAGGTGTCAGGACAATATCTGCGGCCGCCAGAACAACTGGCATATCCGTCGCGTGCCCCGCCAGATGCACGCGCGCGCCTACGTCCAGTGATTTGCCCAAGGCAGCGAGCTCAGCGACATAATCCGTCCGTCCCTGCGCGTCGCCGACAAGTATGAGGCGATAGCTCTGAGGCAACTCCGCCAGCGCGCGGATGGCAACCGTCTGGCCTTTCCATCGCGTTAGACGTCCCGGCAGGACAAGGACTGTCTCTCCCGCTTGCACGCCCCAGCTCTTGCGTTTGGCGCCGATCTCATCTGCCGTCACGGCGGCAGGATCAAAGCGCGCCATATCTACCCCACGTGGGATAACCGTGATTGTCTCAGCCGCTGTGCCGTGCTGCGCCATCAAGTGATCCCGCGTGAAATTAGAATTCGCGATGACGAGATCACCACGCGCCATGACGGAGTTATAGAACCGCTTGAGCCCTGAGCGCGCATTATACGTCCCATGATAGGTCGTGACGAAAGGCACCTTTTCTGCGCGCGCGGCAAACATGGCGGGCCAAGCCGGCGCGCGAGAGCGGGCATGGACAACATCGATATCGTGTTCCGCAATCAGGCGGCGAATACCCGCGATCCGCCAAGGCACGGACAGGATGTTCTTTGAGCCGATATCCGCGTGGTGATGCACCCCGCCGAGGCGCTCGACCTCTGTCACCAATCGCCCACCGGCTGAGAGCACATGCGCACCGTGGCCGGCCGCGACCAGCGCTTCGACCATCTCGACCGTTGTGCCTTCGACACCTCCGGCATTGAGGTCGGGCAGAATTTGCAGCACATGCATGTGACGACCTTACACGAACGGAAATAGAAATGCCCGCCTTTCTCGACACGGATGATGGACATCGGATCGCCTATGAAATGAGCGATGGAGAAGGTCCGACGCTAATCTGGTGCGGTGGGCTGAAATCCGACATGGAAGGCGGGAAGGCGACCCATCTGCACGCTTGGGCCAAAGCGAAAGGACAAGCTTTCATCCGCTTTGATTATTTCGGCCACGGGCAAAGCACGGGCGATTTCACCGATGGGACGATCTCGCGTTGGGCCGCAGATGTGGCCCGTGTGCGAGACAAGCTAACGGACGGTCCGGTGATCCTAATCGGCTCCAGCATGGGCGGGTGGGCGGCCCTCTTGGCGGCGATGGCAAATACGGCGGCGACAGCGGGGCTAGTGCTGATCAACCCTGCCCCGGACTTTACAGAAAAATTGACCGTCGCGAATTGGACGGCGGAACAGCTGCGTCAGTTAGAAGATAATGGCGTGGTTTATGAACCATCAGGATATGAAGAGCCTTACGCCTATTCCAAAGCCCTGATCGAGGATGGTCGCGCGCGGCAAATTCTCGATCTGCCGATCCCACTGAATTGCCCCGTGCGGATCTTGCAGGGCTATGAAGATGACGTCGTGCCGTGGATGCACTCCAAACGCTTGATCGACATGATTACGTCAAAAGACGTGACCTACACCCTCGTCGCAGGCGGCGATCACAGCCTCTCGCGGGAGGGGGATTTGCGTTTGATAGAGAGCGCGATTGCGGGGCTGTCGTGATAGTGCCCGTAAGGGACGCCATGCTCACACAAGTGTGACGCGCAATCTCAAAACAAAGTCCCTATGGGTTCTCCATTAATTTGGAGGAACACATGCAAAATACATTCTTGAAACCCTTGGCCGCAATCGCGCTAACCATCACACTCAGCGCCTGCGGTGATGCGACAAAGGTCGAAGCCCCCACGACTGACGCCATGAAACCCAAAGTCACAGAGATGGCTGGCGAGATGATGGCGACAAAAACCAAAGCTGTCATCGTCTATGCCGACTGGTGTTCGAGCTGCAAGGTTCTGGACCCTGCCGTGAAGAAGGCCCGCTCCATGGGGGACGTCCCGGGCGTGGAATTCGTTGTGTTGGATTACACGGATAAAGACGCAGACGCATTTTACGCACAAGCCAAAGCTGCAGGCGTTGAATCTGCCGTGCGCGCGTATCAAGCGGGCACCATTAAAACAGGTCAAATGCTGTTGGTCGATGTAGACGACGCCAAAGTCATCGGCAAAGTCACGAAAGAAGACGCAGCGCCTGCGATTTTGGCTAAGCTGAAAGATGCCGTCGCGGCCTCTTAAAGCTGCACCACTTTACTTTCACCCTGCGCTGAGGCTAACGCTTTAGCGCATGGTAACCCCCCTCGATCAACGCCCGCGATCTGGCCCTTATTCCGGCCTCAATGCGCGCTCGGCCAAGCGGTTTTTGGCACAGGCTTTTACCGAGGCAGGCCTTCCCTTTGCGGAAGAGGATGCGCTGGAAATTGTTCTGGATGCGACGGGTCTGGACCGCACCGGCCTGATGTTACGCGGTACAGAATTTCTGTCGCCCGAAGTTTTTGAGACAATCAAAATCAATATGGCGCGGCGTTTGGACGGCGAGCCAGTTGACCATATTCTAGGCTGGCGCGAGTTTTTTGGACGGCGTTTTGTGATCAGCGCAGAGGTTTTGTCGCCACGGGCCGATACGGAAGCCCTCATTCGCGCAGCCCTTTCCGGGCTAAAAGATGTGAGCAATCCGCGCCTTCTCGACCTTGGCACAGGGTCGGGCGCGATTGGCCTGACACTCTTAGCGGAGCGGTCTGATGCGAGCCTGCTGGCGACCGATCTCTCGGACGCAGCGCTGTCCGCTGCACGCGGCAATGCAGAGGCTTTAGGTGTAGAGAGCCGCGCCGAATTTGCCCATGGTCCTTGGTGGGACGCCGTGCCGGACGACGCCCGTTTTGACGCGATCCTCTCCAACCCGCCCTATATCGACTCTTCGGCGTTGCAGACATTAGAGCCAGAGGTCGCGAATTATGATCCGGCGCTGGCCCTGCATGGCGGAACGGATGGTTTGGACGCCTATCGCGCGATTTTAAACGGGGCGTTGGATCGCTTGAAGCCCGGCGGGTGGCTGGGTCTGGAGATTGGCTATGACCAAGGCGCAGCCGTCATGACCTTGGTTCAAGCGGCAGGGTTTACCGCCGTCACGCTGACCCAAGATTTGGGCGAGCAAGACCGCGTCGTCTCGGCCCAAAAGCCCGTCTGAAAAATCGCTTTGCAAGCGGGATAGGCTTTGCTAGGCCAATTCTAGCAGAGATTAGCGGTGCACATAATCGCAAACCGCCCTGCACAGCCGAAACACCAATATCCCACCGCGCATGAGGCGCAATGTGATAATTAGGGGCAATTTCGGCCAACACCGTTCGAGGAAGACTTACGATGAAGCGTCAACGCGGCCGTAATCGCAATAAGAATAATCGCAATAACAACCACAATAATCACAACCGGTCGATGGACAGCCAAGGCCCGGATGTGAAGGTGCGGGGCAATGCTGCGACGATCTATGAAAAATATACGACATTGGCGCGGGACGCCAAAATGTCGGGTAGCCGCGTCAAAGCGGAAAACTATCTTCAACATGCCGAGCACTACCTGCGGCTGATGAATGAGCAAGAGGCCGCCAAAGCCGCCGCACGCGAAAAGGCCGAAGCCGAACGCGCCGCGCGAGGCGAGAAGAATGATGACGAAGACGGCGATGAGAACCGCCGCAATAACCGTCATCGGAACCGTCGTGACCGCGATGAAAACAAAAAAGACGACAAGCGCGAAGACACCGGCGCTGAGACGCCCTCAGAGCTAGACGTCGTGACACCAGTCGTTGACGTCAAACCGCGCAAAACCGCAAAGCCAAAGGCGAAAAAGGCCGAAGCAGATGACGCGGTCGCCGAGACGGGTGACAAACCAAAGCGACGTCGCAAAGCGCCGGCCCGCAAAGATGACACAGAAGTCGAAGCGGCAGAATAACGCCGCGCCCCTCACAGGCTGATCACACATCGATCAGTCGCTACAAATGTAAGCGCTCACCCCTGCCCCTTGCATGGCAGGACTCTATTCCCATCTCGGATTCAACACGGCGCCTCGCTGCGCCCCATTGAATTCGAGGATCCCTTATGGATATCCAAGCCTATACCCAACGGGCACGCGGCGTCATCCAAACGGCCCAAACCGAGGCCGTCACCCGAGACCACCAACAGCTGACGCCTGCGCATGTTCTGCGCGCGCTCATCCATGAGGACGGCGGCTTGCCTCGCAATCTTCTGCAAATGAGTGGCGCCTCACCGGATGCGCTGGACGCGGCGGTGAATGTGGCGCTGGAGAAGTTGCCCAAGGTCGAGGGCGGGTCAGGCCTGTCACTCTCGAAACCTGCGATCAAAATTTTCGCGGTCGCCGAGAAAACCGCCAAAGACGCGGGCGACGCCTTTGTCACGATCGAACGCCTGCTGCTGTCCACTGTGTCCAATGCAGACAAACACCTTCGTGATGCATTAGCGAAAGGCGGCGTCGACGTGGCGCGTTTGGGCGAGGCCATAAAATCCGTTCGCAAGGACGAACCCGTGACCTCCGATACAGCCGAAGACCAATATGAAGCCTTGAGCAAATATGCCCGCGACCTGACTCAGGCCGCGCGTGACGGCAAACTGGATCCCGTCATTGGACGTGACGAAGAAATCCGCCGGACCCTGCAAGTCCTGTCTCGTCGGTCCAAGAACAACCCTCTGCTGATCGGGGAACCCGGCGTCGGCAAGACGGCCATAGCAGAAGGCCTCGCCGTACGGATTGTCTCTGGCGATGTGCCCGAGTCCGTGCGCGACAAGAAATTGCTCGCGCTCGATATGGGGTCACTCATCGCGGGCGCGAAATATCGCGGCGAGTTTGAAGAGCGCCTGAAAGCCGTCCTGAAAGAGATCGAAAAAGCCGACGGCCAAATCATCCTGTTCATTGATGAAATCCACACCCTCGTCGGAGCCGGCAAAGGCGACGGCGCGATGGATGCGGCGAATTTGCTCAAGCCTGCACTGGCGCGGGGCGAGCTGCATTGTATCGGCGCGACAACGCTGGACGAATATCGCAAGCACTTGGAAAAAGACGCCGCCCTCGCGCGACGTTTCCTCAGCGTCTTTGTCACAGAGCCAAGCGTCGAAGATACCGTTTCTATCCTTCGCGGGTTGAAAGAAAAATACGAAGTCCATCACGGCATCCGCATTTCCGATGCGGCCATCGTCAGCGCAGCGCAGTTGTCCAATCGATATATCACGGATCGCTTTTTACCCGATAAGGCCATCGACTTGATGGACGAAGCAGCCAGCCGTTTACGCATGCAGGTTGATTCAAAGCCGGAAGCCCTCGACGAAATCGACCGCCGGATCGTGCAATTACGTATCGAGGTCGAGGCCCTGAAAAAAGAAACTGATGACGCCTCCAAAGACCGGCTGATAAAACGCCAGTCTGAGATCGACGCGCTTCAAGCGCAGTCCGATGAAATGACCGCAACCTGGCAGGCAGAGAAAGCCAAGCTGGCCAGCGCCACCGACGTCAAAGAAGATTTGGAACGCGCGCGGTTCGAACTGGCCGATGCCGTGCGGCGCGGCGATTATGAGACCGCCGGACGCCTGCAGCATGAAGACATTCCTGCACTGGAAACACAAATGGCAGAGCTGGAGAACAGCTCTGACGATGTGATGGCCAGCGAAACCGTGACGTCTGAGACCATCGCGACTGTCGTGTCTCGCTGGACAGGTGTACCCGTCGAGAAAATGCTAGAAGGCGAGCGCGAAAAACTGCTGAGCATGGAAAGCGTTTTGGGCGCGCGCGTCGTTGGCCAAGAGCGCGCGGTCGAGGCCGTCTCAGACGCCGTGCGCCGCGCACGCGCAGGCCTGCGCGATCCGCAGCGGCCCATCGGCAGCTTCATGTTCCTTGGTCCAACGGGTGTCGGCAAGACCGAGCTGACCAAGGCTCTCGCTGAATTTATGTTCGACAATGATCAGGCGATCACCCGGATCGACATGTCCGAATATATGGAAAAGCACAGCGTCAGCCGCTTGATCGGCGCACCGCCCGGCTATGTCGGCTATGACGAGGGCGGCGCCCTAACCGAAGCTGTGCGGCGGCGGCCTTATCAAGTCGTGCTATTCGACGAGGTCGAGAAAGCCCATCCCGATGTGTTCAACATCCTGCTGCAAGTGCTGGACGAAGGACGCCTGACAGACGGCCAAGGGCGCACGGTGGACTTCCGCAATACGCTGCTGATTATGACGTCTAATATCGGGGCACAGCACCTGCTGAACCTGGCCGACGGCGACAATGTGCAGGCGGCAAAGGTCGGCGTCATGGCCGAGGTCAATGCGCATTTCCGTCCAGAATTCCTGAACCGGATTGATGAAATCCTGCTGTTCGAGCGACTAAAGCCCAAGCACATGGGCGCAATCGTGGATATACAAATTCGACGCCTACAGGGTTGGCTGAAGGACAAGCAGATCGTCCTAGAGCTCTCGGACGCGGCCCGCGAGCATCTTGCAAAAGCCGGTTATGATCCTAGTTTTGGTGCGCGCCCCCTAAAACGTGCAATCCAGAAACAGGTGCAAGATGAGCTAGCGCGAGAGCTATTGGGCGGACGTATTCACGACGGCGATGTGATCAAGGTCGATGCGGCAGGCGGAAAGATTCGGGTGAGTGTCAGCGAGACGTGAGATACCCGAGCAACGCACCTAAGACCGCTGGCCTCTGCTGGACATAAAGACACGCACAAGGCCTGCGAGGCCGATCAAAACACCGGAAACAAATAGGATAAGCTTCACAGGTGTCGCGATCACTTTCACCGCAATCCAATCCTCGTGTCCTGTCAGGATCATGACCTGACTCAGGCCCTCCAACAAATCTACCGGCACACAAAGGAAGATCGGCAAAAGCAACCAAGCCCGATTTGGAAATCCCGCCCATGTCAGGCCGCCAAAGAACGCGGCATAGCTAAGCGGATAGGCGACATCGAGTGTGGCCGTCATGACAGCGTGGACGTGGCGCTGGGTCTGGGACATATCTGCGACATGGGCGCGGATGGCGTCTGCGCGCCACATTTCGTCAATAATCTGAAATTCCCAGATTGTCATGACGAGGCCAAAGACTGCCGTTAGACATACGAAAATAAAAAAGGCGACCCAAAGGCCGCCTTTTGTTTTTGGAAGGTAACGCAAAGGCCCTAAGACTTTGGCTTACGGCCGGGCTTCGCCCGTGGCGTACCATCTTTTTTCAGCAAATTACCGTCCGCATCGCGCGGAATTTTCGCGCCCTTCTTTGGACCGCGCTTTTTCGGGGCCGCCGTCGTCTTTGGCTTGGTGGTTGACGGTTTTTTATTCTTGGATCCGGGTGGGCGACCGCGGCGCTTTGGGGTTTCCGTTGTCGTTGCAGGTTTTGCGGCAGCGCTTGATTTTGGTTTATTCTTTGACCCTGCGGGACGGCCTCGTTTTTTCGGAGCAGCGGATGTTGTCGGTTTGTTTGTCGAGCCCTTTGGGCGACCACGCTTTTTCGGAGCCGCTGCGGGCGCGCTCTTGCCCATGGCTTTCTCCGCACGCTCTTTCGAGCTTTGTGTGAGAGTCTCTGTTTTTGATTTCACAGATGCCGTTGTCGCTTTCGCTTTTTCTGTGACACTCTCCGTCGCGTCCTCGACGTTTTCGCGTAGGTTTTTCGTTGCCGAAGACGCGCGGTCACCGACCGATTTCGTCGCTTCACGCGTACGGCTCGCAGCTAGCTCTGCGGCCTTGCGAGCCTCTGCGACGGGATCGATATCTGCCAGTTCTGATTTACCACCATCTGGCGACAGGTTGTCGTTGATGCGGAAAATCGCGACCATCAATTCTGCCAAAATTCGGATAATAACCAAGCCCAGCAGACCCGAGACGAAATAATTGAAAAACGTCAAAACTCCTGCCAGTGGGCCGAGCGCAATATTTTCTAAGCCTTCGGCAAAAAAGGCGAGGCCAAAGGCAATCAGAGACAGCCAGAAAAATGGCACAACGAGTTTTTCTTTGAATAATTTATCAAAGGAAAAAAAGAAGTTCAGAAGGTTTTTCATGAGAGGCGGCCCAATTAAGTCGAATTGATAATAATATTACTACCGCATTTTCTATAGGCGGTTCAAGGGCTGTCCAACAGGCGCTCAGATATTGTATTCGTCTAAATTTATTGGCGGTTTATTCAGGCAAAACTATTCAGGCAAGACCTGAACATCGGCAACACTTGTTGCGACAGGCGCAGGCGTAATCACCTCTGCCGTTGCGCGCATCGCATCGATCTCTGCCCGTCTCGCTTTAAACGCGCCCATCCGGTCCTTGGACAAAGGTTTACCAGATAGCTGTGACAAACGGCGCGGATTAATTTTCTTGCCGTTGAGATGGACTTCATAATGCAGGTGTGGGCCGGTCGATCGACCCGTCGTGCCGACATAACCAATCACTTGGTCCTGATTTACACGCGCCCCTTTTTTAATGCCGCGCGCGAAACCTTTCAGATGGGCATAGGCTGTTTTATAACCATCCGTGTGGCGGATACGGATATAGTTTCCGAATGAGCCGTAGCGGTTCGCGCGTTCGACCACGCCTGAACCAGCGGCCAGGATTGGCGTCCCGCTCGGCGCAGCAAAATCTACACCTGCATGCATTTTTCGATAGCCCAAGATCGGATGTTTCCGACGGCCATAGGACGAGCTGAGCCGCGCGCCATTGATCGGCGTCGCGCGGAGTTTGCGTTTAGCTGTCTTGCCCGACGCGTCATAGAAGTTTTCAAATCCGCGCGCGTCTTCGAATAAATAATACTCGGACGTTTTCCCACGCGGCGAAAAGGATGTGTAAAGCAGGTCGCCCGCTTTGACGATCTTACCGCGTTGATCACGTGCGACCTCGAAAAACATTTCAAAAGCATCGCCGGGCTGAATGTCGCGTTGGAAGTCAACGGAGTATTCATAAATATTCGCAAATTGCACAATCGTCTTATCGGGCGCGCCCAAACGCATGGCATCAACATAAAGCGAGTTTTCAACCGTCGCTTTGACGGAAATTGTTTCGAACCGGAATTCGGCGTCGACTTTCCGCGCAGTGTAATTATCGCCGTCCTCTGTGACCTGACGATCAATGAACACGGTCGTGTCGACATTGGGCTTGAAGGTTAGATGCTCCAACGTCTCACCAGAGAAATGTAAGTCAAAGACCTGACCCGCGCGCAGGTTGCGCGGCTTGAAAACATCCCCAAAGGCTTGGGTCACGCGGTAGGCTTGCTGACCCGTCAGACCATTGCGCTGTAGCAGCGGGCCGAGGTTGTCCCCGGGCTTCAATGTGACAGAGCGCGTTTGAACGGGCGAAGCAAAATCAGCCTCTAACCCCATATCGAACCGCGTTAGATCGATCTGCGGAACGGCTACGACAGGCTCTGCAATCGCCACGGATGCTTCGGATTTGCCCTCTGGTAAAACAAACAGGCCAAGCGCCGTCACCGCAACGCCCAGCGCTAGAAAGCGGTAGCGATTTTCCCGCGGGATCACAGTGTGGCGAAAACGGGCAAAGGCAGAACCGCGTTCTGCCAAGCCTTCAGCCAGCCCTTCATAAATATCTTTCGGCATGTATGCCCCGTCTTTACGTCGCGCGCCCTGATCAGACAGCGAGCTTTTTTACTTTGGGAGATGTCTCACACACAGAGATGTCCTCGATTTTCCCTAAATCGTGGTTAACGTATTCCTACACAGGCGCAAACTTACCGATTATTAGGGTTCGGTTTTCCGCGTTTTCGTCCATGGATAGACTTTGATCCCGTTTAGGAGACCGCCGCATCCTTGAGCAAGCCGAAATCACAGAGCCGGCATCGCCGCGCCGCTGGTACTGGCGGTGGTGGGCGTGGGTGTTGTGGATCCTGCTCAGCCTCTTACTGATCTTGGCCATGGTGGCCGTCTGGGCGTGGTCCCAGCGCTATGAGCTGTTAGAGCGCGAGGCGATTGCCGTTCTGGCCGAGGACGGTATCACGGCGGAGTTAGACATCATCTCCATCACGCGCAGCCAGGCGCAGATACGCAACATCCGTCTGTCTTACGAAGACGCGCCCTTTTTGCGCGTTGATGAGGTGCAGGCAGAATTTGACTGGCGCGACGCCATAGAGGGTCGCTTTGAACGCCTCGATTTCAAAGGGGTCACGGCCAAGGTTCAAGTCGACGCGACGGGGCAGATCATCGACGGCTGGGTTCCGCCAGGCCTAACCGCGAGCGGGCCTGGAGGTGGTGACGCCTTTCCCGCGCGTGGCATCGGCATCAAAGATAGCACGCTGAACCTCACCACGCCCTTTGGCGAGGCAACGCTTTACGCAGATGCAGAACTGGCCAGCGGGACGCGATATGACGCTGCCATAACCCTCGCCCCGTCAGAGCTATCTTGGCGCGCATTTGAAGCGATAGGGGCAGGCGTGGCCGAGATCAGCCGGAACGGTGACCAGCTCCGCATAGATGGGCAGGTCCAGACGGAACGCTTGTCATATAAGACGAGATCTTTGCGCGACGCACATCTGCGCGCGACGGGAGCATATGATCTCGGCACACAAAGTTGGGACGGCGAAATAGCCGTCGACGGCAAGACATTGGACAGCCAAGCCTTTGCAGCCGATACGGTGGAGCTGATGTGGGACGGCGAGATCAACCATAAGGACGAGATCGTGGCCGCTGGTGATTGGGCCATGTCTGCGACGCGCGCTCGGACGCCAGATACGTCCCGCGCGCAAAGCTTGGCCGAGACACTCTCGCTCGCCTCTGCCTTGAGCGTCGTGCCCATAGCAGAGCATTTTTCACCAGAACTCACACAAACCGTGAAGACCGTTTTATCCGGGGCCGATGTTTCGGGTGCGGGACGGTTGGCGTGGACGCCGACGGGCTTCACCCTCACGCCCATAACCCCGATCGAGATCGTTGCGCCCAATACGACTGTAACTCTGCATCCAAGGTCTGAGGCCGCGTTCTATCATTTTGATAACACGAAGGGTGACATTCGGGCCGAATTGGACGCGCGTTTCACGAATCCTGTTGGGCTGGAATTAAATACGATTGAATTGGAGGCGAAGTCTGAGAACGGATGGCGATTGGACGGCGTTCAGCGCTTTGCAGCGCAGGTGAAAACGTCGGAAAACTGGCGAGCTGCAGGTGCAGACGCAGAGCCCATTCGCCTGGGACCGTTTCAAAGCCGCGTCATATATGACGGAGAAAATCGCGCGCGCCGGGGCCTGACGGTCAACACGGATTTAGATTATGATGGTCCGTTGCCCGGCGGTGTTGTTGAAGGATTACGCTTGGCGGGTCGGCTGGACGTCCGGCTGAGGGACTGGGGGCAAGCGCTAGATTTCACTCCGCAGAGGGACACACCGATCACACTGGATCGACTGGAAACATCGACGGATTGGGCGGCAGAGGACATTCGCTTTGGACTGTCCGCGACCCCGAATATTTTTGTCCGGCGCGCGGATCGTTCTGAAATTTCGGCCACACCCCTGACGCCCGAATTTATCCTGACCCGCCCCGCAACAGACCTGTCTCCCACACAGCGTATTGATATGTCGGCGCAGACATTAGAAATTGCTGGAACACTGCGCCCTGATGCCACGCAGGATTGGCGCGCGGTTTTCACAGAAGCCGAATACGCCAGCGCCACCCTGCCCGGCCCCGAAACGACAGCGCAGGCTAGCACCGCCACTTTGATCGCGAATTTCGCGCCGGGCCAAGCTGTTCAGATCAATTTGCAAAGCCCCGCGATAAACGCGCAGACACCCTTGGTCGAAATTTCAGATATGCGTATCGCGCTCAACGGAACGCCTGAGTCCTATATTGTTGAACATTCCGGCGGGCGTGTGCGCCTAATCGGTTCGGCAGCGGCCGAGACCGCGAAAGCGGCCGGCGTGGCAGAACTTCCGCTTGGCGGAACGGTGCGCTTTAACGACGGCGCTTTCATCGGCGCGGCGCGCACGAATATCGCCAAGGCCAATGGCGCGGAGGTCGAGATCGACTACCGCTATGCCAATGGCGAAGGAACGGCGGAAATTGATATTCCACAGATTCAGTTCACGCCCGGCGGCTTGCAACCACAAGCCCTTCTGCCAGCGCTGAAAGGCAAAATCGCGCGCGTAACAGGAACGGCGCGAGCAGCCCTTCAGATCGCTTTCGCAAATGGCGCACTCACGGATAGTTCGGGTGAGATTGCGTTGATCGACATGGATGTCGGCACGGCGCCCGGTCCGATTGAAGGACTGGATACCGTTATTCAGTTCAGTTCACTTTTCCCGGTGCAAACGACGGGCGTGCAGCGGATGCGTCTGCGCAGCTTCAACCCGGGACTGCAACTGGCCGATGGCGAGGTCGCCTATGAGTTGGTCCCGAACGGCGTGCGCGTGACAGAGGCTGCTTGGCCCATTGGAAATGGCCGACTGTCGATGGACCCGTTCACCTGGGTCTATGCCGCAGAAGAAAACCGCGTCACCATGCGCGTCGAAGATGTCGCCTTAGGCGATTTTCTGGAAGAAATCGGCAATGAGACCATTCGAGCTAGCGGAACCGTCATGGGTGTCTTTCCCATTGTCGTGCGCGGTGTGCAAGTCTTGGTCGAGGGTGGGCGCGTCGGCGTACCCAATGGCGGGATCATCAGCATTGATCCGGGTGAAATTGCGCCGGAATATTCGCCCGAAGAAGCGGTTGATATTATCCGGCAGCAACGCAGCGCCGAATACTCTGCCCTCGCCCGCGACGCGCTACGAGAATTTAAATATCGCGAACTAAGCGCAGCGATTGATGGGCCGCTGGACGGCGAAGTCGCTGTGGGGCTGATCTTTGACGGATCGAATGCCAAAGTTCTAAACGGCCAGCCGTTTCGATTTGACATTGATCTGCGCGGAGAGCTTTTCAACATCGCGCGGAGCTTTAATTCGAATGAGCAAATAAAGCTCGAAATTCTACGCGACCGTATGGGCTTATCGCGCGACGTTGAGATCGTCGAATAATCTTAGCCCGGACCGGCGCTATTGCCGCCCGTTGTGCCGATAATATCATCGGCGACGAAGGCATTATCTTTTCGCTCTTGGCCAAAGG
>CAYPWW010000042.1:0-11798 GCA_964414555.1 uncultured Algimonas sp.
CATCATTGCGGGTACGGGTTTCCTGAAAGCCAATATCTCAGCCATCGTCGGCGAGCTTTATGAGAAGACGGATATTCGCCGTGATAGTGCGTTCACGCTCTTTTACGTCGGAATCAATTTGGGTGCCGCTGGCGGCGCGTTGATTGCAGGCGATGTCGGGCAGAATTTTGGATGGTCCTATGGTTTTGGTCTCGCTGGCCTCGGCATGCTTGCGGGTTTGATCGTGTTTGTCTGGGGCAAGCCGTTGCTAAAAGGCGCGGGCGAGCCTCCCAATCCGGCCTATTTGAAAGAGCGTGTTGGTGGAGTCATCAGCCGCGAGTGGATGATCTACCTTCTCTCTTTCCTTGGCGTCGGCATAATTTGGTACCTGGTGCGCGATGAGGCGACGGTCGGCATCACGCTCGGGATCGCTATGCTGTCGATTTATGGGTATATCCTTTATCGGTCCGTCGCGACTCTAGAACCTCATGCGCGCAATCGAATCTTTGCGGCCCTGTTCCTGATTACTGTGCAAGTGCTTTTCTGGGCGCTGTTCGAACAAGCAGGTAGTTCGCTTAACCTCTTCACCGACCGCGCGGTTGATCGGACGATTTTAGGTCAAGAACAAAATGCCTCTATTTTCCAGTCGCTGAACGCGATCTACATCGTGTTCCTAGGTCCGTTCTTTGCGCTAGGTTGGGCGTGGCTGGCCAAGCGCAATCTCGACCCGTCCACGGGGGCGAAGTTTGGTTTGGGCGTGATCCAGTTGGGCCTCGGCTTTCTCGTCCTTGTCTGGGGTGCGAATTCGGCAGGTCTAGGCAATATGACCCCGGTTCTCTTTATCTTCCTGATCTACCTGTTGCACACGACGGGCGAGCTTTGCCTGTCACCAGTAGGTCTGTCGGCGATGACACGCCTGTCCACGCCAAACATGGTCGGCCTGATCATGGGCGCTTGGTTCCTCGCGTCTGGTGCTGGTAACTTCGTAGCGGCGCAGATCGCTAAGCTGACCTCGTCTGAGGAGAAACTGGCAGGCCTCGACGAAGCGGGCGCATTGGCCGAGACGCAACGCGTCGTGTTGGAAGTCTATTCAACAATCGGTTGGGCCGCCGTGGCCGTGGGTGTTGGCCTGATCGTCGTCTCGCCGATCATCAAACGTATGATGCATCTGGATACGCTGGGCGAAGATATGGCGCGTTATCATGCAGAGCATGGAACAGCCGACCTCACGATGGACGGCGGCGATATGGTCGGCGAACGCATGAGTCCAACGGGTGATCCGAAATAGGTCGGACGACCTCAAAACAAAAGAAAAGCCCGCTCGGTTGAGCGGGCTTTTTTGTTTTCAAAGTGTGGGTCTGACTTAACGGCGGTTCATCATCATGCCGAGGATGTCGTCCATCGAGCTGCCGTCACCGTCCGCGTCCAGCATCTTGCCCAGCATACCGAGCCCGCCCTGATGGGCTTGCTGTTGCTGGCGCTGCATTTGCGCTGTTTGTTTGCGCGCGCCGCCGCCGAGCAATCCGCCCAATAAGCCACCAAGACCCCCACGGGATTGACCGCCTGTCAGTTGTTGCATGGCGAGCTGGCCTAACATGCCTTGCAAGCCGCCGCCTTGGTTAAACATGCCTGCGCCGCGCGTTTGCTTGCCCAAGGATCCCATCGCCATCATCGCTACCATGGGAAGCATCTTTTTCAGGATGTCGGCCGACACGCCAGATTTTTCAGAGGCATGACCGGCGACGGCGCGGCTGACCTCTTTCGTACCGAAAAGGTGACCAAGGACGCCATTACCCTCTTGGATAACATTGGGTTGGTTTAGCTGTGCCGGATTGTCCAGATATTGATCGTGATTGCCGTTTTGCAGCGCGCCCAGCAGGCCTGCCAGACCTTGTGGCGAGGATGTGTTTTGCTTCATGGCCGAGCTGATCGCGGGCAGCAGCGCCGCAAAGGCACTCTGGCTCTGGTTCGCGTCGAGGCCGAACTGACTTCCCAGTTGCTGGGGGGCTTGCCCGCCTGCAGCCTGCATAATCATGTCCATCATATTCATCGCCATATCTGTCTCCTTGTAGATTGGTTGATTTAGATATGAGGGAAAGTGGGGCGCAGAGCTAGGGCGTGACTGTGTAACATCCAGACAGGGTAAATGATTTAAATGCCTGCGCTGAGGCGCCGAAGGTGTGCCTTAAACCGCACTCCCGCCGACCGTCAGGTTTTCCACATAGAGGCTGGGTTGCCCAACGCCGACGGGGACGCCTTGTCCAGCCTTGCCGCAGACACCGATACCGGGGTCGAGTTCCATGTCGTTTCCGATGTGACGGATTTGCGTCAGGACTGTCGGACCATCGCCGATCAGGGTGACACCTTTTAGGGGTTCGCCGACTTTACCTTTGCGCACGCGGTAAGCTTCCGTGCATTGGAAGACGAACTTACCGCTGGTGATGTCGACCTGTCCGCCGCCAAAATTCGTGGCGTAAATGCCGTCGTCTAGTTCGGCTAGCATCTCTTTTGGATCGCGCTCTCCGCCCAACATAAAGGTGTTTGTCATACGCGGCATGATGGAATGGGCGAAGCTCTCGCGGCGGCCATTACCTGTCGCCTCGACGCCCATGAGGCGCGCGTTCTGTCGATCTTGCATAAAGCCGACGAGGATGCCGTCTTCGATCAAGGTTGTGCGGGATGTCGGCGTGCCTTCATCATCAATCGTCAAGCTTCCGCGACGGCCTGCGATGGAGCCATCATCGACGACTGTGACGCCGGGAGAGGCGACCCGCTCACCCAACATGCCTGCGAAAGCAGATGTGCCCTTGCGGATGAAATCGCCTTCTAGGCCGTGACCCATGGCCTCGTGCAACAAAACACCCGGCCAGCCGGGGCCGAGGACGACATCCATCTGTCCGGCAGGGGCAGGCACGGCCTCCAGATTAACTTGGGCTTGGCGCAACGCTTCTTGGGCCAGCGGCTTCCAAAAGCTTGGATCGATGTAGCCATCATAGGCCTCGCGCCCGCCCGCACCGGCAAAGCCTGTCTCGCGGCGCCCGTCTTTTTCAGCCGTGATCATAATGTTAAGTCGGACGAGGGGACGCACATCGTCATAGCGCTCTCCGCCTGCGCGCAGGATCGCGACAGCGCGGCGATTGGCGCTCATGCTGGCGGTGACCTGCACGACTTGTGGATCCAGCGCGCGGCAATAGGCGTCGATTTCCTGCAAGAGCTCGACTTTCACGCCAAAGCCCGGCGCGGCGACGGGGTCGATGTCGGGGTAGAGCTTTGTATTTGTACGACGCGGAGATGGGCTGGCCGTACCGTCATAGCCCGATTTGGCGAGACTGACCGCTGACCCCGCACGCGAGAGCGCGCCGGGGGAAAGTTCCGTGCTTTGCGCAAAGCCAGAACTTTCGCCCGCGACGCAGCGCAGACCAAAGCCGCGTGAGGTGTCGAAACTGGCGGTTTTCAGCCGTCCATCATCGAATGTCAGCGATTCGGAGGCTGAACGCTCAACGAACAGCTCGCCGTCATCGGCGCCGTCCAGCACTGTGTTTAACTGTGCTTGTGCAGTTTGGGCGTCCAAGTCGCTGTCATCGAAGACAAAATCGGTCATATGCGGCCTTTACCGAGGGGTGCGCGAAAATAGCAGGTTGTTTCACTGTTATAGGACTTTATCTAGGCGTGCCACCACGATAGATAACCGCTCAAATGCGACAAAAAGCGCTGGATTCCCTACGGGACAAATCCGCCTTTCGCGCATATGAGTAAAAATTATGCGGCTGGCTGTTAGGCCTGACGTCAAACACGCAGAGAGTGCGAAAGAGAATCCGATGCGAGAACCCCGTAATAATGCGACGATCATCGCGGCTGTCGTCGCCGTCGTCCTAGCCCTCGTGACCTTCTTTGGGTCCGTTTACTTTGGCCTCGGTGGAGAGCGCGGAGTAGGGGCGCCTGTCGATGGTGGATATTTCCTCCAAGAGGCGGCGACGCCGGTCATGGAAGACCTGACAACCGTCCATAATCTTGTTTTCTATATCATTGCGGGCATTGTTGCCTTTGTGGTGGGCTTGATGGCGTACATCATGATCCGCTTTCGCGAGAGCGCAAACCCCGTCCCGTCCAAGACCTCGCATAACACGCTGATCGAAGTCATCTGGACGGTCGCACCGGTTATCCTGCTGCTGATCATCGCAGTTCCGTCGATGCAGCTGCTTTATTTCCAAGACCGTCTCCCAGAAACAGACGTCACGATTAAAGCCGTCGGCAACACATGGAACTGGGAATATGTTTATCCCGACCATGAGAATGTCGATAGTTTCGTTGCCAACCCGTTGGATGAGACATTGGCCAAGACTTTGGATCTGCCTTACCTCTTGGCGACAGACGCCGCACTGGTCGTGCCGGTCAATACCAAGGTCAAAGTGCTCGTGACTTCGGTCAATAATATGCACAGCTGGACCGTGCCGAGCTTTGGCATCAAAATGGATGCCGTGCCGGGCATCATCAACGAGACTTGGTTCGAAGTTTTCGAAGAAGGCACATATTACGGACAGTGTTCCGAGATTTGCGGCTATAAGCATTACTACATGCCCATCGAAGTTCAGGTCGTCTCTAAGCCCGCCTACGCCGCTTGGATCGCCAATGACGGCAGCTTCCCTGATGAATTCAAACAATACCGCGTCAACAAGTCGGCTGACCAAGTCGCCGCTGTCGACACGCTGTTAGATTAGACGAAAGAGGATACGCGACATGGTTGCTCTTCCCGGAGAAAATATTCCCGCCGAACCGACAGGTTATGCCGACGACGGCAAGCCTGGCTTTTTCGCGCGGTGGTTCTACTCAACGAACCATAAGGACATCGGCACGCTCTATCTGATCTTCGGGATCATTTCGGGTCTGATCGGTGGTTTCCTGTCGTTCATGATGCGGATGGAGCTGGCAGAGCCCGGCATCCAGTTCTTCACGAATGAGCATCAATATCTTGTGTTCGTCTCTATGCACGGTCTGATCATGATCTTCTTTATGGTCATGCCCGCGCTGATTGGGGGCTTTGGTAACTGGTTCGTCCCGATTATGGTCGGGGCGCCGGATATGGCCTTTCCGCGAATGAATAACCTGTCGTTCTGGCTGCTGCCGACGGCGCTTCTGTGCCTGTTGATCAGTTTCTTTGTGCCCGGTAGTGCCAATGGCAATGGATTCGGGGGCAGTTGGGTCATGTATCCGCCGCTCAGTACGACCGGCTCACCCGGGCCAGCCTTTGATTTTATTATCATTGGTCTCTTGGCGGCAGGTTTCTCGTCCATCTTTGGTGCGATCAACTTCATCACGACGATCTTGAACATGCGTGCGCCGGGTATGACGATGCATAAGATGCCGCTGTTTGCTTGGGCTGTTCTCGTCACAGCGTTCTTGCTGCTGCTGGCGCTGCCCGTTCTCGCGGCGTCGCTGTTCATGCTCTTCACCGACCGGATTGACGGCGGTACGGGCTTCTTTGATCCAGCACGTGGCGGTGATCCGCAGATGTTCCAGCATCTGTTCTGGTTCTTCGGTCACCCCGAAGTTTACATCATGATCTTGCCAGCCTTTGGTATCGTCTCGCACATCGTTTCGACATTCTCGAAAAAGCCGATCTTTGGCTATCTCGGCATGGCTTACGCGATGGTCGCGATTGGCGTTGTTGGCTTCGTCGTCTGGGCGCATCACATGTATACGGTTGGTATGGACGTGAACCTGAAGGCTTACTTCCTCGCCGCGACACTCGTGATTGCTGTCCCGACGGGCGTGAAAATCTTCTCTTGGCTTGCAACGATGTGGGGCGGTTCAATTCGCTACACGATCCCGATGCAGTGGGCGCTGGCCTTTATTTTCCTGTTCGTCGTCGGTGGCGTGACAGGTGTGATGCTCGCCAATGCCGGTGTGGATGCTTATCTCCACGACACGTACTACGTCGTGGCGCATTTCCACTACGTCCTATCCATGGGTGCGGTCTTTGGTATCTTCGCGGGCTTCTACTACTGGTTCGGCAAGATGTTCGGCGTCATGTATAATAAATGGCTGGCAGCTGCGCATTTCTGGCTGTTCTTCATTGGCGTGAACGTCATCTTCTTCCCGCAGCATTTCCTCGGCCTGAACGGCATGCCGCGTCGCTACGTTGATTACCCAGAAGAGTTCACGAATTGGAATGAGTTGTCCTCGCTGGGCGCGTGGATCACACTAGCCGGTGTTGCTTTCTTCTTCGCTATGCTGCTGGAGGCCTTCATTGTCCGCCGCCGCGTTGGGGATAATTATTGGGGTGAGGGCGCCACGACATTGGAATGGACATTGTCTAGCCCGCCACCTTATCACCAGTTCAACGTCCTCCCACGGATCGAGGACACAGCAGACGAGCACTAAGCGTTCGCGCAGCTAAATTAGAAAAAGCCGCTCCCATCGGGGCGGCTTTTTTCTTGGGCCTTTGGATGACCGTGAAATTCTCACTGCGGCAAATGCGTATCTGCTCTTGTGAGTCAGCGCCGTTTCGCCGATATGAACCCCCATGAGCGCACAGCCGCAAAACCCAAGCTCCGCCCAGCCGTTTTCACTGGCAGGTTCCGGCGCGTCTTCTGGACTCTCACTGGCAACGCCAGGGGATTATTTCCAGCTGATGAAACCGCGGGTGATGAGCCTCGTGATCTTCACCGCGATCGTCGGCTTGATCGTTGCGCCCGGTTCGATCCCACTGTGGCAAGCCGCTGTCGCGATCCTCTGTATCGCCGTCGGCGCGGGTGCGTCTGGTGCGCTGAACATGTGGTATGATGCCGATATCGACGCGCAAATGACGCGGACGAAAAAGCGGCCCGTGCCGCGCGGCGTTATCGCCCCGCGTACGGCGATGACCTTTGGGTTGTTACTCTCAGTCGTGTCCGTCTGGACGTTGGGGATGGCGACAAATTACGTTGCCTCTGGCCTGCTGGCTTTCACCATCTTCTTCTACGTCGTTATCTACACGATGGGGCTCAAGCGGCGCACGCCACAGAACATCGTGATTGGTGGCGCGCCGGGGGCTTTACCGCCAATGATTGGTTACGCCGCCGTGACCGGGTCCGTGACCCTCGACAGTTTTATCCTGTTCCTGATTATCTTTATTTGGACGCCGCCGCATTTCTGGGCCCTCGCGCTTTATAAGGTTAGCGATTATGGTCGCGTTGGTATTCCGATGATGCCGAATGTCGCTGGGCCAAAGTCGACCCGCAATCAGATTTTCGGCTATGCGCTGGTCTTGGCTGCAGTGTCCGCCGCGCCTGTCTTCACGGGCTTGGGCGGGGCGCTCTATGCCTTTGGCGCTGCGCTGCTGAACCTCGGGTTCGTCGCGCTAGCGTATAAGGTCTGGCAATCCCGCGCAGGTGAGCGTGACGAGGTTCAGCCTGAGAGCCTTTACGATGTGCAAAAGGGCGACCGCGCCGCGCGCAATTTGTTTGCCTATTCGATCCTTTATCTCTTTGCGATTTTCGCGCTGATCGCGGCGGACTATTTGGTAGGAGCATTCTGATGAAAGAATACCGGGACACACCGCACGATTTCGTCGCGCCAACGGAGGCCGAAGTTAAAGCTCGCTCCAAACGCAATATCGCCTTGGCGGCCTGCTTGCTTGCCTTTGTTTTGCTTGTTTTCTTCACCATGGTTTTAAAAGGACAGTTACCCAATGCCGTCTAGCAATCGTAAAACGATGATGATCCTCACGGGTGTTGCGGTTGCGATGCTCGGCCTCGGTTTTGCGTCCGACCCGCTCTACGACACGTTCTGTAAAATCACAGGATATGCGGGTACGACGCAGCAAGCGGAAGAGAACCTGTCCGAGGTCATCGACCGCGAAATTACCGTCAATTTCGACTCTAATGTCGCCTCTGGCCTGCCGTGGGAATTTCGCCCGGATGACAAAGATCTGACGGTCCAACTGGGCCAATCGGGTCTGGCCTATTACACCGTGCGCAACACGTCGAAATATCCGGTCACAGGTGTTGCAAATTTCAACGTGACCCCGATCAAGGCCGCCCCCTATTTCGTCAAGACAGATTGCTTCTGCTTCGAAGAGCAAACGATCCAGCCGGGCGAGAGCCTTCCGCTTCCCGTGCTGTTCTTCATCGACCCGCAACTGGACGAAGATGGTCGCTTGGATGAGGTCAAAGACGTCACCTTGAGCTACACTTTCTTCCCCGTGGAGAAAAAGGCGCAAAAATAGGGTGACTGCGACCCGATAAAGCGGCCTTGCGCGCTTGTCGCCTCGCAGGTGCGGGGCTATAGCAGGCCAAAGCGTAAACTATCAGAATGAGACTGTCATGGCTGGAGCCGTCGAACACGACTATCATCTAATCGAACCGTCCCCGTGGCCGTTCCTGTCGGGCATCGCTTGCTTGATCTGGGGCGTTGGCATGGTGTCCTTCTTTGCAGGCCTCGTCGAGCGTACGGGCGAATCGCCCATGATGGAGTTCTTCTTCGCCAAAGGCCTCGACAGCCTCCAAGACAGTTACCGCCCTGCGGCTGATAAAATTGGCGCAGATGGCGGCTGGATCCTTCTGGTTATAGGCTCACTCTTCGCTGCTTACGTCATGTATGCTTGGTGGAAAGATGTCGCCGAGGAATCGCGTGCCGGTGATCACACACCCGTCGTCGATATTGGCCTGCGCTACGGCATGATCATGTTCATCATGCAGGAAGCCATGTTCTTTGTCGGCTGGTTCTGGATGTTCTTTGAGCTTGGCCTGTTCCATAAAATGCGCGCGGCTTGGAATACGGATGTCCTGCCCAACGCGGCGGAATATGCAGACACGATGGCGCCGGGCATTAAAGCCGTGGATCCATGGAACCTTCCGCTGATGAACACCGTTATCTTGCTTCTATCCGGCACAACAGTGACATGGGCGCATCACGCGTTGATCCATGGCGATCGTCGCGGTGCGAAATGGGGTCTGGGACTGACTGTGGCACTCGGATTATTCTTCACAGGCGTCCAAGCCTATGAGTATCTCGAACTCTTCCACGGACGTGAGTCGGGTTACCCTTGGCTCTCCACCGATGCCTATGGCTCGGCCTTCTTCATGGCGACAGGCTTTCATGGTCTGCATGTTTTGATCGGGACAATCTTCCTGGCCGTTATGTATCTGCGCCTCATGCGCGGAGGCCTGCGCCCAGAGAAGCATTTCGGTTTGGAAGCCGCCGCCTGGTATTGGCACTTTGTTGATGTCGTCTGGCTCTTCCTGTTCGCCTTTATCTACATCATCTTCGCGACCAGCCTCGGTTAGCGCGCCACGGCTTTGTCCGCGACCTCGCGACATCGCCGTCGCCGCAACCTGCCACCCGTTCCGACGGGTTTGTCGGGCCGTTGTCCCGCGTGCGGGGAAGGGCGTTTGTTTAAAGGCTTGCTTGCTTTCTCAGATGGCTGCTTCGCGTGCGGTGCAGATTTCCGGGATGAAGATGCGGGCGATGGTCCCGCCGTCTTTGTGATCTTCATCACGGGCATTTTTATCGTCCCGATGGCGTTAGCGTTTCACATGCTCCTCGACCCGCCAATGGTTGTGACGCTCTTGCTTTGGGGCACCATTATTTTCGTCGCCTCGCTCTGGCTGTTGCGCCTCATGCGCGGGGTCATGTTTGCGATTGCGTGGCAGCGCCGCGCGCGTGAGATTCGAATGCAGGATTTTCAATCATGAAACTGCAGTTGCGTCCTATGCCGTGGCTGACAGGCATTGTCGCCGTGATGCTGGCGATCCTGATCTCGCTGGGCGTCTGGCAATATCAGCGCTTGCAGTGGAAGACCGCGCTTCTGGCCGAGGTCGAGGCGTCCGTGACCTCGCCGCCCCTGACCTCACTTTTCGATTTGGAACGTGCGATCGCGGCGGGTGAGCCCGTCGATTTCCGACGGATTGAATTTGAAGCTGACGGCGTTATCGGCCAGCCAATCTACCACGTCTTCAAATCGCAGACCGGTGGGATTTTCTGGGATATTTTCGTCCCGCTGCGTCAGTCAAATCTCACGCTCTTTGCCGTGACCGCAACGATTACATCTGACGAAAAATCCGAGATCGGTGATATTGCATCAGAGACAATCGTTTCCCCTTGGGTGGGCTATGTTCGCGAAGATCACGCAATGGGCTTGATCGAGGGCTGGGTGAAATCTCAGCCGAACCGCACGACCAACCGCTGGTTCAAGTTTAATCAAGATAGCAGCTGGGGCGAAGGCCTCTCCGGCGATGTCCGGCTTTCCCATTATATCGAAATTGAAACCAACGCGACGGACGCTGCCTCGCTCCCCGTGCGTCGCCCGACGATCCGCAATAATCACCGCGATTACATGCTGACATGGTTTTCCTTCGCGGGATTGCTCGTGATCTTTTACCTTCTCCTCCACCGCCGGGCGGGGCGCTTGTCTTGGTAAGCTCGCATGGCGTGCATAGCGTATTGCGGGCCCAGGCGGCGGGCGGGGCGATGTCATTGTCTCATCCTCGTTGGGCGGACTTTGAGGGCTGGGCCGCCTTGCGCCGCGCAAACGCAGAATATCTGCGTCCATGGGAGCCGGGCTTTTCGACACGCGGCCTCAACCGGACAGCCTATCGCGCGCGCTTGGGACGGCTGAAAAAGCTCGTTCAACAGGACCGCGCTTATCCGTTTCATATTTTCCGAGAAACCCCGCGCACGCTGATCGGGGCGTGTAACATCACCCATATTGATCGCGGCGTGTCGCAATCTGCGCGGCTGGGATATTGGATCGGCGAAGCGCATACGCGTCGCGGTCATGCCCGTGCCGCGGTCGAGGTCGCCGTGCGGTTTTGCTTTGAACAGCTAGGTCTGCACCGCGTCGAAGCGGCCGTGAGCGCCCAGAACGTGGCGTCTATTCGGGTGTTAGAGGCTTGCAATTTTAAGCGTGAGGGAACGGCGCGGGGCTATCTAAAAATTGGCGATCACTGGGAAGATCACGAAATTTATGCGAGGTTAAATGCGGACTAAGCTCTGACTAAGCGCGTCCACCGCCATGGGCTAATGCGCTGGGGTCGATGCCCATTTCGCTTAGGGCCGTCGCCCATTTCCCGTCGAGGTCTTGGTTGAAAATCAAAGCTTCATCCGCCTCCGCAATCAGCCAAGCATTATCGGCGATTTCCGCTTCTAACTGCCCCGCGCCCCAGCCGGCATAACCCACCGCCAGCACCGCGCGCGACGGTGCATCGTCTGACACAAGCGCTTCCAGCACGTCTTTCGTTGAGGTCAGGGAGAGTGTTTCTGAGATTTTCAGTGAGGTCTCGGGTTTGAAATAATCTGCGCTGTGTAGAACGAAGCCCCTATCAATATCGACGGGGCCGCCGTTCAAGACAGGCGTGTCCGCGACACGCACATGCCCATCAATCCCGATCTGATCCAAGAGGTCAGAGATCAGCAGGCCGGCTTTGCCCTTATTGATAATAATCCCCATCGCGCCAGACCGATCATGACTGACGACATAAACGACGGCAAAGCGAAAGCGCGGATCGCCCATGTCGGGCGTCGCAAGAAGCAGCTTGCCGCGATAGCTCGGCGAACTTTGCTCTGGGCTTTCCGGCGGTGTTTCCATGATATCCTAGTGACGGGCGGGGCGAGTTTCGGTGTGAATATATATCTTGTCTACGCATGGCCGCGCGAAAACGACTTGTCGCATCTTGCGCACGGACGGCCGTCTGCCTATATTTATCGAAAGACGATAATTCATTCAGAGAGAGTTCTATGACCATCGAAACCGGACAAAACCTACCAGACGCGACATTTATGACCATGGGCCCAGACGGTCCCATGCCGATGAATACGAAAGATGTCTTCGCTGGAAAACG
>CAYPWW010000042.1:11898-20294 GCA_964414555.1 uncultured Algimonas sp.
GGACTGGAAATGGACGGCTCGGGCTTTGGCATGGGCCAACGCTCGCAGCGCTACGCCATGGTTGTCGATGACGGCACGGTCCAGCATTTATTCGTTGAAGGTCCGGGCGAGTTTAAACTCAGCAGCGCGGATCACATGCTGGAGCAACTTTAGTCTGAAAAAGAGACCGCACATATCGACCATTGAAGGGGGAATAAAATGACACTTACAGAAATCCTACCACTCGCGCTGGCCGCGTTGATCATCTTTGTGATTATCAAAACCGTCAGGATTATCCCGCAGGGCAGTGAATGGCTGCTCGAAAACTTTGGCCGTTATTCCAAAACGCTGAAACCGGGATTGACCTTTGTCATTCCGTTTTATCAGCGGATTTCGAACAAGATGGACATGCGCGAACGCGTCATCGATATTCCGTCGCAAGAAGTGATTACGAAAGATAACGTTATGGTCACCGCCGATGCGGTTGTGTTTATCCAAGTCGTGGATGCCCGCATGGCGACCTATGAAGTGTCCAATCTGGAAAATGCGATTCAAAATCTCTGTCTGACAAATGTGCGGACGGTGGTTGGCTCGATGGACCTCGATGAAGTCTTGTCCAAGCGCGACCAGATCAATGCGCAGCTGCTGGGCGTGATCGACAATGCAACCGATGGCTGGGGCACCAAGGTCACGCGGATCGAGATCAAAGACCTCTCGCCGCCGCATGACATCACCCAGGCGATGAACAAGCAGATGAAAGCCGAGCGCGAAAAGCGTTCAGACATCCTCATCGCGGAAGGCCATAAACAGTCCTCCATCCTGAAAGCTGAAGGCGAAAAAGAAGCCGCCATCCGCGAGGCCGAAGGCCGCAAGGAAGCCGCTTATCTGGACGCGGAAGGTCGCGAGCGCGAAGCTCAAGCCGAAGCCAAAGCGACAGAGATGGTCAGCACCGCGATCAGCCGCGGTGACGTCAACGCCATCAATTACTTTGTCGCGCAGGAATATGTGAAAGCCTTTGGCGAACTGGCCAAGAGCCCGAACCAAAAAACGATCATTGTTCCGGCCGAACTATCGGGTCTGGCGGCGACTGTTGGCGGCGTCAGCGAGTTGCTCTCCAAGGGCAAGAAGTAGGAGAACTGGCATGGAACCCGAAAGCTCCAATGCGCTTCTCTCCTTGTTAGAAAGCATGAATGCGACGCGGTGGGGCCTGATCGGTCTGGGCCTCGTTGGGTTAGAGCTGATCACTGGCTCGACCTATATCCTCTGGCCCGCCGTGGCGGCGCTGGCGGTGGCGGCTTGGGTGTTTTTCCTGCCGCTGTCGTGGGAGATGCAGTTCCTGCTGTTCTTCGTATTGTCGACGGCTTTGCTGTTGGCGGGGCATTATTTCGTCCGCCCATATTTCAAATCTGGCGAGCCGTCCGACATTAATGAGCCAGCTCAGACTCTGACAGGTCGCCGTGTTGTCGCCTTCACGGATTTTGCCAATGGCGAAGGTCGCGTGACCGTTGGCGACACGCAGTGGAAAGCGCGTACGGGCAGTGCGGATCCAAAGATTGGCGACCCGCTTGTTGTGACGGGCGTAACCGGAGCCACGCTGGTCGTGGAGCCCGTCGTCGAGGCGTAAGTGTCTTTGCGTATCAACAGCTTCGGGTCGCGTCTCTCGTTCGAATTGCTTCGCGATGACGTCACGGTTGGGGGCCTTGCTTACATTAAAACAGGCTCCGCACTTGCGGCCAGTGCCTCGGCGCGCGCGCATGTTCACGGCGAAGATATTCGCATCACTATGACTCGCGATCCGTCAAAGCCCGGCATGGTCGGCTTTTCTATCTCTAAGAAAGACATAGATATTGGCGTGATGGATTTTAACTGGCGGGGTCGCGGGCGGCTAGAGCTGGCTCGCCGATCCGGTGGGCGCGATCATTTCTCTATTCATCCCAAAGGCGTCACACAATGGTGGTTCCTGATCACAGACAGCGCGGATCGCGCCGTCATGGAGCTGCGCCCGACAACGCGGTGGAGCGTGCAGGATTATCACTTTGATATCGTCAGCCGCTCACAAAAATGGCCCGACCCTGTTATGGATGAGCTTGCCATCTACGCGGGCTTTGCGGCCAATGTTTACATGGCGCGCAATGCGGGCGTCGTGGCAGGGCGCAAGATGTGATCCATCTGGACTTCCCACGTGTGCAAGCGGGTGAGCCCTATATCGGGTTGGCTCAATCGGACGGCGCAGTCGTCGGGGAAATCGCCTTTAACCGAACACGCCCGGATTGGCGAAGCCATGCCGAATTGTCGCTCTACGGGTTAGATATCTCTGTGCGTGCGGATAGCGAAAACACCATGCGGCGCTTGTCAAAATTCGAGCTATTGCGCAATGGCCGCCAGTATGGCGATCTGAAATTCGGTCTCAGCGGGGGCCTGAATCTGGGTCTGGATCGCCGCGGACAGGGTCGGGACCAGTTTTATGTGGCGGGCAAAATAGCCTGTGGCCAGCGGTTCGTCGTCCGGCGTAACAGTGATGTTCTCTTCTACGGCACACCCCAATGCAGACCGGGACGGGGCTCGCGACGGGCAAAAGACCTTCACCGTTTAGACTTTCGTCGACAGACACGAACCTATCCCGATGCGCAACTGGATGAGTTGGCGCTTTATTTCGCTGTCGGTGTTGCCCTCGCGCTGGCTTAAAGCTGCCCGTTCCGCTTATGGCAAAATGACCGTCTTCATCCCGTTCAAGAAAACACGGCGATCCGCATGCGCACTGACAGAGCGGGCGAGGGCGGCGGCTTCGACATCTCGTCCCAATCGCACAAGGGTTTCTGGCGTCATCGTGTGATCGACGCGTTGGACGGATTGCTCGATGATCGGGCCTTCATCCAAGTCCGCCGTTACATAATGCGCGGTCGCTCCGATCAGTTTGACCCCGCGTGCATAGGCCCGATGATAGGGCCGCGCGCCTTTAAAGCTTGGTAGGAAAGAATGGTGGATGTTGATAATTTGTCCGGCGAAATCCGTACAAAATTCATTCGACAGAATTTGCATGTAGCGCGCGAGGACGATCAGCTCTGCGCCTGTATCGGAAATGATCTTGCGTAATGCGGCTTCGGCCTCAGGTTTGTTTGCCGGGCTGACCGGAACATGGTGATAGGGCGTGCCATAGCTCTCGGCTAAGGGGCGCGCGGTTTCATGGTTGGAGACAACCCCGACGATATCGATGTTCACGCCGCCGCTACGTTGGCGGTACAGCAGGTCGGCGAGGCAATGATCGAACTTCGACACAAGGATCAGCGTCTTCGTCGGGCGGTCCTTCTCGCAAATCGCGATCTCTAATCCAAAGCTATCGACAGACTCTTGCAGCTCGGCCCGAAAGCCGGCCAGGGCAGTGTCCGGCATGGAAAACTCTATGCGCGAAAAGAAGCGCTCGCTGGTCGGCGTCCCAAATTGCGAGAGTGTATTGATAAAGCCGTCATGCGCCGCGAGACAGCCCGTCAGCGCTGCGACGATTCCGGTCTTATCAGCGGATTGCGTGGTCAGGATGTAACGCTGGGTCATGTGGTGGGTATACCCTCGCGCGCGAGTTCATCCGCGCGTTCATTGCCAGCGTCGCCGCTGTGGCCTTTGACCCATTCCCAGCGAACCTCGCGCGCATTATTTAGCGCGTCGAGTTCTTGCCAGAGGTCTTTATTGACCACGGGTTTCTTGTCAGATTTTTTCCAGCCACGTTTTTTCCAGCCGTGGATCCACTCGGTGATACCTTTGAGCACATAGGTCGAGTCGGTGAACAGCACGACAGGCCCTTTGAAGCCAGGTTTGATAGCTTTTAGCGCCTCGATCGTGGCCATCATTTCCATGCGATTATTCGTGGTGTCCTGTTCGCCGCCGAACAGCTCTTTCTTGCGATTGCCGTGATACATCACGACGCCCCAGCCGCCGGGACCGGGGTTCCCCGAGCAGGCCCCGTCGGTGTAGATGACAAGTGCGCCGTCCAGTGCGCCCGCTTCTAGCTTTGATTTTTTCGTCTTTGCGCGCGGCAATTATTTATCCAGCAGCAAACGCGGCAGGCGGAAAATGACCTTTTCCTTTGTGACCTCAACCTCGCGGCAGGTAATCTCATAGCGGGACCGCAAAGCGGCCAACACGCCATCGGTGAGATATTCCGGCGCGGACGCGCCTGCGGAGAGCCCTATCGTCTCAACTGCATCAACGGCGTCCCAATTAATGGTGTCGGAGGAGCTGATCAACATGGCGGTGTCAGAGCCGGCCTTCTGCCCAACCTCGACAAGGCGCTTGGAGTTGGACGACATTTGGGAGCCGATCACGAGCAACAGGTCGCAGTTCTCTGCAATGGCTTTGACAGCCATTTGGCGGTTCGTCGTCGCGTAACAAATGTCCTCTTTGTAGGGCAGGGCGATATCTGGAAAACGGCCACGCAAAATCTCGATCATCTCCGAGGTGTCATCTACGGAGAGTGTTGTCTGGGTGACGAGCGCTAGCTTTTGTCCAGGTTCGGGCTGGAACGTCTCTGCGTCTTCATTCGTTTCGATCAACGTCATCTGTCCGGGTGGCAGTTGGCCCATTGTGCCAACGACCTCCGGATGGCCCTCATGGCCGATCAGCAAGATATGCAGACCTTCTTTGGCGTGACGTTCGGCCTCAACATGGACTTTGGAGACGAGCGGGCAGGTCGCGTCGAGAAAAGTCATCTCACGCGCTTGGGCCGCTTTCGGCACGGATTTCGGGACGCCGTGCGCAGAAAACACGACGGGACGGTCATCCGGACATTCATGCAGCTCTTCGACAAAGACAGCGCCTAGCTTTGACAGCCGATCCACAACATGACGGTTGTGAACGATTTCATGTCGGACATAGACAGGTGCGCCAAACTTCTCGATAGACCGCTCGACGATCTGGATCGCGCGATCCACGCCAGCGCAGAAACCACGCGGTGCAGCCAGTAAAACGGTCTTCTGTTTGCGCTCCGTTTCTTGATCGGAACGGGTATCCAGCGTGACGGACATGAGGACTCCTTAATCTATGAACCCTGCGAGTCGCATTGCAGATGCGCGCGCGATTGATTACACCGCGCGCTATAGCATTGGACTCGGCCTTGCGATAGGGCGGGGCCTGCGTAACGCGCTAAGGTAAGATCGGGACAATTTCATGTCGATGAGAAGCAAAATTCTGGGGGCTATCCTGATGAGTGGCCTCGCGCTTGCGGGCTGTCGCTCCACGCAGGAAGCCCTAAATATCGGCGAGGCCGGAGAACGTAATCCCGGACCTTGTCCCCGCGCTTTTGCCCTTTATGACGCCGTCCGCATCGTAGAGTTTCGAGGCGATGGCAGTGAGAGTTTCGAGAATGTTGGCCTGACGGGAGAGATCCTGAAAGTCCGCTCACTCTGCCGCTATTATGGGGATCGCCCGATTATTGCGGACCTGTCGATCGACTTTGCCTTGGGCCGGGGTCCAGCGGCTGCACAAGAAGCCGGAAACTACCAGTATTTCGTCGCTGTGACGCGCAAGAACATCGACGTGATCGAGCGTGAGACCTATCCGCTACAAGTCAGTTTTGCACCGGGCGAAGACCGCACGACGGTCACTGAATCCATCCAAGAGATCATTATCCCACGCGCGAATGATACGACCTCTGGCATCAATTTCGAGATCATCGTGGGTTTCGAAGTTACTGAATCCCAACGAGCCTTCAACGCCGACGGTAAACGCTTCCGCGTCTCTGCCGGTCAATAGAGCCAGAGAGTCACATGAATTTGACGGTATTGGGGACCTTGGACGCGGCCTGTCGCGCGGTCTTTGAGGGGTTGGGCTTTCCGGGTGAGATCGCGGCCGTGCGCGAGTCTGATAAAAGCGACGCGCCCTATCAGTGTAACGGCGCGATGGCGGCGGCGGGGCTGGCCAAGAAACGCGGCGAAAAAGCCAATCCGCGTGAGATTGCAGCGCAGGTCGTCGCAGCGCTAGAGACCAATCCTGACTTCGCCAAGCTGGATATCGCGGGTCCCGGATTTATCAATATCTGGCCATCAGACGCACTGATTGCCGCGCGGGCCAATGCCCTGCTGGCAGAGCCGGCAAGCGGCTTAGATGTCGCTGAAAAACAAACGATCGTCATTGATTATGGCGGGGCCAATGTTGCTAAGCCGATGCATGTCGGTCACTTGCGCTCTGCCGTCATTGGCGAGGCGATCAAGCGCCTGTTTCGGGCGCAGGGGCATAACGTTATCGGCGATGTTCACATGGGCGACTGGGGTTTGCAGATGGGCCACCTGATCTCAGAGCTGGCGCTGGAACAGCCCGAGCTGCCCTATTTCGATGAAGGTTTCGCGGGGGACTATCCGGCCACGCCCCCCGTCACGATGGAAGATCTAGCGCGCTTGTATCCTGCGGCGTCCAATGCTGCGAAATCCAATGCAGAGCGGATGGAAGACTCCCGCGTTGCCACGGCACAGCTGCAAGCTGGGCGACGAGGATATCGCGCTTTGCTGGACCATTTTATTGATGTGTCGGTGGCGGCGCTGAAGACGGGCTATGGCAATCTGGGCGTAGAGTTTGATCTCTGGAAGGGCGAAGCCTGCGTCGATCCGCTGATCCCCGACATGATCGAAGATTTGAAAGCGCAAGGCATTGCTGAAGTCGATGACGGGGCGCTGATTGTACGTGTGAATGAGGGCGAAAACGACAAGACTCCGCCTGTCATGCTGCTCGCGCGGACGGGCGCTGTGTTGTATCACACGACCGATCTGGCGACGCTGATCGACCGTAAGGCCGAGATTGATCCTGACCGCATCGTCTACGTCGTCGACCAACGCCAAGCTCTGCATTTTGAGCAAGTTTTCCGCGCGACTGTTCGGGCTGGCTGGTATGACCGCGAACAGCTTTATCACGCCGGTTTCGGCACGATGAACGGCACAGATGGCAAGCCGTTTAAGACTCGCGAAGGCGGCGTCTTACGCTTGGAAGATTTGCTCGAGATTATGACAGACGCAGCGACAGAGCGGTTGGATGCATCCGGTATTGGCGCAGATTTCGACGACGAAGAGCGTGCAGAAATCGCGCGGAAAGTAGGCCTCGCCGCGTTGAAATTTGCGGATTTACAAAACGCGCGTCTGACAAATTACGTCTTTGATCCAGAACGATTTACTGCGTTCGAGGGCAAGACCGGACCCTACCTTCTCTATGCTGTTGTGCGGATCAAATCGATCCTGCGTAAAGCGGAAGATATGGGTGTCACAGCGGGTGAGATTGCTGTTGGTGATGCGGCCGAACGTGATCTTGTTTTGGCACTCGATGCTTATGCGAAAGCGGTCGCATCAGCGGCGGAAAAATACGCGCCGCATATTTTGTGCGAACATATTTACTGCGTGGCGCAGGATTTCTCGCGCTTCTATGCGGCGTGCCCAATTCTCGCGGACGAAACGCCAGCCGAGGTTAAAAGCTCCCGCTTGGCGCTGGCCCAAGCCACGCTCGCACAGTTGGAGCATGGCTTGGATATCTTAGGTATTTCCGCCCCAGACCGAATGTAAGCGGGCGGCTGTCGCCAGTCTTAGCCTTGACGCGGCTGCTGATAGGCTTGTTGCACCAATTGTTGTTGCTGATGCACAGGTTGCGCCGGTGCGGGAGTCTGAACAGGGGCTTGAGCTTGAGTTGGCGCCTGAACGGGTGCGCGCTGTGGTGCAGTGGCCGCCTGTGCGACGGGCTTGCGTCCCGGAAGTGTTCGCTGCCCAGACGTCGCCTCAAGACACTCTGCATACATGTCCAAGATTTGTTGCATGTTATTCTCACCCCAAACGCCGACGCCTTTCAGCTTAGCGACGAGGTCGAATGCGATTTCTTCTTTGCTCTTGCCTGACATGGAACAGCCCTTTTTGCGAGTTTGAGCCGTGGAAATAACACACAGGTCTTAAGGTTTCGCGCATGTCCGCCGATTGACTCAATTATGGCGAAAGCGCTATGCGCATTTATCCCTGCCAAGTGGGAGAGAGCGGCACAAGAAACGCCGCCACCGAAGGCGCAACCGCCCCGGCAAACGCTCAGGTCAACGGACCGTTTGGCAGTCAAAACGCTGGAAAGCGGGCGATGAATTGGTGAAACGCCCCGCCGACGGAGTAAGCCTGTGCCTCATCTGGGGTATGCGTGAATCTCTCAGGCCCGATGGGACAGCAGGTGGCACGAAAGTCGGCTTTGGCCGAGTGTGCTTATGACTCAACTTCTCAAGACTGCGCTTCACGCGAAACACGTCGAACTGGGTGCCAAAATGGTACCCTTCGCGGGCTATGACATGCCCGTCCAATACCCGCTGGGCGTGATGGGCGAGCATTTACATACGCGTGCGGCGGCAGGCCTCTTTGACGTCTCGCATATGGGTCAAGTGTTCCTGATGCCCAAGGACGGCGACTTTGCGACGGCGG
>CAYPWW010000043.1:0-20139 GCA_964414555.1 uncultured Algimonas sp.
TTGTTCGAACCGCTCTTGGGGCCAGAGGATGCGATTGTCTCAGACTCGCTCAACCATGCCTCGATCATCGACGGCATCCGGCTCTGCAAGGCGAAGCGCTACCGCTATACCAGCAACGATATGGCCGCATTGGAGGAACAGCTAATCGCGGCGCGCGAGGCTGGTGCCAAGCGCATCATGATCGCAACAGATGGTGTGTTTTCGATGGACGGCACCATCGCTAATTTAGCGGGCGTTTGTGATCTGAAAGACAAATATGACGCGCTGCTGATGGTCGATGACTGTCATGCCACAGGGTTTGTTGGCAAAAACGGGCGCGGCACAGCCGAGGCCTGCGGCGTGGAAGGGCGCGTCGATATTTTGACCGGGACCTTGGGCAAAGCACTCGGCGGGGCGATGGGCGGGTTTACCTGCGCCAAGCAGGAAGTCGTCGATATGTTGCGGCAACGCTCTCGGCCTTATCTGTTCTCCAACTCCCTCGCGCCACCACTCGTCGGGGCGAGCCTGAAAGCGATAGAACTTGCCCGCGACGGCGATGACCTGCGCGCGACGATCGAATTTAACGCACAGCGTTTTCGTGCCGGCATGGAAGTGGCGGGTTTCACCCTGAAACCCGGGCATCATGCGATCATTCCCGTCATGTTGGGAGATGCCAAACTCGCGCAGGAAATGGCCGCGAAACTTCTCGATGAAGGTATTTATGTGATCGGCTTCTTCTTCCCCGTTGTTCCAAAAGGCCAAGCCCGTATCCGCACCCAAATGAGTGCGGCGCACACCCCCGCACAGATCGACCGCGCGATCGCGGCCTTCACCAAGGTCGGGCGTGAATTAGGCGTCATCACATGACTCAGACAATGAAAGCCCTCGTCAAAGCCAAGCCCGAAAAAGGCCTCTGGTGGCAGGATGTCCCCGTCCCAGAGATCGCACCGGACGAAGTTCTGATCAGCATCGAACGGACCGCGATTTGCGGGACAGATATGCATATTTATGGCTGGGATGATTGGGCGAAAGCGAATGTGCCAACGCCGCTCGTCGTCGGGCATGAATATGGCGGAACGGTTGCCGCGATTGGCTCGACCGTGCGCCGCGTGAAAGTTGGTGACCGTGTCACGGGCGAAGGGCACGTCGTCGGGCGTCGGTCACGCAATGCACGGGCAGGGCGGTTCCATCTGGACCCCGACACGAAAGGTATCGGCGTCAACCTCCCCGGGGCCTTCGCAGAATATATGGCTCTGCCAGAGTTTAACGTTATCCCGCTGCCGGAAAACCTCCCGCTCGAAATTGCTGCAATCATGGATCCTCTTGGTAATGCGGTTCACACGGCGCTGGCCTATGATCTGGTCGGCGAAGACGTGCTGATCACGGGGGCAGGGCCAATTGGCATCATGGCCGCCGCCGTGGCGGAACGGGCTGGTGCGCGCCGGATCGTACTGACAGACATCGAGGATTGGCGTTTGAAATTTGCCAAGACGATCACGTCCCGAACCCGCATGGTCAATCCGACGCAGGAAAACCTACGCGACGTCATGGCAGAGATCGGCATGACGGAAGGCTTTGACGTCGGCATGGAGATGAGCGGCGCACGTCCTGCGTTTGATCAAATGCTGGACACAATGTTGATGGGCGGGAACATCGCCATGCTGGGCCTGCCGTCCAAACCCTATCCCGTCGACCTCGGCAAAATTGTTGGCAAAGCCCTGACGGTTAAAGGCATATACGGGCGGCAAATGTACGAGACGTGGTACAAGATGCTGGCACTCCTCGACAGTGGTCTGGACGTGTCTGGTATGATTACGCACCGTTTTGCTGCGCAAGATTTTCAACAGGCCTTCGACCTGATGGAAACGCGCAAATCCGGCAAAGTCATCCTCGACTGGACCCAAGTATGAGCGAGGCGCACGTCCCATTGACGGGCTACGCAGCTGTTACAGATGCAGAGATGTCAGAGCAGGCGGCCAAGATGCTCGCCCTTCTGAAACCACGTCGGACGGTTCGCGACTTTGCAGACACGCCTGTCCCACGAGACGTCATAGAGACAGCTATCCGCGCGGCAGCCACAGCACCAAATGGGGCGAACCAACAGCCTTGGTTTTTCTCCGCCATTTCAAACCCAGAGATGAAACGCAAAATTCGGATTGCTGCCGAGCAGGAAGAGCAAGCCTTTTACGGCGGGCGGGCATCCGATGAATGGCTCGATGCCCTCGCACCCCTCGGCACAGATGCATCCAAACCGTTCTTAGAGACCGCACCGTGGCTAATCGCCTGCTTTGCGCAGAAGCGCGGCGCAGACGGAGAGAAGCATTACTATGTCACCGAGAGCGTCGGCATCGCGATTGGCATGTTGATCACGACGCTGCACGCGGCGGGTCTCGCAACTCTGACCCATACGCCGGCCCCCATGACATTCTTGCGAAACATCTGTGGTCGGCCGGACAATGAAAAGCCGCTTGTCTTGCTGGTCGTTGGGCATCCTGCGAAAGACGCAACCGTTCCTGCTCATGCGCTAGAGAAAAAATCGCTCAGCGAGATTTCAAAAGTCTGGGACTGACACGCACCTACGGCGCTGTGTTTTAATAAGCGCAGATCAATTCGCAATCAGGCTTGTTCAAAGCTACGAGCGCGCGCATAGCCGCTGTATCTTCAGGAGCCTATTTCGTGTCGCACCCAGACCCCGCATCCCCCACCTCAAAGCTCTCGATTTCTATGCGCGAGTTTGTGACCATGATGGCGGCGATCTTTGGCCTGCAAGCGCTAGGCATCGATACGATGCTGCCCGCGCTAGAAACAATCGCGACGCAATATGACGTCCAAAACGCGAATGATCAGCAATATATAATTTTCGCTTTCGTTCTCGGGTTTGGATTTCCGCAGCTGATCTTTGGTCCGATATCTGACCGGTATGGGCGGAAAATTTTGTTGCAAGCTGGGCTGATCGGTTACGTGATTACCTCGGCGCTTTGTATGATCGCACCTAGCTTTGCGATGCTTCTGATCTTGCGCTTGCTCCAAGGTATGTGCTGTGCGGCGACACGCGTTTCGGCAGGTGCGATCATTCGAGACCTTTCCAAAGGTCGCGCGATGGCGCGCATTCTCTCGCTCGTTTACACGACCTTTATGATCGTGCCGATTATTGCTCCGGCCATTGGCACGCTGATCCTCGTCTATCTTCCGTGGCCCTGGATTTTCGGCGTGCTTGGAATTTTTGCCGCTGTTTTATTTGTCTGGATCTCGTTCCGACTGCCCATGACGCTATCAGACGAGGACCGCCGCCCCATCAGTCTTCCTGTTATCTTTGAAGGCTTCCGCCGTGTTGTGACGCACCGGACGAGCTTTGGCTATATGCTCGCCAGCGGAGTCATCTTTGGCTGTCTCTTCGCCTTTGTTGCCGCGTCGGAGCAGATCTTTGATGAGGTCTTTCATCGCAGCGAGAATTTCTGGGCCTATTTCGCCGGCGTGGCAGGCGTGCTTGCGGTGATGAATTATTCCAACAGCCGTGTCGTCGAGCGATATGGGATGCGCCGGATCAGCCACGCCGTGGTACTTTCCTTCATCATCCTGACGCTGATCAATCTGATTTTGATGCATCTAACAGATCAAGACTTTTGGATTTTCTACACGCTCTTCGCGCTCGCCTTTGGTTGTTTCGGCATGATGGGCGCAAATTTTGCGTCCCTCGCGCTGGAGCCAATGGGCGACGTCGCGGGCACAGCCAATGCGGTCTACGGCTTTTTCACCATGACGATATCTGTGCTGCTCGGCGCACTTGTCGCTGGTCAATTCGATGGAACCGTCCGTCCGCTCTTAATCGGCTTTGTAGGCTTGGGCGTCGCGTCCCTACTGATCATCCTCATCACAGAACGAGGACAATTATTTCAGCTGGGTGAGGGGAAGAGCTAAACGCTAATACGTAAACTGGTCCGTGTCTATTGTGACGATTGCCGTAGCCAAAGAAGATGCGGTTTGCCGATCTAATGCGCCCGCAATCGCGGCATCAATTACACGCGGATTGTCGATTTTATAAATACGGACCAAATCATCTTTATAAACACGCAGAGTTTGCCGAACGGATTCTTGTATCCTGATGCCTTCCGGCGTGACGTTTTTCATCCAGTTTTCTGCATTCGTATACACGAGCAGATATGTCAGCATATTGTCTAAATCCAAGTCTTCCAAAGAAGAGGAGTATACTAGCAACTTCGTAACTTCGGCCTTCTTCGAGTCTGGGCTTTTCTTGGCTTCGTGGACAATGCGGTAGAGGAGTGGAATTTCTGGAAACTTCACCGACTGTGCGTAGGATTCCAGGTACTCGAAACTATCCAGAATGTTGTCGTTTCTGGGCGTGAAGGGTCTCGCCAACAGAGCTTGTCCGTAATTATGGGCCAAGTCCGTGAGTATCTTTGGGTCTTTGATCGATTCATCACGATACATTGAGAATATCTTCTCAAGGCTTCTTGTTCGGTCGGCAGACACGAAGTTCCCGACGACTTTTTGCAAGCTCAAAATGAAGTCAGGCTTCGACCGAATATGCGGCTTGTCCTTAAAATCTGTGAGGTAATTTACGACCGTTTGTTCTTGTTCGGGCGTAAAACTATCGCCACGGTCAATGTCGGACACGACAGAGATAAATGCCGATAAGTCCAGTGTATCCAGCGTTTCCGCAGACGCCAAATCAACGCGGCGTTCGACCTCATTATTGATGTGAGACGTAACCCAACCGCCAATTGCACCAATGCCGATGAAACTCAGAAGCGCGATAACCATCGACATTTGTCGAAAGCGCTTGGCTTCTTGTTTTTCAAACCGACTCTTAATGATTGGCTCGATTTTCTTCTCGATGGTTTCATCGAGAAGTGCTTCGATGCTGGATATTGTTACTTCGTTAGACATGCCCCGTCCCCGAATTATGAGCGTTAACTATTCAGTAATGTAGGGGCGAGGTCAAGTTGACCGCATTTTGGCGGTCAGACAATGTAGATTTATCCGTACTTAAGATGCGGCCTCAAGATCGAAATCTTTATATTGCTTCTTCAACTCGCGTTTCAGGATTTTGCCTGTTGCGCCGAGGGGGAGTTCTTGCACGAAGACGATCGCATCTGGCATCCACCACTTCGCGCACTTCGCGCCGATGCAGTCTTTGATTTCGTCAATCGCGGGCTCTTTGCCTGGTACCGCTTGCACGATCAGCATCGGTCGTTCTTGCCATTTCTCATGGCGGACACCGATACAGGCGGCCATTTGCACATCAGGGTGATCACAGGCCGCATTTTCGACTTCGATCGAGCTGACCCATTCGCCGCCGGATTTGATAACGTCCTTCGAGCGATCTGTAATTTCGAGATATCCGCGCGGGTGGATGGCTGCGACATCGCCCGTGGCGAACCAGCCGTCCTCTGTAAAGCTGTCCGCACCTGCGCCTTTGAAATAGCCAGAAGCTACCCAAGGACCCCTCACATGTAGATGGCCAGAGGCTTCGCCGTCTTGCGGGAGCTCTACGCCCTCATCATCGACAATCCGCATGTCGACGCCGAAAATACGACGTCCGGCATAAAGCTTGTCCCGAACGGTATCGTCATAATTCGACATGTCCGCGTCAGGGTAGGGCGAGTAGGTCGTGCCAAGCGGAGAGGTTTCCGTCATGCCCCAACCTTGCTGCATAGGGATGTTCAGCTCTAGCTCATAGGCACGCAAGAGGCTCTCAGGCAGGGCAGAGCCGCCGACGAGCGCTTTCTTCACCGTTGGTAAAGTCAGGCCATTGGATTTGACGTGATTGTAAATGCCCAGCCAAACCGTCGGGACGCCCGCCATCAGGGTCACCCCTTCTTGATTGATCATCTTCGTCAGGTTCGGGCCGTCCAGGCCTGGGCCCGGCATGACAAGCTTCGCACCGACCATAGCGGCGGAATATACGAGCCCCCAAGCGGAGACGTGGAACATCGGCACAACGGCGAGGACGGTGTCATTTGATCCGCCGCCAATCACGTCATTGAAGCAACCCGCCATCGCATGAAGGATCGTCGAGCGATGTGAGTATAGCACGCCTTTCGGATCACCCGTCGTCCCGGATGTATAGCAAAGCGTACAGGCTGTGTTTTCGTCAAAACGCTCCCAGCTGATCGTGTCCGCGTGGTCCGCGATGAAGCCCTCGTAATCGTGGCAAGGGACTTTCATCTCTGGCATGCCCGCTTTGTCCGTGAGGCAGATGAAATGCTCGACCGACGGACACATGGCGCCAACGCCATTGATGATCGGCGCAAAGGTCGTATCGAACATCAGGAACTTATCTTCGGCATGGTTGACCATCCACGCGATCTGCTGCGGCTTTAGGCGCGGGTTGATCGTGTGGACGACCGCGCCAATAGAGCTAACTGCGTAATAAATTTCGATGTGGCGGTAGTTGTTCCACGCAATCGTTGCGACGCGATCGCCTTTTTGTACGCCAGCAGCCAGCAGCGCATTGGCGAGCTTTCGCACGCGAAGCACACAATCCGACCAGCTGTAGCGATGCTCGCTCATATCGGTGTTGAGTGTGTAGATCTCGCGGTCTTTATGCACGACGGCTGCGTGTTCGATCAGGTCGCTGATCATCAGTTCGTGCTTCATCATCAAGCCGAGCATTGGCAAATCCCCATTATTTGGTTGTTCTTGGCTGTGTATTTTCACTATTCCTGCGCAGGGTCAACGACACGGATGAGTTCAAAACAGCATGAGCCGAATACCGACATATGCAGATGTGGAAAATGCCGTCCGGCGTCTGGAGGGGCATGCGATAAAAACGCCCTTGCTGCGCTCTGATGTGATTGACGCCCGACTGGGAAAAAAGGTCAGGTTCAAAGCCGAGTGCCAGCAAAAGAAACGCGCCTTCAAATATCGCGGTGCGTTTAATCGACTATCTGCCATGAATGCGGCAGAACGCGCCCGCGGCGTCGTCGCCTATTCCTCCGGTAATCACGCGCAAGGTGTCTCCTGCGCCGCCAAAGAACTGGGGATCGACGCGATCATTGTTATGCCGTCCGATGCGCCAAAGGTGAAGGTCGCTGGCGTCTTGGCGGATGGGGCCACCATCGTCAGCTATGATCGACAAAGTGAAAGCCGCGAAGACATCGCCGCCAAGATCGCCGCCAAAGATGGCCGCATTATTGTGCCGAGCTATGACGATCCGTTGATCATTGCGGGGCAGGGCACAATCGGCGTGGAACTGTCCGAGGCCGAACCGGAGTTTGACGCGATGATCACCTGCCTCGGCGGCGGCGGCATGTGCGCGGGTATCTCGCTCGCCATGGCAGAGCTTTCCCCGCGGACGCGTATCTTTGGCGCAGAGCCCACGCATTATAATGATCACCAAATATCACTGCGGGCAGGGGCGCGAACCGCGCTCACCGACACGCCACCTACACTGTGCGACGCCATCATGACTCCCATGCCGGGGGAGCTGACATGGGCGATTAACTCGCAATCACTTGAAGACGTTTACACCGTCTCAGATGCAGAGTGCCTCGCAGCGATCAAGGTCGCGTATGAAGAGCTGGGCGTGACCTTGGAACCTGGCGGCGCAGCGGCGCTGGCGGCGACGTTGGGCGGGAATCTGCCCGACGATGTGAAGACAGTCGCAGTTATCCTGTCCGGTGGCAATGTCGATCCTGACGTCTTCCAACAAGCCCTCGCAACATGACCGAGCTTGGCGTCTGCTATTATCCCGAGCATTGGCCGGAAGACATGTGGGCAGACGACGCCGCACGCATGGTCGAGATAGGCCTAAATTGGGTTCGGATTGGAGAATTCGCGTGGAGCCGGATTGAACCGACGCCAGGAAACTATCGCTTTGATTGGCTGGACCGCGCGATTGCGGTGCTGGGTCAAGCTGGCCTGAAAGTCGTCATGTCCACGCCCACGGCTACACCGCCGCGTTGGATGGTGGATCGCCATCCCGATATGCTGGCGGTTGATGCGGACGGACAGGTGAGGGGCTTTGGCTCTCGCCGTCACTATGATTTTTCTCACTCTGGCTACCGCGAAGACTGCGTGAAAATCGCAGATATTTTGGGCGAGCGCTACGGGTCCAACCCACACATTCATGCGTGGCAGATCGACAATGAATATGGTTGTCACGACACGACGCTGTCTTACAGCCCTGCTGCACGCGCCGCGTTCCAAGACTGGCTGAAGGCGAAATACGAAGCGATTGACGCGCTCAACACAGCTTGGGGCAATGTTTTCTGGTCGATGGAATATACCGCTTTCGCGCAGGTCGATTGCCCGAACCTCACCGTAACTGAGCCCAATCCTGCACATGTCATGGACTTCCGCCGCTTTAGCTCGGATCAGGTCGTGCGTTTCAACCACGCGCAAGTCGAGGCGCTCCGCCGCCACACAGACGTGCCATTGATCCATAATTACATGGGCCGCATTACGGATTTCGACCATTTCTCCGTCGGTGAAGACTTAGAGATTGCGAGCTGGGACAGCTATCCGCTCGGCTTTCTCGAAGACCGCTCTGACCGAGACGATGCGTTTCGCCAGAAATTTGCTCGGGCAGGGGATCCGGATTTTCAAGCCTTTCACCACGATCTCTATCGCGCCGTCGGGAAAGGCCGCTGGTGGATCATGGAACAACAACCTGGTCCTGTGAACTGGGCGCCGCATAATCCCATACCTGCGCCGGGTATGGTCAAACTTTGGGGCTTAGAAGCCGCCGCCCACGGCGCAGAGGTCGTCAGCTATTTCCGCTGGCGGCAAGCGCCTTTCGCGCAAGAACAGATGCACGCTGGGCTCTATCGGCCAGATAATGTGATATCTGACGGCGGAAAGGAGGTGAGGGACCTCTCTAAAGTCATTGAAACTATTGAAAATATGTCCACTAAACCTGCGCCTGTTGCGATTGTCTTCGATTACGCCTCGCAATGGGCGTGGGAAACCCAGCCGCAGGACGTGAATTTCGATTATTTCCGGCTGTGCTACGATATCTACGTCGCGCTGCGGAAACTTGGATTATCCGTCGATATTCTGCCGCCAAGCGTTGAAACGCTGAACCAACATCAGCTCGTCTTCATTCCGGGGCTATTTGCGTGGCCAGACGCGCTGAAAGCAGCCGTCGACCAGACAGACGCCAAAATCGTCCTAGGACCGCGCACAGGGTCACGGACGGAGCATTTTGGGTTTCCTGAAGGCCTCCCACCGAGCTTGGACGGTCTGAAAGTCACTGCCGTTGACGGTTTACGCGCCGATAGCCCAGTTACGCTCAAAGGCGGTGGAAACATCCAGATTTGGCGTGAAGCGTTAGAAACCGATTGGGACATAGTTGAACAAACATCAGCTGGCGATGCCATCCGCGTCGTGCGAGAGAATTTGTCATACTGGGCGGGCTGGCCGGATGAGACCGCGGCAATGCGTTGGGCACGTGAGGCTTGCCAAGCGGCAGGGATTGCGACGTCAGACATGCCAAACGCTCTGAGGCGGAGAGATTTCAATGGTGGCTATGCACTGATAAATTATGGTGCGGAGCCTGTGACGCATGATGGCCACACGGTGACGGCACATAACGCGAAAATTGTGATAAACACCGGATAAGTCACTGTTAGGGCTGAAAAAGTAAGACTTTCTTTAAACAACATAATGCATGTTATGTTGCACAAAGGAACGCATTCATGCCTAAACGCGCTTTTATCGAAGACAACCTGCATCCCACAGCCTGTCCGGATTTCATTCAGCACGGCGATCCTCAGCTCCTACAAGCTTATGAGGCTTTCTTTTCGCAAACAACCAATGCGAACACGAACAAGACCTACGCTAATAGCGTCAAACTCTTCTTTGATTTCGTTGCGGCGCAGGGCGTGTCTGATCTGCTCGATATCGAACCGCGCCACGTCACAGCCTTTATCACAATGACACAGCAAGAGGATTACGAGGTCATGTCCACGCGGCTGTATCTGTCCGCGATCCGCATGTTCTTGGATTATTGCGTGGTCGAGGGCTTGCTGGCCGTCAATCCGGCCAAGGCGGTCAAACTGCCACGCTACAGCTCTCACACAGGTAAAACCCCTGTCATTGTCCCCTCTCAAGTACGCGATATTCTCGATACCATCCCGCTAAAAACGCAGGCTGATTACCGAGATCGCGCGCTGATCGGGACAATGGTCTTTTCCTTCTTTCGGATCTCCGCCGCCCTCTCCCTGCGGGTCAAAGATTATGAGATGCGCGGCGCGGAGCGTTGGATCATCGGTCAAGAGAAAGGCTCAAAACGTCACGAAATGCCGGTCCATCCGACGCTAGAGACGATGCTGGATGAATATCTCGCCTTTGCGGAACTGAAGGACGCTAAGGCCCCCCTCTTCCAGTCCGGCACGCCGCGTGGTGGTAAGCTGACAGGGCGGCCCTTTGATCGGACCTCCGCCTGGCGCATGGTCCGACGCCGTGCCAAAGCCGCTGGCGTCCACCGCGAAATCGGTAATCACAGCTTTCGCGCGACAGGTATTACGACTTATCTGAATGCTGGTGGGACGCTTGAAGACGCGCGCATTATGGCGAACCATTCCAACTCAACGACAACGAAACTCTATGATCGCACGGATGACATCGTGAAAGTGCGTGAGGTCAATCGCATAAAGATTTGACGCTAGAGCCTTTATCGCACAGCCCCGAAGGTCTATCGGACCCCTATAATGCGTATCACAACGACACCCTTTGACGATCAAAAGCCCGGAACATCGGGCCTGCGCAAGCCTGTCAGCGTCTTTGCGCAGCCGCATTATCTCGAGAATTTTGTGCAAGCCCTTTTTGACACCATCCCCGCCCTGCGCGGTGGGACACTTGTGATTGGCGGCGATGGACGGTTTCATAATGATGTGGCGATCCAGACGATCCTGCGCATGGCGGCCGCCAATGGCGTGGCGAAAGCTTGGGTTGGACGCGACGGCATTCTATCAACGCCGGCATGTTCTCACCTCATCCGACAGAACGGTGCTACGGGTGGACTGGTCCTCTCGGCCAGCCATAATCCCGGCGGGCCAGACGGTGATTTTGGGATCAAATTCAACGTCGAAAACGGCGGTCCTGCGCCGACGGATATTACGGATGCGATTTTTGCGCGGTCTAAGGCGCTGAGCTATTACGACATTGCGGTGGGAGACAACATCGACCTCTCGCGATTGGGCGAAACGCAAATGGGCGACATGTCTGTGACCCTCATTGATCCTGTCACGGCCTATGCCGATTACATGGAAACCCTGTTTGATTTCGACGCGATCCGACAGAAACTTGGCGCTGACACGGATATGATCTTTGACGCTATGCACGCCGTTACTGGGCCCTATGCGCGAGAGATTTTCGTTCAACGATTGGGCGTTGCGGACGGCGCGCTGATGAATGCCACGCCCCTGCCCGACTTTGGGGGCGGCCATCCCGATCCTAATCCCGTTTATGCGAAAGCGCTCTTCGCCAAGATGTTCTCGGATACAGCCCCCGCTTTTGGCGCAGCGTCCGATGGTGACGGCGACCGCAATATTGTTTTGGGTCGCGGTATCTACGTCAATCCGTCGGACAGCCTCGCCGTGATTGCTGCCAATGCGCACCTAACGCCCGCCTATCCGAACGGTATCGCAGGCGTCGCAAGGTCAATGCCGACCAGTCGCGCCGCTGATACGGTGGCCAAAGCCTTAGGAGTCCCCTGCTTCGAAACACCCACGGGTTGGAAATATTTCGGCAATCTGCTCGACGCGGGGCGCATCTCTATCTGCGGCGAAGAAAGCGCGGGCGCGTCATCTAACCATATCCGCGAGAAAGACGGACTATGGGCAATCCTCATGTGGCTAAACATTCTCGCCGCCCGCGACACAACCGTTGGAGAGGTCTTAGCAGATCATTGGAAGACCTACGGCCGGCACTATTACAGCCGCCATGATTATGAGGCGGTTGAGTCAGAGAACGCCCAAGCCGTGATGGAAACACTCACGCAGAAACTGGCAGACCTCTCCGGCACAGAGATATCGAGTGAGCGGATCAGCTTGGCCGACAGCTTTACCTATGAAGACCCCGTTGATGGGTCTGTCGCCGCGAACCAAGGCCTTCGCGTGACGTTCGAGAGCGGTGCGCGCTTTGTCATGCGTCTGTCCGGCACAGGCACACGCGGCGCAACGCTGCGGCTCTATCTGGAGCGCTATGTCGGCCCAACGGGAGACCATCATCAGGACGTCGCAAAGACGCTCGCCCCGATAGCAGCCATTGCGAATGAACTCGCCCATATCCAGCCCCTAACGGGACGGACAGCGCCATCGGTCATCTCATGAAAAAACACGACACACATATCGCCCGCGGCAAAGCCGTATTGAAAACCGAAGCCAAGGCCCTCTCCGGCTTGGCAAAAACGCTGGACGCGTCATTCACGACAGCCGTCGAAACGCTCTTGTCTACGACGGGCCACGTTGTTGTCGTTGGCATTGGCAAGTCAGGTCATATCGGCCGGAAAATCGCGGCCAGCTTTGCGTCCACAGGCACGCCCGCTTTTTTTCTCCATCCATCAGAAGCTGCACATGGCGACCTCGGCATGATCAATACGGATGCCACGATCATCGCGCTGTCCTTTTCTGGCGAGAGTGACGAGGTCAACGGCGTCGTCCGCTACGGCGCCGCGCAAGGTAATCGCGTGATCGCCATTACGGGTAGAGCCGACTCAACCCTCGCAAAGGCTGCTTATACAGCGTTGATCTTGCCTCCCGTGCAAGAGGCCTGCCCGAACCGGTTGGCCCCAACGACTTCGACAACGCTGACCCTCGCTATGGGTGACGCGCTCTGTGTCGCTGTGATGGAGGCGAAGGGTTTTTCAGAGGAAGAGTTTGGCCGCCGCCATCCCGCTGGCAAACTCGGCTTCGGACTACAACGCGTCGCAGAATATCTGGCGACACAGGATGAAACCTTGCCCATTGTCGCGGCTACAACCCCCATGCCAGAGCTCATCCTCGCTATGACGTCCGGCGGCAAAGGCTGTGTTGCTGTCCTAGAGAAACAAACACTTATTGGCATCGCGACAGATGGCGATTTGCGCCGGAATATGGACGCGACCATCATGCAGAAAACAGCTGCGGATATCATGACCCGAGACCCGTTCTCGCTCAGCCCGCAGATGCGAATGAAAGATGTCATCGCCAGTTTGGCCGAGCGCAAAATCGGCAATGCCTTTGTTGTAGATGCCGGCAAGCTTGTTGGCTTGATCGACCTGAAGACACTCGTCGCGACGGGTTATGTCTAGACCGCTGATCGTCATCCCCGCCCGTATGGGTTCCACGCGATTTCCAGGTAAGCCTCTGGCCGAGATCGCGGGCGTGTCTATGTTGCGCCGCACGGCCCGTATTGCGGCCCAGATCAACGGCGCAGACTATGTTGTCGCGACGGACCACGCCGATATCGCTTCGCATTGCGATGCGCATAATATTCCCGTTGTAATGACCGATGTTGAGCTTGCATCTGGCAGTGATCGGACTCTTGCAGCGGCAAAGGCTCTTGGTAGCCAAGCTGACAACCTCATCAACCTGCAAGGCGATGCCCCGTTCGCGGATCCTGCGCATCTGCGCGCCGTGATTGACCGCCTAAACACATCAGACGCCGATATCGCGACACCCTATGTGCAGCTAAGCTGGGAGGCCTTAGACGGCCTACGGGCAAGCAAGATGACAGAGCCTTTTTCTGGGACAACGCTGATCGTTGACACAGACGAAAATGCGGTCTGGTTTTCTAAAACCATCATTCCGGCTATCCGCAAAGAAGACGTGCTGCGACAAAGCTCGCCCCTTTCCCCCGTGCGGCGACACATCGGCCTTTATGCCTATCGCCGTGAGGCGCTGGAGCGCTATGTCACGCTGCCCGTCAGCCACTACGAAGCACTGGAAGGCTTGGAACAGCTCCGCGCGTTGGAAGCCGGACTGCGTATCGCCGCTGTCGCTGTTGCACCGCCACAGATTGCGACGCCGGGCATTGATACTCCAGCCGATCTCGCCCGTGCGGAAAGCTTGATCGCGGCACATGGCGATCCATTTTTTGCATGAGCGGGCAGATTTATATCGTGCGCCACGGGAACACGTTCGATCCGGGTGATACCGTATTGCGAGCCGGTGCGCGGACGGATTTGCCGCTGTCACAGTCAGGTCAGGCGCAGGCCGCGGCGCTCAGCCGTGCATTCAAAGAACAGACGTTTGACCGTGTTTTCGCCTCTCCCCTCAAACGCACGCAAGAAACCGCGCGCGCGATTGTCGAAGCTGCGCGCATCGAAACCGCCGACTTTCTGACAGAAATCGACTATGGCCCCGATGAAGGCCGCCCCGAGAGCGAGGTCGTCGCGCGACTGGGGCAAGCGGCATTGAACCGCTGGAACACTGCCGCCATTCCGCCTGCTGACTGGGACGTTGATCCCAACCAAATTCGCCAAGATTGGATCGAATTTTTCGCGCGCTGTGACAGAACGGCTAACACGCTCGTCGTGACGTCAAATGGCGTCGCGCGCTTTATTTTGGATGTCGTTGCGGGTGTTGGCCAAGATGTTCCGCGAAAGCTGCGCACGGGGAGTTATGGCGTGATCGCGCTCAATCCCACAGGACCTAAACTGAACGCTTGGAACGTCAGACCGTAACGATCATCCCGTCATAGGCGGGTCGCGCCACAGGCGGTAATTCCGCCGTCAGCTGCGCATAATCCATATCGATATGCAGGTTCGTCAGAACCGCGTCTCTCACACGCGTTTTCGCTAGCCATGAGAGGGTCTTATCGGCGTGAGCATGGGTCGGATGCGAACTGTAGCGCAACGCATCGACAATCCAGCTCTGCACACCCGCGATGCGATCCAATCCGGCGTCTGTGATGCCGTGAACATCCGGCGTGTAGGCAATCTGTCCATCAAAGATAAAGCCAAGCGATGGCGTTGGGCCATGACTGACCTCAACGGTTTCAATCGATATGTCTCCGCCCGGACCGCTGACGCTATGAATGTCCGCGTCGGCCAAAATATCTTCCAGCTTCAGGATCGGCGGATGTACCCGCCCGTCCGGCATTTCGAAACAATAGCGAAAGCGCTCGAACACATGGGTCTGCGTGTGTGCGTCCATATAGGTCGGGATTTGCGCGCGCATGCGGTAAGCTACGGCGCGGAGATCATCGATACCATGGGACTGGTCCGCGTGATCATGTGTGTAGAATAGCGCATCAACGCGCCGAATATCTTCGCGCAAGAGCTGTGTCCGAAGGTCCGGCGATGTGTCGATCAGGATATTCGTGCAGACTTTGGGGTCGGGTTCACCGTCGCCCTGCCATTTCTGGATCAGGATAGACGACCGCGTCCGTGCATTCTTTGGCTCGTTGGGGTCGCAAATCCCCCAGTCCCCACCAATCCGCGGCACACCGCCAGATGACCCACAGCCCAATATGATCGCGTGCAATCCCATTATGGTCGCACCGCTTTGGCAAAGAGGCGGTAAAACGCATCTGTCGTTTTCGTAGCGGTGTCCTCGAAACTCCAGTCGAACAGCTCTGCGAGAGCTTTACAGACCTCCACGACATAGGCTGGCTCATTGCGTCGCCCGCGATAGGGCACGGGGGCCAGATACGGGCAGTCGGTCTCAATCAAGATACGATCACGCGGCATGGTCTTAATACGATCACGGACCTCATGCGCGTTTATAAATGTCATGATGCCGGAGACAGAGAAGTAGAAGCCCATCTCTGCGGCGGCATCCGCGAGCTTTTGCCCAGAGGTGTAGCAATGCATGATCGCGTCAAATGGTTGGCGCGCATAGGCAGCTTGCAGCATTTCTAGCATATCGTCATCCGCTTCGCGCGTATGCACGATCAGCGGCAGACCTGTCGCCTGCACAGCTTCAATATGGGCGGCGAAATTGGCTTTCTGCACGTCTCGCGGCGACCAATCATAGTGATAGTCCAGTCCCGTTTCGCCGATACCGATGATCTTTGGATGCTCGGCTAGCTTGGTGATATGCGACGCCGTGATGTCAGGGTTGTCTTTGGCGTCATGGGGATGCGTTCCCACGCTGGCCCAGATATTAGAGTCACGCTCTGCTACTTTTAGAACGGCGTCGAGGTCTTTGGTATTGCAGCAGATATTGAGCATCGCGCTAATGTCCGCAGCCTTTGCCGACTCCAGAACGGTATCCAAGTCTTCCGCGAACTTCTCGCCGTGGAGATTGACGTGACTATCGACCAACATCACCCACCCGCCCGGATCGAAGACAATAGGCCGAACATGGCAGATGTTTTGTCCAGATTAATGGCGGCTTCCGCGCGCTGCACGTCTTGAACCTGCATGTAATTGGCTTGCCAAATCGCAGCAGAGCGTGACAGCGGTGCAGGTCCGAAGGCGCCTGAGTAAGAGCCCGTCGCGGCATGGACGGCATTGGCTTGGATGGTGTCTTGTAGCCCGTCCCAGAACAGCGCCCGCGCAATGGCTGCGTTTTTCGGCGCGAGGGTCTTGGCGATATTCATATCGATGCTGTTATCCGTGCGGCCCAGAGAGCTGAAATAGGTCGTCAGCGGTCGCAGCACGGCATCGGCATTTTGGACAAGCGCAAGGGCTTTCCCCGGAGCCCCGCGTGAGAGCTTCACCGCCGCCTCCGCCGCGTCACCCGATGTGCCGTGCTGATCTCGCAACCAGTTGCGAATATCATCCTCGGCCACGCCGCGTAGCTCTAGGTTCAGACAGCGCGAGCGGATCGTCGGGAGCAAGCGCCCCGGCGCAGAGGACAACAGAATGAACAGTGTCCGCGCGGGGGGTTCTTCCAGCATCTTCAAAATCGCATTTTCCGAATTGCGGTTCAGCTCATCCGCCGTGTCGATGATACAGACCCGCCAATGCCCGCTCTCTGCCGCTGTCTCTTGGAAAAACCCTGCAACTTCGCGGACGCGGTCAACGGGGATGTCTTGGCGAAAGCGTTTGAGTTTCGTGTCATAGGGACGACGCAGGACGAAGAGATTACCATGCGTCAGGGCTTCGACGCGTTGCGCGACGGGATCGGATTTCGGAATATCGAGCGAGGTAGAGAGCAAAGACTCTCCACCCAAAATCGCGCGCGCCATGCGGTAAGCGAGTGTCGCTTTGCCAATCCCCTTCGGTCCTGTCAGCAACCAAGCATGATGCATCCGTCCCGTGCGATGCGCCGTTAGGAAGCGCGTCTCAGCCTCCGCATGGCCCAGCAGCTGATAGGTTTCACGCGGATGAACGCACCCATCTGCGCGGTCGGCCTCTGGCAAGGCTTCGGCATTCTCAATTGTTCGCATTAGGAGCCCAAGATCCTAAGCCCCAAGTCTGCCGGCCAACTCAGGATAAGCTTTCGTCAACGCAAAGGCGATCCGCGCCTGCACATTGGCGCGTGATCCATCCGCATCAATCGTCACGAAACGTTCCGGGCTGCTCTCTGCGATATCGAGGAAAGCTTGTCGAAGTGTTTTGTGGAAATCGAGACTTTCTGAATCGAAGCGAGACATTTCTTCGCCGCGTGTCTCTACCCGTTTTTGTGCCAGCACGGGGTCCATATCGAAAAGGATTGTCAGATCTGGCTCGAAACCCGCCATCGCGGCGGTATGCACGGATTTGACCCGCTCTGCGCCGAGGCCGCGGGCATGGCCCTGATAGGCCAAGCTGCTGTCGGCGAAGCGATCGGAAATCACCCAAACCCCGCGCGCGAGCGCTGGCTTGATCAGCTTGTCCACATGATCGACCCGCGCCGCATACATCAGCAGCAATTCCGTCATGCCGGACCAACGATCAGACGTACCCTCCAAGACGAGGTCGCGAATGGCTTCCGCACCAAATGTGCCGCCTGGCTCACGGGTTAGCAGCGTTTCGACGCCCGCTTTTTCGAGCGCGTCTGACAATAGTTTGGCTTGCGTGGATTTGCCTGCGCCTTCACCACCTTCAAAGGTGATGAATTTGCCCTGTGTCTCGCTCATGACTCGCCCCTAATCTTTGCCAATAATCCTGTCCAAGCCCGTGCAAGCAGGCCGAGACGTTCCACGTCTTCCGTTGCAATCACGTCAAATGTCCGAGCCTCACGCCCCGGGACAGACAGCGAAAGCGTTCCAACAACATCGCCGCGCGAAACGGGGGCGGTGACGGTCTTATAGGTAATTTGTGAGCTTACGCCTTTACGGTCAGAGACATGCATTCCTGCGCGTACAGGCGCAGCGAGTGCAACGCCAACCGTGTCAGACTTGCCTAAATAGACGTCCAGCTGCGCCATCTCTTCGCCCGCTGTATGTAGATCATAGATGCGGAATTGCGTGAACGCTGCATCCATCAGCCGGATTGAGACATCACTCCGGTCGGCTTTGCTCTCCAGCCCATTGATGACGATGATACGGCGATCATCTCCCCGTTTGGCAGAGCCCACGAGCCCATATCCAGAAGCTTGCGTATGGCCCGTTTTCAAACCATCCGCGCCATTCACGCGCCCCAAAATGGGATTGCGGTTGGACTGTCTGATCTTGTTCCAAGTGAAATCAGACTCGGCATAAATGCTGTAATGCTGCGGATATTTTGTGATCTGGATTTGCGCCAGTCGGGCGAGGTCCAATGCGCTGATCTCATGGCCTTGATCCGGCCAGCCCGTCGCATTGAGGAAGGTCGCACTGGACAAGCCCATCTCGCGCGCTTTGTCGGTCATTTGCTGGGCAAAGACGGTCTCCGACCCGGCCAGCCCTTCTGCCAAAACGATACAGGCATCATTGCCCGATTGAATGATGACGCCTTTCATCAGATCGTCGACACTGACGGAGGAGCCGAGCTCCAAGAACATGGTAGAGGAGCCAGAACTAACCCCGCCGCGCCGCCATGCATCTTCGCTGACTTTGAACGTCGTCTCCGGCGTCACCTCTCCAGCCGCCAGAGCGTCGAACACCATCTGCGCTGTCATAATTTTTGTCATGGAGGCGGGAGCCATCGGATCGCGCGCGTCTTTCTCGAACAAAACTTCGCCAGTCTTTGCGTCGAGGATAACCGCATGGGGCGCCTCTGTCGTAAAGGCGGACTGCGCCAAAGCGGGGGACGCGACAGCCAAGAGCAAACAGCTGATCGAAGAGAGAAGCGGGATGGATTTCACGAGAATCAAACCTGTCAACGGAATCAAAAAGGACATCCGAATGGATGCCCTTTTACGTCGCATGCAGATGTGGCCATCGCAAGGTGGCCATCTGCGATATTTTGCGAAATTTACTTCGTCGTGAGGCGTTCGCGAATGAGACGCGGCTTTTGTGTACCGTCATAGCCAGCCACGTGGATTGGGCCTTTGATCGTCAAGGTCACTTCGCCCTCTGGATCCGGCGTCGCAGGGGCCGTCGGACGCGGAGCGCCAGGCGCCACGTATTGCGGGACAGGAGCTGGCGCAGGTGCAGCAACAGGTGGCGCATTATAGGGCATCACAGGCTGCGGCATGGGCGACGGCGCGGGCTCAGGGGCCTCAACAAATTCTTCCATCGGGACAGGTTGCGCGGGACGGACAGGGACGCGCGCCGTGGCCGCCATTGGATCGGCTGGGCCAGCATATTGTACGCGGACTTTGCCCAAACCACTGTTCATCAAGCCAAGCGCTTCAGCGGAAGCCTGCGAGAGGTCGATGATACGATCGCCGACAAATGGTCCACGATCATTCAGGCGAACCATAAGAGTCGCACCTGTTTCAACATTGGTGACCATCAGCATAGAATTCAGCGGTAAAGTCTTATGCGCGGCGGTCAGGTCGTGTTTGTCAAATTTTTCGCCCGTGGCCGTTGGCTTGCCGTGGAACTTATCGCCGTACCAAGAGGCAGTACCCGTTACGTCATAGTCAGGCTGATGCTTTGGCGTGTAAGATTTTCCAAAGACTGTATAACGCTTTCCAACGCGCTGGTGCTTATACAGATCTTTATCGACGGAAGCTTGATCAAAGCTCGATCCGGCGCGGGGCATCGGGGCCGGAGTGACAGGTTGGACAGGTGTGTAAGGTGCAGGGGCAATCCGGCTCGGTGCGGTTGACCGCCCTAGCGAGGCATATTGCGCAACCCCTTCACCCATCTTGTAAGTGATTGGTGCAGCTTCAGAGACTTTCGTCACGCTGGATGTTACACAACCGCTCAGCGCAAATGCTGCGACGGCTACTCCTGTTATCACTTTACCAA
>CAYPWW010000044.1:0-19852 GCA_964414555.1 uncultured Algimonas sp.
GCCATAGGCGGACACCTTGACGTTATCGAGCAAGGCCGCGTTCGCCCGACCTGTTCGTAGGCCAGCAAATTCTGTGCGCAGCGATGCAACAGCACCGTCCATACGTTTGCGGTAATCCGCGAGTGTAAATCCATCAGCCATTCTGATCTCCTTCTCGCCTCTATCTAGGCATTCCGCGGGGCCAGTTTAAGACCCGATTGTGGTGCAAACGCCCTGTCCCGCCATAACACGGTCAAATCCGCCTTTATCGGCCAGCGAAAACACGATGATCGGGATATTGTTTTCCCGCATGAGTGTGACCGCCGCAGCATCCATGACGCGCAGGTCATCGGACAGGACTTTATGATAGCTAAGCGTGTCATAACGGGTCGCATCTGGGTTGGTTTTCGGGTCGCTGTCGTAAACGCCGTCAACTTGCGTGCCTTTTAGCAAGGCATCGCATTCCATCTCGGCCGCCCGCAGCGCCGCCGCTGTATCTGTTGTAAAATAAGGGTTGCCCGTGCCAGCGGCGAAAATCACGACGCGGTTCTTTTCCATGTGCCGAGCGGCTTTGCGGCGGATGTAAGGCTCACAGACCGTCTGCATCGGGATCGCGGATTGCACGCGCGTATCAACGCCAAGTTCTTCGAGAGCGGATTGCATGGCGAGCGCGTTCATTACGGTGGCGAGCATACCCATATAATCTGCCGTCGAGCGCTCAATCCCGGACGCAGCCGCAGAGAGGCCGCGGAAGATATTCCCCGCGCCAATGACGAGCGCGATTTCGAGGCCTTTGTCATGCGCGGCTTTGATCTCGCCCGCAAAGCGCTTCACCGTATCGGTATCAATACCGTAAGCCTGATCTCCCATCAGGGCTTCGCCTGATATTTTTAGCAGGACACGCTTATATCTGTATTCAGCCGTCATCCGACTCCCCTTCCGATTTGTTCGGAATATAGGGAAGCGGCGGTTGAGGGCTAGGGAAAGTTTGAGGGGTCTCAAACGTAAAAAGCCGCGCCCCTTTACAAGAGCGCGGCTTTTCAAAAGCGTGATATGGGAAGCGCTCTTAGGAGCCCTTCGCTGCCGCCGCGACTTCTGCGGCGAAATCTTCTTCTTTTTTCTCGATGCCGTCGCCGACTTCCATGCGGACATAGCCCGTCATTTTAATATCAGCGCCAAGGGCTTTGGCTTCGTCAGCGATGACCGTCTCAATTTTGCGATCGGGGTCCATGACGAACATTTGCGTCATCAGGACCGATTCTTTGAAGAATTTGACCATGCGACCTTCGACCATTTTGTCGACGATGGCTTCGGGCTTGCCCGATTCCAGCGCTTCAGCCTTCAGCATGTCGCGTTCTTTCTGAACCATCGCTTGATCCAGCTCGTCCGTTGTCAGAGCCAATGGCGAAGTCGCCGCGATGTGCATCGCGATCTTCTTAGCCAGCGCGCCGAGCTTGTCGGTATCGCCTGTGGACTCTAGCGCGACCAGCACGCCGATCTTGCCCATGCCAGCCGTTGCCGCGTTATGGACATAGCCAGACACGACGCCGGAATTGACAGAGAGCTTTTCCATGCGACGCAGGGACATGTTCTCACCAATCTTCGCGACGAGGTCGGTCAGATAGGTTGTGACAGTTTTGCCTTCAACATGCGCTTCACGCAGCGCTTCGGTGTTGTCCACGCCAAGTGCGACTTGCGCGATATTGGCGACGGCTGTTTGAAAGCCTTCATTCCGCGCAACAAAGTCAGTCTCGGAGTTAACTTCGACGGCAACGCCGGATGTTCCCTCAGAGGCAACAGCGACGAGGCCTTCGGCAGCGACGCGACCGGCCTTTTTGTCGGCTTTCGCGATACCTTTTTTGCGCAGCCAATCGATGGCGGCTTCGATGTCACCATCGGTTTCATTGAGGGCTTTTTTGCAATCCATCATGCCGGCGGACGTCTTGTCGCGCAGCTCTTTGACGAGTTTAGCTGTGATAGCAGCCATATCGGTCTCCTATTCGGATATATTCGGTTTGAGTTCCGCGCCTATCTGGGAAGAAAGGCGCGGAAATGAAAGAGCTAGGCTTTTGCGGCCGCAGCTTGATCGACTTTCGCGCGGGGGGCTTTGCCCGACACGATTTCTTGGGCTTGGACTTTCCATTCACCTGCCGCGAATTTCCCTTCCAGCGAGGCAGCGGCCTCAACCTCAGCGATTTTCTCGTCCGACAGCTCAGCCATCATTTGTAGAGATGTCACGCCAGCGGCTTCCAGAGCGGCCTTATATTTTGGGCCAATACCGTCAACCAAAGAGATGTCTGTCAGTGCAGCAGCGGGTGCAGCTTCAGCAGCAGGTGCTTCGACAACAGGCGCTTCGACAGCGGGTTCAGCCACTGGCGTTTGCAGCATAACTTCTTCGATATGCTCGGACGCGCCGATGTCTTGACCCAAAGAGGCTTGTGCTTCTGTCATACCGTCGAGAACGGCGTCAGCGATCAACTCACAGTAAAGCTGGATCGCGCGGGCCGCATCGTCATTACCTGGGATTGGCATGTCTGCAGCCGCTGGATCACAGTTTGTGTCGAGAATAGCGACGACGGGGATGCCCAGACGGCGCGCTTCTTTAATCGCGATGCTTTCTTTGTTTGTATCAATGACGAACATCAGGTCAGGCTTGCCGCCCATATCCTTGATACCACCGAGCGCTTTTTCGAGCTTCTGCATTTCGCGGTCGAGCTTCAAGTTCTCTTTCTTTGTGAGACCTGTGTCAGCATCTGACCCCATGTCGCCCAGCAGAGCTTCGAGTTCTTTTAGACGCTTGATGGAACCTGTCACAGTCTGCCAGTTTGTCAGCATGCCGCCCAACCAACGGTGGTTGACGTAATATTGTGCGCAACGCTTGGCCGCAGAGGCAACCGGCTCAGACGCAGAACGCTTTGTGCCAACGAAGAGAACGCGGCCGCCTTTAGCGGCAACATCGCGGACCTCTTTCAGCGCTTGATGCAAGAGCGGCACGGTCTGCGACAAATCCATAATGTGAATGCCGGAGCGTGCGCCAAATATGTAAGGTGCCATTTTCGGATTCCAGCGATGAGTCTGGTGACCAAAGTGAACGCCGGCTTCGAGCAGCTGACGCATAGAAAATTCAGGAAGAGCCATTGGATATCTCCGTACTTCCGGTTGACCTAGCCTGCGGGTGACGAACGTGTGGTTCGACCGGAATTGACGAGAGCCTATATGGCAAACACCAGACCGCAGACGCGAATTGATGCGCGCGACATAGCGGGATGCGTGCGGAATGCAAGTAGTTTGTGCGGAAGATAACCGCCAGAACGAATGGCGTCACACCGCACCCATTTTTGGCGCGATATGTTCCAAAGCATCAGATTAAGCCGCAATCTCCGCAATCGTCTCAATATCCTGATTAGCCTTCAGCGCTTTTCGCACACTCGGATCGATCGCCCAACGCCCGTTGAGACGCCAAGCCCCCTCACGCGCTTCGCCAAGCGGCATAATCAGTTCAATATAGCCCGTCATTTGATGCGGGCTGTTGCGCAAACTTTCTAAGGTAGCTTGAAGTTCGTCTAACACTGCGTTGTCACTCCGACGCAGGCGTATCTTCAGGCCCTTTGGCGCGGCCGCTTTTTCTTGCGACTTCGACGGGGCCCCGACGCCGTCCAGTAAAGACACATTTTCCACGAATAGTCGCGTTTCGCCGTCATTGCTTTCGGCGCTGACCAGCATTTTTATCAGACTGCCAGCCGTCATTCGGTCACGGTGTTCTGAAAGAGCTTTCTCATTGGCGAGAACTTCAAAGTCGCCCGTCGGGTCGGAAACTTCGACAAAGGCGAAACGCTTGCCTCGCTTGGACACGCGTTCTTGTTTCTTCCGCACGACCCCGGCGACGGTATAGGTGCCTGTACCGGCATGTTCCAATGTCTCGGCCAGCGTCACACCTTTGAGCTTGTCCATATGTGCTTCGAGTGGATGGCCACCCACATAAAAACCAACGGCGCCTAACTCATGGCTTAACTGCTCCATCTGGGACCATGTCTCGCAAGGCTCTAGGTCAGGATCTTTGATTTCAACCGTCGCATCACCGAACAGACTGTTCTGCGCGCTTTCGCGCTCCTGTGCGGCGAGTGTGCCAATGCTCTGGATTAAGCTCGCGTTCTTCAGCACCCGCGCGCGGTTCGGCTCGACGCAGTCAAATGCGCCAGCCCGTGCGAGGTTTTCAATCGCGCGTTTGTTGATCTGGCGCATGTCCACGCGGCGCGCAAAGTCATAGAGGCTCTCAAATGGTCCACCCGCGGCTCGCACGGCGACGAGATGTTTCATCGCCTCTAACCCGACGTTCTTCAGCGCGCCGAGCGCATAGAGAACCTCCCCATCGGCGACATCGAAATCCGCTTGGCTGCGATTGATGCAAGGCGGCACAATGCCGACATCCATACGCTTCGCCTCACGGTAAAACTGCGCGAGCTTTTCAACATTGGCGAGATCGAGCGACATGATCGCGGCGAGGAATTCCGTCGTATGCAACGCTTTTAGATAGGCCGTGCGAAAGGTGATCATCGCATAGGCGGCGGCGTGAGATTTGTTGAAACCATAGCCCGCGAATTCATTGACCAGATCGAAAATGCCGGACGCTTGTTTCTCGTCGACACCCCGCTCGGTTGCGCCGTCGATAAACTTGCCTTTCTGGCGGTCCATCTCGGCTTGGTCTTTCTTACCCATCGCGCGGCGCAGCAAATCCGCATCGGCGAGGCTAAAGCCGGAGAGTACCTTAGCGATTTCCATCACCTGTTCCTGATAGATGATAATGCCGTAGGTCTCTTTCAGGGTGTCTTCCAACAAGGGATGCGGATAGGTGACATCTTGCCGACCCCATTTCCGTTCGACGTAATCTGGAATGTTACGCATCGGCCCCGGACGATAGAGCGAGATCAGGGCGGTCAACTCCTCAATCGAGTTGGGCGCGAGCTTTCTCAGGACATCTCGCATACCAGAGCTTTCAAGCTGGAACACGCCAGCAGACAGGCCTTCGGCCAGCGGTTTATAGGCCTCAGGCACCGTGGTCGGTAGGTGGTCCGTATCGACCTCAATGCCCTGCTTTTTCAGATAACCGACACAGCGATCAATAACGGTCAGCGTTTTCAAGCCCAAGAAGTCGAACTTCACCAGCCCGGCTTTCTCCGCCCACTTCATTGTAAACTGTGTCGCTGCAATATCTGCGCGGGGATCTCGATAAAGCGGGACGATTTGCGTAAGCGGTCGATCCCCGATCACGACGCCCGCCGCATGGGTCGAGGCGTTGCGGTAGAGCCCTTCCAGCTTTAGCGCTGTATCCAGCAAGCGTTTGACGGCGGGCTCATTATCGCGGGCCTCGCGCAGGCCGGACTCCATCTTAATCGCTTGCTCTAGCGAGACGGGGTTGGCTGGGTTGGACGGCACCAGTTTCGCGAGACGATCCACCTGCCCCAGCGGCATCTGCATCACGCGCCCGACGTCGCGCACCACCGCGCGGGCTTGCAGCGTTCCGAACGTGATAATCATCGCGACCTGTCCGTCGCCGTATTTATTGCGGACATATTCGATGACCTCGCCGCGGCGTTCTTGACAGAAGTCGATATCGAAATCGGGCATAGATACGCGTTCAGGGTTCAAGAATCGTTCGAACAGCAAGCCATATTTCAGCGGGTCCAAATCAGTGATCGTCAGCGCCCACGCGACGACAGAGCCCGCACCCGAGCCTCGCCCGGGTCCCACAGGGATGCCTTGGTCTTTGGCCCATTGGATAAAATCCGCAACGATCAGGAAATAGCCGGGGAAGCCCATCGACTTGATGACGCCCAGCTCAAACTCCAAGCGTTCGAAATAGGCCTCACGCGGGGCGGCTAGTTCAACGGTTTTCAAACGTGCCTCAAGGCCCGTCTTCGCCTGTGCATCGAGGATGTCATCCTCTGAGCTGGAACCATCACCAAAGCTCGGCAAGATCGGATCATGCTTTGGCACGCGGAAGGCGCAGCGCGACGCAATGATGAGTGTGTTTTCAATCGCTTCTGGGAGGTCGCTAAACAGCTTGACCATCTCTTCTGACGATTTGAAATAATGATGCATGGACAGCTTACGGCGGTCCGTTTCCAGCACATAGCTCCCCTCACTCATGGCGAGCAGAACGTCATGCGCCTTGTGCATATCAGGATCGAGGAAATAGGGCTCATTCGTCGCGACGAGCGGTAGGTCCAGCGCATAAGCCAGATCAATTAGCCCCTCTTCGCTCTGGGCGGACTCTTCGGGCGTGTGTCGCTGTATTTCGACGTAAAGCCGGTCAGCAAACAGGGCTTTCAGCCGTTCCAGCCAGTGCCGCGCATCCGTCATCCGTCCCGCTTTGATGTAGCGGTTCAACACACTGTCCTGCCCACCTGTCAGCGCGATCAGGCCGTCTGTCCGCTCGTCTAGGCGTGACGCTTTGCAATGGGGCGTGTCTGTCGGCTCAATATCTAGAAAGGCCGAGGACGAAAGGTCCATCAGATTGGCATATCCGGCCTCATTCTGCGCCAGTAGAACCAGCGTGCCATCGGGATCAGCGTGGATTTGCCCGGGCTGTTTCGGACCCTCTAGGTCCATTGTCAGGGTCACGCCGATGATCGGCTGAACCCCCTTGCCCGAGACTTTCTCGGAGAACTCCAATGCGCCGCAGAGATTATTCGTATCCGTCAGCGCCAATGCGGGCTGGCGATAGCGCGCACAGCGTTCAGCTGTCTCATCTATCCGCAAAGCCCCTTCCAGCATGGAGTAAGGCGAGCGCATGCGCAGATGCACAAAATCGCGAACGGGCTTGGACATAGGCTCTCTGCTGAGGCTCCCCACTGGTGCAGGGGTGATCTAGCCCCCGATTACCATCATCCATACCGTCGCCGTTGCCACAAAGCCTGCCAAGACCAGCGCGGCGGAAATGTCGTGTATAATCTGCTTCGTCATCACTGCGTTCCTCTATATGTTCTATATTTGTTCTAGTCTTATGGGAACAAACCGTCAACATCGAAGTTTTCGACCACCTGTGGATATTAAGGTTTCGCTCCATGATCGTGACAATCGACATGGAAGCAGAAAGGCGTCACAGCTGTTACATGAGCTTCACAACCTTCTCCCCTCGCACGGCAACAGCCATCATTGTTGCCAATATGGTTGGGACGGGCGTGTTTACGGCGCTGGGGTTTCAGCTGGCGGATATTTCCAGCCTGTTTGCCGTAATGCTGCTCTGGGTCATTGGCGGTTTGGCGGCACTCTGCGGAGCGCTATCCTATGCAGAGCTAGGCGCGTCCCTGCCCCGATCCGGCGGCGAATATACATTTCTGGGGGAAGCCTATCATCCTGCGGCCGGGTTTGTGTCCGGCTGGGTATCAGCAACGATCGGCTTTGCCGCGCCCACAGCCGTCGTCGCGATTGCTTTCGCGAAATATGGCGGCGCCGTTCTACCGGGTGGATTGTCTGAAACCGCGCAAAAGCTTGTGGCTTGCGGTTTAGTCCTCTGCCTCGCCGCCTTGCATATGCGCTCACGCCGCGTGTCGGGCACAACGCAAGTCCTGTTCACGACGCTGAAGATCGTTTTGATCGCAGGCTTTGCCGCTGCCGCCTTTCTGTTCACCCAAGCCCCACAGCCGCTGGACCTTGTGCCGCAAGCCAAGGACCTTGGCGTGATTACAAGCGTGCCCTACGGCGTGGCGCTGATCTATGTGTCCTATGCTTATACAGGCTGGAACGCTGCAACCTATATCAGCGGCGAAATGGCGACGCCGCAACGCGACCTCCCCCGTGTGCTGTTCTTTGGGACAGCCCTTGTGACCGTCCTCTATGTCGCGCTGAACCTCGCCTTTCTTTACGCCGCACCAGCGGACGCCCTGCGCGGGCAAGTCGAGATCGGGGTGATTGCAGCGGAATATATCTTTGGTGATACGGCGGGGCGTTTGGTCGGTGCGATGCTGGCGCTGCTGTTGATCTCAACCGCGAGTGCGATGACCCTCGCCGGACCTCGCGCACTGCAAGCCATTGGACAGGATTATTCCGCCATGCGCTGGCTCGCGCGCGTCACACCAGACGGCGTGCCATGGCTGGCGATTGGATTTCAGTCAGCGATTGCGGTTTTCTTCATTCTGACTTCGACCTTTGATCGTATCCTCGTCTTCGCAGGATCCATGCTGGCGTTTAATAGCCTGCTGGCGATTGTCGGGCTTTTCGTGCTGCGCTGGCGTCAGCCAGACCTACCACGCCCGTATAAGACTTGGGGCTACCCGCTTGTTCCGATTGTCTATTTAACAATCACAGCCGTCACGCTGGTCTTTGTGGTGATGGATCGGCCGGATGCGGCATTGGGCGGCTTAGCGCTCATAACAACAGGCGTGGCGTTCTGGTATTTATCCGAACGTCTGAACCGTCGCGGAGCCGATGTAAGGCACGACTAAGCCGTCCTGCACCGTTAGCACGCGGTCAAAAAATGGCACGAGGCTCATATTATGGGTCGCGATTAGCGCGGCCACACCTTCGCGGCGGGTCAGTTCATAGAGACTGCGAAAGACACTATCCGAGGTCGCAGGATCGAGGTTACCTGTCGGCTCATCCCCCAGCAAGATACGCGGCTTATTCGCCAACGCGCGCGCAATGGCGACCCGCTGTTGCTCACCACCCGACAGCTGGCTCGGCCGATGGGTCAGCCGTTCGCCCAGCCCCATACCGCTCAGCAAGCGCGCGGCCTCATTCTCGGCGCGCTTGGCGGGGATGCCAGAGATCATCTGCGGGATCGCGACGTTTTCAATCGCTGTGAATTCCTTTTGCAGATGATGGAACTGATAGACGACGCCGATATTCTCGCGCCGGATTTTCGTACGTTCATCATCAGAAAGCTTCAGACATTCGCGTCCAGCGATAAAGACTTCACCAGCATTCGGTTTTTCGAGCAAGCCCGCCGCGTGGAGCAGCGTTGATTTGCCAGACCCCGACGGCCCGATCAGGCCGATCATTTCGCCGGGATAAATATCGATATCCGCACCTGCCATAACGGTCAGAACCCCATCGCCAGATTTATAGGTCCGGTGCAGATTCCTGACGGAGAGAATTGGACGACGACTATTCATAGCGAAGCGCCTCCACCGGATCGATGCGCGAGGCCGAGAGCGCCGGTAGGAATGTCGCCGCGGCAGAGATCAAGAAACCCCAGAAGGCCACGCCAAAGACTTCGCCCCAAACGATCTTTACCGGGATACCACCGGAGAGCTGATACACGTCTTCGGGGAAGAGCGGCTGACCCGTTATCCCTTCAATCATCGCCTGTACCACGTCGATATTCAGACAGAACACTGTCCCGATCACCAGCCCTGCCAATGTCCCCAGAATCCCGATCATCGCACCCGTCATTAGGAATATGCGCAGGATTCCACCTTGCGTCGCCCCGATCGTGCGCAGGATCGCAATATCTTTCGACTTGTTCTTCACCAGCATAATCATGGAGGACAGCACAGGGAACGCCGCGATAATCACGACGATCATAAAGATGAAACGCATGGCGATTTGCTCTGTGCGGAGCGCTGTTGCCGTGGCGGCGTTCTTATCCCGCCACGTCTGAATAAAGGCCGGCACCTGCACCGTGTCATACACGATGGATTCCAGTTCATCGACGTCATCGGGACTGTCGAGACGTAGCTGGATTTCACCCGTGGATTTCCCGCCCTCGAACAACAAAGTCGCCTCATCGAAATCCATATAGATATAGGCGGAATCCGTTTGGATGAGTCCAACAGAGAAAATCGCGCCAATCGTGTAATTCTTGCGGATCGGCTGCGGCCCCGTCATGGGGTTCGTGCGCGTGCGCGGGGAATAGATCGTCAGGCGATCGCCCAAACCAAGCCCCAGATTTGACGCCAGACGCCCGCCGACCGCGATCTGCTGTGCAGAGCCACGCCCTTGCCCCAACCCATCTAACGAACCTTGCGTGATATTGTCGGCAATGATCTCGAACTGTTTGAGGTTGTCAGGACGAATGCCGATGACTTGGCCGAGAGAGAACACGCCGTTCGCCTGAACCCCCGTAAAATCTTGCGTGTATTGGAAGGCGTCTTGCACGCCGTCGATTTGCGCCAGTCGCGCCTCAATTTCGCTGAATTGTTCCGGCGTAATCGCAGGGTCGGCCAGCGTGACATACATGTGACCTTCGCTGCCAATCGTGAGGCGGATCACTTCATCGCGAAAGCCGTTCATGATCGACATAATGATGATCATCGCGGCAATGGCGAGCATGATACAAAAGAAGGAAATCGCGGCGATCAGGCCGACACCGCCTTGGCTTTTCTTTGCCCGCAAATAGCGCGTCGCAATGCGCCGCTCGATCGCGCCAAATGGCCGATTGCGCCCCGTATTTGGAACAGCAGCCTCCATGTTAGGCAAAGGCCTCCGCGACCAAAGCGATAGCGGCGGCGGGGGACAAGTTTTGCTTTTCGCCCGTCGCGCGATCTTTGACCTCTACGGTTCCGTCTTTCAGCCCGCGTGGGCCGACAGCGATCTGATACGGCAAACCGATCAAATCCATGCGTGAGAATTTCACACCGATAGAGCCGCGCTCGTCATCCAGCAACGGATCAACCCCCGCCGCGACGAGTGCGTCGTAAATCTCTTCCGAGACCTTGTCGGATTCTTCATTTCCGGGCTTGAGGTTCAGCACCCCTGCCCCGAATGGCGTGACGGATTTTGGCCAAATAATGCCGTTCTCGTCATGTGACGCCTCGATAATCGCCCCGACGAGGCGGGACACGCCGATGCCATAGCTGCCCATCATGACGGTGCGCGGCTTGCCATCGCTGTCCATCACGCTGGCCTTCATTGGTGCAGAGTATTTATCGCCGAAATAGAAGATGTGCCCAACTTCGATTCCACGTGCAGAGAGCTGCTTGTCCGCCGGGATTTTCGCAAATTCTTCGGCGTCGTGCATTTCTTCCGTCGCGGCGTAGAGCGCCGTACGTTCGTCAAAGATGTGACTCAAATCGCCGTCGAAATCGACATCGCCGGGCGCATCCATTTCCACTAGATCACGGTGGCAGAAGACTTCGCTTTCACCAGATTCCGCCAAGATGACGAACTCATGCGAGAGGTCACCGCCGATGGGACCCGTGTCGGCTTTCATCGGCACGGCCTGAATGCCGAGCCGCGCGAAGGTGTTCAGATAGGCCGTGAACATCTTGTTGTAAGACCGCACGGCATCTTCCTTGGTCAGGTCGAAGCTGTAAGTGTCTTTCATCAGGAATTCCCGCCCGCGCATCACGCCAAAACGGGGGCGACGCTCGTCGCGGAATTTCCACTGCACGTGATAGAGCATTTTCGGCAGGTCTTTGTAGGACCGCACAAACGACCGGAACACATCCGTGATCATGTCCTCATTGGTCGGGCCGTAGAGCATCTCGCGGTCGTGGCGATCCGTGATGCGCAGCATTTCCGGCCCGTAAGCGTCATAGCGCCCCGTCTCGCGCCAGAGGTCTGCGCTCTGGATCGTCGGCATCAGCATTTCAATCGCGCCAGCCTTGTTCTGTTCCTCACGGACAATCTGCTCGATCTTTTTCAGGACTTTATGGCCCAGCGGCAGCCAGGTGTAGATGCCCGCACTGTTCTGGCGCATCATACCCGCGCGCAGCATATATTGATGCGAGGCAATCGTCGCGTCGGACGGTGTCTCTTTTAGGAGGGGTAAGAAATAGCGGGACAGGCGCATTGTATGACTCTTTTTCGCGTTCGGGTTGGGCTTAAACAGCGCACCCCCACGCGGCAAGTGACAAGACGGCTATCTGTTGAAATAGCTGCCAAACATAGACCAATCGACCCAACCGGAAATAATGATCCCGCAGGCCAGCACCCATAAAACGCTGGCCACAGCCGTTGTGATCTTGAACTTGCGTTTGATGTCCAGCTTATGCGGCGCGCCGGGCTCTGTGCCCTCAACAATATCGCCCTCTTCTGCTTGCCCGCGAATCCCGATCGGCAGGATGATGAACAGCGTCAGCCACCAGATGATGAGCCACATGACGAGTGCGGAAAACCAGTTCATTTTATTGCCCTAGACATTGTCGTTGTCGTGCTTCTCATGGCCTTCGCGCGTGACTTCCATGAGTTCAATCAGCACACCCCCTGCGTCACCCGGATGTAGAAACACGACAGGCGTCCCATGCGCGCCAATACGCGGCTCACCGAGGACGCGCATCCCGCGTGTTTCCATCAGGGCTTTCGCCGCATGGATGTCTTCGACCTCGAAACAGACGTGGTGCTGGCCGCCTTTGGGATTGCGTTCCAAGAATTTCACGATGGGAGAGCTGTCACCATAAGGCTCGATCAGCTCCACCTGCCCGCTGGGCAAATTGACGAAAGCATAGCGCACGCCTTGTGGGGCGAGCACCTCTGGCGCCGTGATATCCGTCGCGCCCAGCACGTCACGATAGAACGCAATTGCCGCGTCGATATCTGGCACAGCGACGCCGACATGGTTCATTGCGCCGATCATGTTTTAACCCGATGCACGACGACTTCGACGATCGCACGCTTGCCCGTTTGATTGCGCAGCAGGCGCTTGATTTTGCCGGTGATCTTATCCTCGACAATGTCTTCATCCTTGCGTGCGCGTGGCGAGAGATTTTCGAATGCGTCTTCTGCCACATCGGCGACCGCATCCAGAAGGTTGTCCATGAACTTGCCGTTCGGACCTTCTGGGAAACCACTGATCCTTGGCTCTGGACCACTCAGCAATTTGCCTTTTGCGTCCATCACGAGGCTAACCGAGACATGTCCCGCATAGGCCATTTTGCGGCGTAGGCGCAGGCCTTCGTCTTGGGCCGAGACGATATCTGCGCCGTCTTGATGCAAGCGGCCAGACGCGACGATATCGATGACTTTGACGCCCTTGGGACTCATCTTGATCATCTCGCCATTGCGCGGGGCATAGCTATGTTTGACGCCGAGGGTCTTGGCCAGCTTGGCATGTTCTAACAGGTGCCGTCGTTCGCCGTGGACGGGAATCGCCGTTTGTGGACGCACCCATTCATACATCTGCGCCAGCTCATCGCGGCAAGGATGCCCTGACACGTGAATGTCGCGCATCTTTTCCGTGACGATCTCAATCCCTTCATCCGCGAGGGCGTTTTGCAGGGCGAATATGCCCTTCTCATTGCCGGGAATAATCTTGGAGCTGAAGATTACGACGTCGCCCCTAGAGAACTTCACGGTGCGATGCTCCCCCGCCGCAATGCGAGACAGCGCCGCGCGCGGCTCACCTTGGCTGCCCGTGCATAGAAAGAGCACATGGCCAGACGGCATATCGCGGGCTTCGTCTTCGGACAGCAGCGCGCCCGTCTGGCTCAACAAGCCAATCGATTTCGCCGCCGCGACCATGCGGTGCATGGATCGCCCGACAAGGCAGACGGAGCGATTATTCTCTTTCGCTGCCATCATGACGGTTTCCAGCCGCGCAACGTTGGAGGCGAAACTCGCCACAGCGATCCCGCGTCCGTCATATTCGCTGATCAGCTTCGTTAGCTCTTCGCGCACGCCCTCTTCCGAGCCGGCTTCACCAGGGGAGAAGACATTTGTCGAGTCGCAGATCATCGTCAGCACGCCTTCGTCACCGAGCTTTCGCAAAGCGGCTTCATCGACAGGCTCTCCGATCTGCGGGGCTTTATCGATCTTCCAATCGCCCGTGTGCAGCACAGTGCCAAGCGTCGTGCGGATCGCGAGTGCATTGGGTTCCGGGATGGAATGGGTCAGCGTGATCAGGTCGATCTCGAACGGACCGATCTCGATATTCCCGCCCAGCTCGACTGTGCGCAGATCGACGTCATGCAGCAGCCCGGCTTCCGCCAGACGGTCACGGACCAGATACATCGTGAACGGCGTTGCCCAGACCGGGCATTTGATCCGGTCCCAGAGCCGCGCCAGCGCACCCATATGATCTTCATGGGCATGGGTCAGAACGATCCCGAGGATGTTCTTCCGGTTCTGCTCAATGAAGGTGATGTCCGGCATGATAATATCGACGCCGGGGGTGTCGGGTCCGCCAAATGTGACGCCAATATCGACGATAATCCATTTGCGGTCATGTTCGGGGCCGAAACCGAAGAGATTGAGGTTCATTCCGATTTCACCGGAACCGCCCAGCGGCAAGAAGACGAACTCGTCTTCGCGTTTTTGTTTTGTCATAGTTTTACTTTTTAAATTTCAGGGGCGAGAGGCTGTTTCGCATCGCACCCGGATGTCACGACTCAAGAATTGAGACGCCACACCTCATATAGACCGTCAATCGTCAGTTGCGAGTCATAGTGGCTGATTGTCTCACTTGCGCCGTCAAAGAGTGACGCGACTCCGCCCGTGCCGATGACGGTAAAATCGCGGCCATCTTCTTTGATGATCTGTCGCACCAATCCGTCGATGAGCCCGATGTAGCCCCAGAAGACACCCGCCTGCATAGCGCTGACGGTATTCTTGCCAATCACGCTATCGGGCTTTTTGATCTCGATCCGAGGGAGCTGTGCCGCCGCTTCATGCAGCGCGCGCATAGACAAGTTGATGCCCGGTGCGATGACGCCGCCTTCGAAATGGCGATCCGCAGAGACGATATCGAATGTCGTCGCTGTGCCACTGTCGATGATGATCAGCGGCCCGTCATAGCGTTGCACCGCACCGAGGGTCGTGACGAGGCGGTCCGCGCCAACTTGTTCGGGATTATCCACGCGCACGCCAATCCCAACGTCGACGCCCGGCTCCCCGATGATGATTGGCTCAACATTCAAATGTCGCCGCGCGAGATTGCGCAGATTAAAGATGGACTGCGGCACAACCGAAGAAATGACGCAAGCCGTGACTTTTTCAAAATTCAGCCCGACCATGCCCAGCAGCTGATGAAACCAAACGGCATATTCATCCGCCGTGCGGGCGCTGTCCGTGGCGATGCGCCATTCGAAGATCCATTCCCCTTTCAGATCGTGGATCGCAAAGAGCGTGTTGGTATTGCCGTTATCGATCGCGAGTAGCATCGCCTAGTCCCCAAAAAATACATCGCCCGCATGGACGTCCCGCATCGTGCCATCCGGCAGCCGCACGCGCAACGCCCCATCCTCGGCGAGGTCGGTGGCTTGGCCCGTGAACGTTTCTTGCGGCAAGCGCACTATGACGGGTCCGGGCAGCCCAGCCGCACAGGCTGTCCAAGCCGCGCGAATGGGGGCGAAACCGTCTTGGATATATGTTTTCAACCAAGCATCGAAAGACGCCGCCAAGATCGGCAAAAACCCTGACGCCCCTGAAAACGCAGGCTCCGCCGCATTCAGGGCCTCAGGCGAGAGGTATTCTAGCAGATGCGTCGCCGGCAAACGCGCCTCAGCCGGATGGGTCGTCAAATTCACACCGATCCCGATGATGAGGTGATTGTCCTGAAATTCGAGAAGCAGCCCTGCGATCTTCTTCCCTTCGATCAGAATATCATTCGGCCATTTCAGAGCGGGCGGCGCCGTCAGTGGATAGGCAGACAGAGCTTCGGCGACAGCGATGGCCGCGACAAAGCTGACCCGTGCGGCCTCTGCTGGCGTTCCGTCAAAAGCGTAACAGGCCGTGCCGTAGAAATTTCCTGTCGGAGACGCCCAATCACGTCCGCGACGTCCGCGCCCCGCCGTCTGTACATCCGCGCGCACCCACAAAGGTATCGCATCGCCAGATTTTTGGCGACGAACAGCTTCGAGATTGGTGCTGTCTAGCTCTGCGAGCTCGAGGAAGCGCAAATTAATTGGTGAGCGCCATGGCGGCGGCTTCTGCAAGGCCCTGACCAAAGCCAGCAATCCCCGGAATGATCAGGAGTGGCAGAACCAAAAGCGCAGACGCAATCGCAAAGAACCGCAAGGTCTTTGGCGCGGCGACGAAATCACGCGCAGGCTCATCAAACCACATCAGCTTGATAATACGCAGGTAATAGAACGCACTGATCACAGAGGCGACAAGCGCCAGAATACCGAGCCAGGACAGGCCAACCTCGAAGACAGGGCCAAAGGCAAACCATTTGCCAAAGAAACCCAACCAAGGCGGAATACCGATCAGTGAGACAAAGAAAGTCGTCAGGATAATCGCCAGTCCCATGTTGCGCTGGGACAGGCCTGCCAGATCAGAAATCTTTTCGACCATGCCATTGCGGATACGCATTTGCAGGATACAGGCGAAAACACCGATCACGGTGATGACGTAAATCGTCATGAAGATCAGCATACCCTTTAGGCCTGCCATCGTCCCTGCTGCCAGCGGCACGAGCGCGTACCCCATATTCGCTATCGAGGAATAGGCCATCAGGCGTTTGATATTGGACTGCACGATGGCGCCCAGCGCACCGACGAACATCGACAAGATCGCCAGCATAATGATAACTTGCTGCCACTGATCGAAAATACCTTCGAACGGCACGTAAAGAAGGCGCGCGATCAGGGCCATCGCTGCGAATTTTGGAGCCGCGGCAAAGAAGCCTGTCACAGGTGTGGGCGAGCCCTCATAGACATCTGGCGTCCACATGTGGAATGGCGCAGCGGAAATCTTGAACGCCAAACCGCAGAGCAAGAAAACCATACCCGCGATAATGCCCGTTGTTGCGCCTTGCGCCTCAACGCTGGCCGCGATGGTGGCGAAGTCTAGCGAGCCTGTGAAACCATAGACCAAAGACGCACCGTAAAGCAGGAGCCCAGAGGACAGCGCCCCGAGGACGAAATATTTCAAGCCAGCCTCAGATGCGCGCAGGCTATCGCGGTTAAATGCCGCCATGATGTAAAGCGCCAGCGACTGCATCTCGATACCGACATACATCGACAGCAGATTATTCGAGGACACCATGATCGACATGCCGAGCGTACAATAAAGCGTCAGGACGGAGAACTCATAGCGGTCGAGCTTCTCGGTCTGGAAGTAATCCTTCGTCAGCAACAACGCAGCTGCGGCGGAGAGTGCGATGATGGCTTTTAGGAAGTCGCTGTAATCATTGTTCAGCAACAAGCCTGAGAAAGATACGCCTTCCGGGCGGTCCAACAGAAAACCCATGAATGCAAAGATGACCAGCACCGCAGCAGAAATATTGCGCACGGCGATCGCGCGGTCCTTTGTCTTGGACAAGCCAAAGCCCATGAGCAGCGAGGCTGAAACCGCCAGAAAGACTTCTGGCAAAATGGTGGAGAAGGTCTGGAACATTAGTTCGCTCCCGCCGCGAGACGTGCGGCGTCAAAATCGGTGATCAACTTGGTCACAGAGGCTTCCGTAATATCCGTGATCAGCGCCGGATACACACCCAACAAGATCGTAAAGAAGGCCAAGATGCCGAGGATAAAGGCCTCGCGCCCCGTAACGTCCATGATGTCTGAGAGCTTGTCATTGACTTGCTCTCCGAACACGACGGCGCGGTAGAGATAGAGCGCATAGACGGCCGAGAGGATCATGCCGAGCGCGGCACCAAAGGCGATCCACGGGCTGACTTGATAAGCGCCGATCATCGTCAGGATTTCCCCGACAAACCCAGATGTGCCGGGCAGACCGACATTGGCCATGGTGAACAGCAAGAAGAACGCTGCATAGATCGGCATACGCTGGACCAAGCCACCGTAAAACGCGATTTCCCGCGTGTGCATCCGGTCATAGATCACGCCGACACAGAAGAAGAGCGCGCCAGAGATCACGCCATGGCTGAGCATTTGGAAAATGCCGCCTTGGATACCTTGCAGGTTGAAGGTGAAAATACCCATCGTAACAAAACCCATATGCGCGACCGAGCTATAGGCGATCAGCTTTTTCATATCGTTCTGACGATAGGCCACGAGCGAGGTATAAATAATCGCGATGATCGACATCCAGAATATGACCGGCGCGAGACTGACAGAGGCCTCTGGGAACAGCGGGAGCGAGAAGCGCAGGAAACCATAACCGCCGAGCTTTAGCAGGATGCCCGCGAGGATAACGGAGCCCGCTGTCGGGGCTTCGACGTGGGCGTCAGGCAGCCACGTATGCACGGGCCACATCGGCATCTTCACGGCGAAGCTGGCGAAGAAGGCGAGCCAGAGCCACGTCTGCGCGCCGCCAGGTATCGCGATCTCTTCGATGAGAACGCGCATATCCGTTGTTTTCTCGCCCAGCTGCACGCCAGAGAAATAATACATCCATAGGATCGCGCCGAGCATCAGGACTGAGCCGAGCAGCGTGTAGAGGAAGAACTTATAGGACGCGTAGACGCGGTTTTTCCCGCCCCAAACGCCGATGATAATAAACATCGGTATCAGCACGGCTTCGAAAAACAGGTAGAATAGGATCAGATCCAGCGCGACAAAGACGCCGATCATCAGCGTTTCTAGCACGAGGAAGGCGATCATATATTCTAGCATGCGTTTTTTGATCGAGCGCTGAGACGCCAGAATACAGAGCGGCGTCAGGAAAGTCGTCAGCAGGACGAATAGGACCGAAATCCCGTCTACGCCGACGCGATATTCGATACCGCCGCCCAGCCACGGCGTGTCTTCCATGAACTGGAAGCCAGCTTTCGTGCTGTCAAAGTCCCAGACCATGAGGACGGAGAGGATAAAGGCTGCGCCAGAGACGACGAGTGCGGCCAGCGGTGCGTTACGCTCTAGCTGTTCACGGCCATCGGCTTTGCCAACCCACGCGAACAGGGTCAGCAAAAGAGCCCCCATCAGCGGAATGAATGTAATGATCGACAGGATCGGATAATCTTCCAACATCGCCCTACCCTCCCGTCGTGCCGCGGAAGGCCACGAGGATCAACACAGCCACACCGATCAGCATGACAAATGCATAATGGAACAAATATCCGGTCTGAAAGCGCGAGACACGCTTCGCGGCGCCAGATGCAAAGCTGGCCACACCATTCGGGCCAAACCCGTCGATGATGCGAACGTCGCCGACTCTCCAGAACAGGTCGCCAAAGGCACGAACGGCACGGACGAAAGTGTTGTCGTAAAGCTCGTCAATGTACCACTTGTTCAGTAGGAAATTATAGAGCGGCGTGCCGCCCGTTTCCTTGATGTGGTCAATCTTGGCCGTCACGCTGCCACGAATATACATGAAATAAGCGATCACAAAGCCGGTCACAGACGCCAGCAGTGGCAGCAGCAGCACCCAATAGGGATAGCCGTGAACCGGACGGAACAGCAGCCAGTCAATAAAGCCTTTGGATTCATAGGCAGGATAATCGCCGCCTTCTGCCGCCGCGAGTAGCGTCGGAGAAATGGCTGCGTGACCTTCGGCATGACCACCCGGCAAAGCGCCGTGCCAGAAGCCGCCGTAATCCTTCATGAAGTAAGGATAGAACACCGCACCCGCGAAAATCGCACCGACGGAGAGCAAGACGAGCGGCAGGCGCATGTTCCACGGGCTCTCATGCGCCTCGTCGAAATATTTCTGCTTGCCACGATGCTCACCGTGGAAGGTCATAAAGATCAGACGCCAGCTGTAGAACGCCGTCATCAGCGCCGCTGTGATCCCGATCCAGAATGCGAAGATCGCGGCATTGGACGCACCGCGCGCATCAAAGGCGGCTTCGATGATCGCATCTTTCGAGAAGAAGCCTGCAAAGCCCCATGTATAGCTGCCCGGGATACCAATGCCCGTAATGGCCAGCGTACCGATAATCATCGCGCCATAGGTCCACGGCACTTTCTTCCAGATACCGCCCATCAGGCGCATGTCTTGCTGATGATGCAGCGCGTGAATGACCGAACCCGCACAGAGGAAGAGCAAAGCTTTGAAAAACGCGTGCGTAAACAAGTGGAACATGGCGGCGTCATAGGCGCCAACGCCTGCGGCAAAGAACATATAGCCCAATTGCGAACAGGTTGAATAG
>CAYPWW010000044.1:19862-20131 GCA_964414555.1 uncultured Algimonas sp.
GAGTAAGCGATGACACGGTTGATGTCGTTCTGCACGAGCGCAACGGACGCCGCGAAGAGCGCCGTGAACGCGCCGAGGGCCGTGATGAAGCCAGACGTCATCGGGGCCAGCTCGTAAATCGGGTAGGCGCGGCAGACGAGGAAAACCCCGGCCGTCACCATGGTCGCGGCATGGATCAGCGCGGAAACAGGCGTTGGGCCTTCCATCGCATCGGGCAGCCAGACGTGCAGCACGAATTGCGCAGATTTGCCCATCGCACCGATGAACAG
>CAYPWW010000045.1:0-19828 GCA_964414555.1 uncultured Algimonas sp.
GGAAATCGCCGCGCGTTCGTCTTCTCCCCGGATACTGGCATCTTCCAGCCAGAGCACGACTTGCCGTCCGGCAACGCGCCCATCTGCCTCGATCACATTGCCTTCCGGCAGAATAATAGAAATGGAAAACGGTGCGCCCTTGGTGCGAAGGCCCTGAACATAGAGGCGTAGCGGCTGGCTGTCTTCCGCCTCTGAAATTGTATTCAGATCAGCAATCCCGTCGAGAATACGCTTCGCCATCGTCTTTGCACTGCCCATATCGGCAAAGCGCAAAATCGAGGCGAGCGCGGCGGGGCTACCCAAGACTTTCGGATCACCCCAGCCCGTTTGCGCGGCGCCGGCGTCTTCTTCCCAAACAAGGATCAGCCCCGGATAAGCGCCCATGATCGCGTCATAGGCCCCGACTTGACGGTCCAGATCGACAGCCTTGGCTTTCCAACGCGCACTGCCCGCGCCCTCGCGCAACGCCAGACGCAAAGCAAAGATCACAGCGACGACCGCAATGACGATTGCGGCCAAGCTGGCCCATGTCATGATGTCGGACCCTGCGAACACGCCGGCTTCCCCTTTGAGACTATCCCCTAGCTGAGGGCGGGCTTAGCCGCATGTGCGACCAAGGCAAAGCCGTGATTACGGCTAGAACGCTTTTTCGCCTAAGATTTACCCTGCCAAACGGGTGATAACCGAAACGAGTTCGTCGGTGATGCGGTCAACCTTGCCGGCATCATCGCCTTCCGCCATCACGCGGATCAGCGGTTCCGTGCCAGATGCCCGAACGAGGACGCGTCCCGCATTACCGAAATCGGATTTCGCATCTTCAATCGCCGCCGCCAGATCAGGGTGTTCCATAGGCGAGGTACCAGCATATCGCACGTTTTTGAGCATTTGTGGGACAGGATCGAAGAGCGATAGCACTTCGGAGGCCGGTTTATCCTGACGCAGAATTTCAGCCAGCACTTGTAAGGCCGCAACCGTGCCGTCGCCTGTCGGCGTGTAATCCGTCATCAGGATATGGCCGGATTGTTCACCGCCCAGATTATACCCATCCGCACGCATGCGCGCGGCGACGCTACGGTCACCCACGGGTGTGCGGATAAATTCGAGCTTCCGGCCTTCGATAAATCGCTCTAACCCAAGATTAGACATGACCGTCGCCACGAGGCCCGGCTTTGCAAGTTGACCACTTTCCTGCCAACCAGAGGCGATCAGCGCGAGCAGTTGGTCACCATCGATAATCCGTCCGTTTTCATCGCACATGATCAGGCGATCCGCATCGCCGTCCAGCGCAACACCGCAATCCGCGCCATGTGCAACAACGGTTTCCGACAGCAACATCGTCGAGGTCGAACCACAGTCCTGATTGATGTTTGTTCCGTCTGGAGACACGCCAATCGGGATAACGCTCTCCGCGCCCAACTCCCACAAAGTTGCTGGCGCAGTGCGATAGGCTGCACCATTGGCGCAATCGATAACAACTTTCATCCCGTTCAGCCGCATACGGCGCGGAAAGCTGGCTTTCGCAATTTCGATATAGCGCGCCTGCATATCTTCGTGGCGCACGACGCGGCCCAATTTGTCGGACGTGGCGAGGCCTTCGCCAGCCTCTAACAGATAGCTCTCAATTTGGTTTTCCGCCGCGTCTGAGAGTTTGCGTCCGTCGGGGCCGAAGAATTTGATGCCATTATCATGATACTTATTATGGGAAGCCGTGATCATCACGCCCATATCCGCGCGCAACGTCCGCGTCAGCAGCGACACGGCTGATGTCGGGATAGGTCCGGTGAGCTTCACATCCATGCCAACACTCGTGAAGCCCGCCACCAGCGCGGGTTCAATCATATAGCCGGATAGACGCGTATCCTTACCAATAACGACAGAAGGCCGCCGCCCGTGTGTCGCTTTAAAATAGCGTCCCGCCGCCTGACCCAAGCGCATAACGCTGTCGGGTGTCATCTTGCCCGCATTGGCGAGACCACGCACGCCGTCCGTGCCGAAAAACTTTGCCATGATCAGTTCCCAAACGCATTTTGATTCCGAAGGATTTCCGGCTTATGCCGCATTATGTATGACGCGAAAATTGAAAAAACCTCAATGACTGAAACACGGTATGATCTGACAGGCAAACGTGTCTGGGTCGCGGGCGCCAGCGGTATGGTCGGCGGGGCCTTGATCCGGCGGCTGGCGACGGAACATCCGGCGGAGATTTTACAGCCTAGTTCGACCGATCTGGACCTACGGGATCAGACCGCCACTGCAGCTTGGATTACAGAAAACAAGCCTGAGGCCGTTTTCGTTGCCGCCGCGCGGGTGGGCGGTATCCACGCCAACTCGACCTATCCTGCGCAATTCCTGCACGATAATCTGATGATTGCAGCTAATGTCATCCATGGCAGCCATCTGGCGGAGGTCGAAAAGCTGATCTATCTGGGTAGTTCTTGCATCTATCCGAAATTTGCACCGCAACCTATTCCGGAAAGCGCCCTGCTGACAGGGCCGCTAGAGCCGACAAATTCTGCCTATGCGGTGGCCAAGATCGCCGGCATCCACCTCTGCCAGACCTATCGCGCACAATATGGCTGCGATTTTATCAGCGCGATGCCGTGTAACCTTTATGGGCGCGGTGATAACTACCACCCCGAAAACAGCCACGTCATTCCCGCCCTGCTGCGTCGGGCGCATCAGGCGAAAATCGACGGTGCGCCGGAACTATCAATTTGGGGCACAGGAACGCCACTGCGTGAGTTCTTAGACGCCGAAGATGCGGCAGATGCGATCGTTCATATTTTCCAAAATTGGTCCTCGCCCGAGATCGTCAATGTGGGCTCAGGCATCGAAACGTCGATTGCTGAACTAGCAGAGGCGGTTGTCGCAGCGGTGGGATATGAGGGTAAGCTCATCTTTGATCGGACCAAGCCTGATGGCACGCCGCGCAAGTTGATGGACTCGACGCGACTACGCGGGATGGGCTGGACGCCGAAAACGACGCTGGTCGAAGGATTGCGGGCCGCTTACGGCACCTATCTGGAAACGCGCTAGAGCAGCTCGGTTTTCTCAGCGGATTTAAGCTGGCTGACGATCTCTTTCACATCTTGTGCCTGATCCAAATTCAGCACGAGAACCCGTCCGTCGCGGACCAGAACGGCAACATTCTCCATCCCGACGACAGCCACCAGTGGGCCATCCGTGTCAATCAGAGCGTTTGATGTGCCGGACGTCAGAACATCGCCTTTGACGGACATGCCGTCCTCAGCCAGCAGTTCGTGCAGAGCGCGGAAACTGCCGATATCATGCCAACCCAGATCACACGGGATAACAGCCGCCAATTCGGTATGTTCCATTACGGCTTTGTCCACGGGCGCGCCTTCACAAGCTGCGAAAGCCGCTGCATCCAGATAGATGATATCACCCTCAACACGGGCCTGCGTGTAGGCCTGCTCGGCTGGCGTTGCGACACCGGGTGAGTAACGCTCCATTTCTGAGAGCATTGTCTTGGCATTGCCGAGGAATATCCCGGAATTCCAAGCGTATTGGCCGGACTCGAAATAGTTCTGCGCCACCTCCAACGGGGGTTTTTCGACGAAGCTATCCACTTTGAAAACACCGGGGCCGAGCGTCTCGCCTTTTCGGATATAACCAAAGCCAGTGGCCGGATGATCTGGCGTGATCCCAAAGGTCACCAGATGCCCTTTCGCCGCGATGGGTGCTCCAGAGGCAACGGCCTGACGAAACGCATCCGGCTTGTAAATATGGTGATCGGCTGGCGCGAGCAGGAACAGCGCATCTTCATCCAACTTCAAGGCATGCAAGGCCGCGACATGCGCGGCCGGCGCCGTATTCCGTCCCATAGGTTCAACGATATATGCTCCCGCTTCACGACCAATCTCGGCCATTTGCTCACGTATGACGGGCGCATGCGCAGCGTTACAAATAAAGACGGGCGGGTGATACATAGCGTCGTCAAAGCGCGCGACGGTCTCTTGGATCATCGTCCGATCCGTCACCAAAGGCAGCATTTGTTTTGGCGCAGCTTGACGAGAGACGGGCCATAAGCGGCTGCCGGCACCGCCTGACAGAATGACAGGCACAATTTTACGCTGAGTTTCCATAAGTAGCCAGTATCACAGCTGGCTGAAGGGGCGGTTAACTGCCCAGCTCAACCGTGCCCGCGCGGTAGCGCAAAAGAACGCGGCAATCGGAGAGCGGCGCGGCGGGCGGGGCAAACTGCCAATTTTCTACGGCCTTGCGAGAGGCTTTGTCGAACATGCCACTTGGCACAGCACGCTCGATGCGGACGTTTTCGGTCGCGCCATTCGCACTGACGTCTAAACGCACAATCGTCCAGCCTTGGCGGCCGGAGCGAAAAGCTCGTTTCGGATAGGTCGGAAGATCAAAGCGCTGCGCCGCCAGCTTTTCCCCGCCAATACAATCATCCGGATCGGAATAGCCTTTGACCCACGGATCAGGAGGATAGGCACTGGCCGGATTGAAAATATCCGTCGAGCCGCACGCCGTTAAAAGCAAACAAGCAATGGCGGCGCGCTTCATTCGTTTTCCCCAAATCCTGCGCGGACGAGCTTAGTCAGCGCATCTACGGCGTGTTGAGCCTCGGGACCATTCGCGCAAACCGTGATATCCTCACCGCAGGCAGAGCCGAGCAAAAGCAACTCCATGACGCTGTCGGCTTCAACGCTTTCTGCGCAGACATCATTGTGGCTTGTGACACGGACATCGGCGTCAAAGCGCAGGACGGTTTCCATGAATTTATTCGACGCCCGCGCGTGCAGGCCTCGCTTGTTCACCAGCGTCAGGCGGACCGTTGCGTCAGGCAAGAGTTAGCCCTCACCTGCGAGGATTTTAGACGCAATCGCAATATAGCGCCGACCCGCATCACGGGCTTTTTCACTCGCCTCAGCCAGAGACGCCGTCTGGCGCGCTTCTGACAGTTTGATCAGCATGGGAAGATTGACGCCCGCGAGGACTTCGACTTTGCCGTCGCGCAGCATGGAAATCGCCAGATTAGACGGCGTCCCACCGAACATATCCGTCAGCAAGATCACACCTGCTCGGCTGTCTACGCGCTCAACGGCGGCGCGGATATCATTGCGGCGGCGCTCCATGTCATCATCCGGACCAATACAGATGGTTTCCATCATATCCTGCGGCCCGACGACATGTTCTGTCGCACGGCGCAATTCTATGGCCAGCTGGCCATGGGTCACGATAACGAGTCCGATCAAAGTGAGAGCCTTTCCATCAATCGAAAGAACACATCATCACAGTTTGCGCGGACTGTGAAGGGATAAATACCATCTTTAAGGCAGGATTATTGCGACGTGCGTTGGCGGGGGACATCCACGATAAACCGCGCGCCGATGACTTCGCCGGCGTCGTCCAGTCGGTTTTCCGCCAATATCGTGCCGCGATGGGCCGTAATAATCTGGCGACAAATTGCCAGCCCTAAGCCGGAATGAGAGCCAAAACTCGCGCCCTTCGGGCGCTGGGTGTAAAAGCGGTCAAAGACCGTCTCCAAATTATCCTCTGGAATTCCGGGGCCATCATCCTCCACCGTGACAATCACACGTTTACCCGCCTTATTCGCAGTGACCGTGACGACACCGTCATCGGGCGAAAATGTCAGCGCATTATCGATTAGATTTCGCAGAACCTGTGCAAAAGGCGTTTCATAGGCGCGGATATAAACGGGATTATTCGGGTCCAGCTCGGTCGCATCGACGACATGCGCGCCGTCACCGCGACGTGTCTGCTCGTAAAACTCGACGATATTTTCTGTGATTTCAGCGACGTCCAGAATCTGCGCGGTTTCCCGAGCGAGATTGGCGTCGACTTTTGAGGCCTTAGAAATATCGGTAATCAAGCGGTCCATGCGAGAGACATCTTGCTGGATAATATCGATCAGCTTCTCACGCTGTTCGGCCTTTTTCGCGACACGGAGCGTGTCAGAGGCCGAACGGAGACTCGTCAGCGGGTTTTTAATCTCATGCGCGACATCAGCCGCGAAATTCGCGATGTCATCAATCCGCGTATACAGCCCCTGCGTCATGTCTCGCAGCACCAGCGAGAGGTCACCAATCTCGTCACGACGGCGCGAGAGATCCGGGATGGCATCGCGGGATTTTGCACTGCGCGTGACCCGTTCTGCCGCCCGCGCCAAACGGCGCATCGGCAAGCTGATGAAAAGCGTCAGCGCCAGCGACGAGAGGAACATCGCGAGAAACGCCAAGCCAATGAACGGCATCAGCGCGCGACGTTCTTCCGCGACGATATTTTCGACATCTAAGCTCTCAACCGTCACAACGCCCAGCACTTGCTGCACGCGTTGCACGGGTTGAGAGACCGTCACCAGCAGCGTGTCTTCGTCATCATAGCGTGGCCCTGTCGTCGAATCCCCTTCGAGGCCAGCACGGATTTCGGACTTCAAATCGCGGCGGAGATTGTCTCGACGACGCTTGGCCCAGGGCAGATTGTGGAGCGTATTGTCAATTCGCGTTTTCGCCCGCGCACGCCAAACGTCCTGCCACGGCGGTTCAGGGGGGTCTTCGACAATTGGCGCGAGTTCCATGACCGAAATCGTTTCATCCAGCGCCGCCGTGTCCGCGACCAGCTCGCCGGCGCGATTGTGCAAGCGCACACGCCAGCCCTCTGGCACATCGACGCCGCGCAGGACTTGCCGGGCGCCCATGACGTCGAGCTCTGCCGCCGTGCCAAACCCTGTCGCCTGCTCGCCCATGACCGTCGTGATCGTATTGGCGAGTGAGTTGAGGTTCGCAGTCTTGGCTTGGATCAACCCGCCTTTGAGCGGATTCATAGCCAGCGCGCCCGTCACGAGGATCAGCAAGCCGATCAAATTGGAGAGAAAGATATTTCGCGTCAGCCGCGAGGCAAAGACCGAACGGCGCGGTCCCATCCGCCGATTTCGGCGGCGGCGCTTGCGCGGTTTTGGCTTAGGCTGAGGGTCAGGCTCGCTCATAGAGGCAGACGTAACAGGGAATTACGGCGAGGTCTTGTCGGAAAACGCGGGCATCTGCCGCGCCAATGGGCGGGGCGCGAAAGCGCTAGGCTTCCTTGTATTTATAACCCACGCCATAAAGCGTTTCGATCCCGTCAAAGCTTTTATCCGACTTGCGGAATTTTTTGCGCAAGCGTTTGATGTGACTGTCGATGGTGCGGTCATCGACATAAATCTGATCGTCATAAGCGGCGTCCATCAGCTGGTCGCGCGATTTCACATAGCCGGGCCGCTTGGCCAGCGCTTCTAGGATCAAAAATTCTGTGACCGTCAGACGCACAGGCTCCCCATCCCAAGAACAGGCATGACGGTTCGGGTCGAGGATGAGCTTCCCACGGCGAATGACTTTATCATCGCCTTCCTGCGGGGTTGGCATTTCGACATTCGTCAGGTTGGCGCGGCGCAGGACGGCCTTGATCCGCTCGCCCAATAGGCGCTGGGAGAAAGGCTTTGTGATGTAATCATCCGCGCCCATGTTGAAACCAATCGCTTCGTCAAACTCGTCGTCTTTGGACGTCAGAAAAATAACCGGCAGGTTGGAGGACTGGCGCAAACGGCGCAGCAATTCCAAACCATCCATGCGCGGCATCTTTACATCAAATACGGCGAGATCTGGCGGCGAGGCTTTCAGGGCTTCGAGCGCCGAGACGCCGTCATGGAACTTGCGAACCTCATAGCCCTCACCTTCGAGGAACATAGAGACGGAGGTCAGGATATTTTCGTCATCATCGACCAGATAGATTTTTGGCATCGGACGCTCCCCAGCGCGGCCCGCGACCCGTCGCGGGGAATATTCGTTACGTCTGACTAGGCTCATCGTCTGCATGGCTCAACCCTTCTCCGTTGTATGATGTAACCTCATTAGGGAGCGATTGGGGCATGGTGATGACGGAGACTTGCCCAATTTCCGTCACGATATGACGGAATGTGGCGCTTAGAAGGTCAGCTTTACATTGGCCGCCGCGAGGGTTGTGCGCAGATATTGCTGGCTATCGAGTGTTGAAATGACCGGCCCTCGGTCATTGACGTTGTTCTGGAACCGCTGCTGGACCAGTTCTTCCATCACGGAAAACCGGATCGGTCCGGCGAGGTTAAAGTCTACCGTATTTGTGTCACGCATGTAGATCGGAATGATCGGCTGGAGGGTTTCGTCCGCCTTGTCCGAATCCAATATCCAATCAGTCTGGGCCTGTGTCTGGACCTGTGTCTGGGCCTGTGCATCGAGATTATAGAGTGAAACAATTTGGGTCTGCGATGTGGCGGCAGGTGTATCCGGCATTGTCTCTGTTGCGAGGGCCGTCGATGCAGCCCCCAGAGTGGCGACGGCGAACAGGGCGGTTGTCAAAATTTGGCGGGTCATGTCTCTCTCCATGTGGAACAGTGTGTATGTCACCCTAAGAGCATTTATTGACTACACGGTCTAATAACACCCTCTCACGAAACTGCGAGGTCATTATCCGCCTTGCCGCGCGGGCGGAGGCTCCCTAAGTAACGTTTGTAATTTTAAAGGACGGCTGACACCGATGAGCTTTGCCCAATCCATCATTGTATTTTTTGTTCAACCTGTACTGTGGCTGATATTAGCGATCTTTTTTGCCTATGTGATTTTATCGTGGCTTTTCACGCTCAACATCGTTCAGCCTCACAATCCGACGGCGCGCACGATTTACAGCATCCTCGCCAGCGTGGTGGAGCCAATCGTGGCGCCATTTCGGAAAATCATCCCACCACTTGGGAACTTTGACATGGGCTTCTTTTTTGCCGCCATGTTGCTCTATTGGACATACATCTTCCTTATTCCTAAGGTCGTTCTTCCCGCCCTCGGGTAAGTCTCAATAACAAAGTAACTCGCCTTACCCCTTCGGCTTATCCAGCAAACTATCCAAGCGAGATGCCAGATCCGTTGCGGCCTCATCGGGGGCACCCGGATCATCCGGCACAACGGGTAGGTCCGGCGTCGTTTCCACCGTATCCTCAACCAGATCACTGACGCCTGGCAAGCGGGACGGCGCCCGCGCGTCGAAACGCGGATGGATCAGCTCTCCCGTATCGCCAAACGAGAACACCAGACGACGCCAGTCTTGCGCGCTGTAATCAAAACTTTGCCCACTGGGGTCCAGATCGGACCAATCCGCTTCCCGCGGGGCTGTCGCGGCGCGCTGCATCCAAAGCGCCGCATCGGTTGGGTTGTTAAGCCGCGCTTCTGTTTGCGCCGCCAAGACGCAGAGCCGCGCAGACGGGCACGTGTCGTCAGCGCCCTCTTCGCGCAAGAGTGGGCTCAACACAGCCCACGCCTGCACAGGATCGCTGCGGCGCAATTGATCTTCCGCAATCAAGATTTTCGTCTCGCGGTGATCAGGATTGGCTTTCATAAGAGCGGCCAAGCGTTTCTCGCGCGTTTTCTTATCCGCGCCGTCCAGCGTGTCGAGATAGGCCAGCGAAAGCGCCGGATGTGGAACTTGGTCCCAGCTTTTCTCAATCAGTTTTTGCGCCTCTCTCGGGCTGCCTTTTTGGGTGAACAGCTTGGCCGCCAGCGCGATGGCTGGTGCAAAATCGGGGGCCAATGAAGTAGCTTTCACGGCCAATTCCAACGCGGCCGTTGTTTCGCCGTCATCATGCAGGCGATCAGCCTCTGCCGTGTCCAACACAGCGCGGCGACGGCGCGCGACGGTTTTCTCGACATGCTTGCGGCTCTCGCCCGCATCCAAAGTCTCTGCCGCATCCGCCCATTGATGGTTGGCGACTTCGGCTTTGAACAAGGTCTCAAACGCCCATTTGGCATCTGGATTCGCGATATAGGCTTCGCGAGATTGCTCAATGGCCCCGGGCAGATCGCCTGTTGCCAGCTTGTGCTGCGCCAATCCACGTTGACCCGTCGCGCGCGTTTTTTCGCTGTCCAGCATGGCTGTGTAGTGGCCCAGCGCTTCATCGCTATCGCCAGCGGCTTCAGCCGAGAGCGCAGAGATAATCCGGCCTAATTCCGTTGAGCCGACCAGTGCGCGGGCTTTCTCGGCCTTTTTGCGAGCCTTGGACACGTCGCCTTCTGCGCCTGCGAGCAAGGCTTCTTCCATGGCGTCCAGCGCTTGGTTGCGACGCCGCAGACCGACCCCAGACCGCACACGGCGCGGCAATCGCCACAGCCACAAAAAGAGCGACCAAACCCCGATCAGCGCCAGCGTTCCGAAAACGCCCAGCAGGATCGCAAATTGCCAAGTCAGCTCTACTGGAGAGAATGACAGCGGACCCGACGTAGCCGTCGAGGCAACCTGCAGCATGATGTCGTCCCCGACCCACAATAGCACCCCCGCCAGCACGGCGAGAAACAGCAGGATCGCAATGATATATTTCGTCATGGTGTGTCCTTCACACTGGCATACCAAGCTTTTCCAGGCGCTTGGATCGCCGCGGGCAAGCGTTCGAATTTCGCAGCGGCGGCGTTGAGGTCGCCTTCCGAAATATCAGCCGCAATTCCATTGATGAGTGTCGTCGGGTCATCTTCCGATTTCACCCGAACATGTTTGGACAAGGTCCGCTCCATAAACCCGCCCTCACGATTGGCGTCCACGGCATGCAACATCTCAGCCTTTGGAAAAGCTAGGACGAAGCGCGGTTGGGTGGCGGGCGCAGGCGTAGCTTCTAGCGCCGCAAGACGCGCCATGACATCTGCTGGCATGGTTGCGGCAGGTTCTCGCGTTTCCAACGTGGTCAGACGCTCTCGCAGCTCTTCTAAAATCGGATCATCCCGGTCCAGCGACGCGTCTCCATCGCCAGCAGGTTCCGCTGTTTCCAGTTCTGTCAGCCGTTCGTCCATACTGATCAGTACAGCTTCGATCTGGGTCGTATCCGGCCAGTCAAAGCCATCCACCTGCGCCGCCTGCAAAGCCGAGAGCGCATCCGGATCGATCTCGGGACGGGGCATGGCTTCAAGAGCCGTCAGACGGTCGGAGAGATCATCGGTTGTGCGAGCTTCCAAAGCCCCAAGTCGGTCCTCCAACGCTGTCGCGTCGAACACAGTTGTCGGGGCGGCTTGGGTCTCAGCCGCCGCCAAACGGGTTTCCAGCATTGATATTTTCGCCTCGATCTGGCGCTCCAGCGTAGAGTCAGCCGCGAAGAGTTTCGGCGCAACCGAATGAAGCGCTGCCGCACCTGCGCCCGCGCCGACCAAGCCGGCGAGTAATCCCGTCAAAATCACGGCTTTCCAGCCCGGTCCGCGCTTGACGGCCTCTGGGGCGACGACCTCAACATCGGCGGGCTCATAAGGCGGCTCGATCTCTGCCTCAGGCTCGCCCCCTATATCTGCCGTGATGTGATCTTCATATGTGTTTTCGTCATTCGACATAGCGCGAGACTACCCTTCCCCTGCACCCTGTAGCAAGGCCAGCATCGCAGCCTCATTCGGGCGGGTCGCGATACGGCGCACAAGACCGGATAAACCCGCCAACGCGGCGTCCGTTGCAGGACTGATTGACAGCGTCGTGCAAGCAAGCGGGGTTTCGAGCCGCGCAAAGGTTTCCGCCGCCAGCGGAGAATAAAGCGCGACATGAGTGGGTGCGCGTTCAGGCAAGCGCAAGACAGGCTTTGACCGATAGACGATACGACGCGAGGCTGAGAATCCCGCTTCGGTCAAATCTTCGACAATGCGGCCTCTGACATGCTGTCCTGAGACATGCCGAACGGGAAGATGTTGTGGCTGATGTTTGCGCAAAAACGCCGTGACATCCTCAGACGTGCCATCGACCGAGGTGACATTTTCATAACCCGCCGCGCGCGCATGTTCGGCCGTCGCATTGCCGACGCAAACGATGTGGCTGGCCTTGTCCCGATCTCCCGGCTGAAAATGATCGACGCCATTTTTAGAGGTGAAGACGAGCGTCGTCCGGTCCCGAAGTCGCCCCGAATGCGCCACGCCTTCGACCGCCAAAAGCGGCAAGACAATCGTATTAGCGCCTACGGCCTGCCACGCTTTCGCGCTTTCCGCCGCGGCGGGTTGTGTGCGGGTGATCCAGACGACAGGCCGTTTATGGGCGGCGTCAGTCATCCCAGACGATCCGGCCACCGACCTCTGCACGCACAGCTTCGCCCATGCCAAAACCGAGATCATAGGCCTCGATCGCTTTGGTCACTGTGCCAGAGACAGATTGCGCAACGCGGAGGCTGCCGTCTTTGGCCAACACTTCCCCGCGCAGGGTCATTGTTTCGCCGTCCAACGTGGCGAGCGCCGCAATCGGCGTCCGGCAATTACCGTCCAACGCGCGCAGAAAGGCCCGCTCTGCCGTGATCGCCAGCTCTGTCGCCGTGTCGTTCAGCGGCTCTAGCACCGCGCGCAAATCTTCCCGATCTCGCCGGATTTCGACACCCACGGCACCTTGGGCTGGCGCAGGTAACATGACGTCCGTCTCAATTTTCTGCGTAATCTGATCCTCTTGGTTCAACCGCATCAGGCCGGCGCAGGCCAACATCGTCGCATCGCAGACGCCTTCGCTGAGCTTACGCAACCGTGTCCCAACATTTCCGCGCAAGAGGCAGAAATTCAGGTCAGGCCGCAAGGCCGCGAGCTGTGCCCGTCGACGCAGGCTTGCGGAACCGATCAGCGCGCCCTCTGGGAGAGCGTCCAGACTGTCATATTTCACACTAATAAATCCGTCGCGCACATCTGCGCGCGGCAAGATCGCCGCCACGACAAGATCATTATGTCCAACCGTTGGGACGTCTTTCATAGAATGGACGGCTAGATCGATAGAACCGTCCAGCAAGGCCAGCTCCAGCTCGCGCGTAAACAGGCCTTTGCCGCCAAAGTCTTTCAACTCGCCTTTGATGGTATCCCCGCTAGTCGTCAGGACTTTCAGGATAACCTCGGCTTCTGTCTTTCCTGTCGCATCACAAATCAGCTGCCGCACGCGCTTGGCTTGCCATAGGGCCAAGGGCGAGCCACGCGTGCCGATAACCAAAGGTCTAGTGTGGTCAGATGATTGCATGAGGCGCGTAAACTCCTTAGATCGGCCGCATGGCCACTGCCCGAAAATTACAGTCACCTCAAGCAACCCTGACCGTCTTGGGACTTGAATCCTCGTGCGACGAAACGGCGGCAGCTGTCCTGCGCCGTCACGCAGATGGGACCATCGAGCTTCTGTCGAATATCGTGGCCAGCCAAGACGAAGAACATCGCCCCTTTGGTGGGGTCGTGCCAGAAATCGCCGCCCGCGCGCACATGCGCAAATTAGAACCCATCGTCGGCAAAGCCGTCCGCGAATCTGGTGTTAGCTGGAACGAACTCGACGGTGTCGCAGCCACCTCAGGACCCGGGTTGATCGGCGGCGTCATAACGGGGCTGTTGGGCGCGAAGGGTTTGGCCATGGCGCTGGGAAAGCCGCTGATCGCGGTCAATCATTTGGAAGGCCATGCCCTCTCCCCGCGTCTGACGCAGGACTGCCCGTTTCCTTATCTGCTTTTGCTCGTCTCGGGCGGGCACTCGCAATTGCTCTGCGTCAAAGGCTTGGGCGACTATGTCCGCATTGGCAGTACGATTGACGATGCGGCGGGGGAAGCGTTCGACAAGACGGCCAAAGTCATGGGGCTAGGTTTCCCGGGCGGCCCGCAAGTTCAAGCCTGGGCGGAACGCGGCAATCCAGACTCCATCGCCCTGCCCCGTCCCCTACGCGGGAAACCCCATGCCGACTTTTCTTTTGCCGGACTCAAAACCGCTGTCGCGCGGGCGTGGGATGCCAGCGACAAGTCCGACCGCGCACGGGCAGATATCGCCGCCAGTTTCCAACGCGCCATTACGGACGTCATGGATGAACGTTTAGGCAAGGCGATCAAGATTTACCGCGAGATGACAGGCGAAACGGGTCGGGCACGCCTTGTCGTTGCGGGCGGCGTGGCGGCCAATACGGAATTGCGCGCGCGCCTGACGAAGATTGCCGCGAAAGAGGACTTCGACTTCATCGCACCGCCCCTAAAATTCTGTGGAGACAATGCCGCGATGATCGCCGTTGCAGGGGCCGAACGGCTGGCTTTGGGGCTCACGGATAGCTGGGACGCGCCCGCCCGCCCGCGCTGGCCTTTGGATGCTGAGGCTGCGAAGCATAACCCGAAATCCGGCTACGGGAAAAAAGGGCCGAAGTCCTGACGCAAGTCTTTATCTACGCTGAAGACTCCCCAGACGGTCCGAACATAACACCATGCGCGTATCCTGAAACCTCGCCATGCACGCGCGCTGGCTTGCCGTGACGAAACGGACCGCTAAACAGATCGAAAGCGGAGAAACCCATGGCCCTCGATCTTGTCAGCCAAACCTACACACCCGACCCTGGTGAAGGCCCACCTTCGCAGGCACCCATTTCGGATTTTACCCCGCCGTTAGATTTGACAAAATCCGCCAATTTTACATCAGGCCTGCCGTTTGAGGCCTATCGAGAGATGCGAGAACGTGCGCCAATTGCGTGGCATCCCATGAAAGGCAGCGCAGGGTTTTGGGCGCTCACCTCTTATGATCTCGTGCGACAAGCCAATCTTGATACGAAGACCTTCTCGTCGCAGGCGGGCGGAATTCTAGCCGCTTATTTGGACGAAGCGCGGCGGCATCCGCTACTGCATCGCGCGTCACTCGACACGATGATCTGCCTCGATGCGCCGCATCATATGGGCCTTCGTCGCGAGCATATGGCGTGGTTCACCCCGGGCTATGTGAAGCGCTTGCGGGTCAAAGTCGAAGCCTATGTTACGACACTTATGGACGATCTCGTGGCGGCTGGGCCTGTCTGTGATCTTGTCTCGACGGTCAGCGAAAAACTCCCCCTTTTCACGCTCTGCGAAATTCTCGGTATTCCCGAAGCAGATCGCCCCAAGATCGCCGCTTGGATGGAGATGCTGGAACTCGCGCAATATACGCTTGAACAAGAAGAACTGGGCAATGTCGATCCGGCGCAGATCATGACCTTCCTACAAGAAGTCCAAGCCATGTTCGATTACGGTCAGGCGATCTTGCAAGACCGCCGCGCCAACCCGCGCGAGGACTTGCTCTCGTCGATTGCCAATGCCGAAGTGGACGGCGCGAAACTGGCGGATGAATATCTCGATGGCTCTTGGTTGCTGATCGTTTTTGCGGGCAATGACACAACGCGGAATTCGATTTCCGGCACGATGCGTCTGTTGACCGAATTTCCAGACGCCAAAGCGGAATTAATTGCTAATCCCGATCTCATTCCCGCGATGACGCATGAGGCGATCCGTATGGTCAGCCCCGTCATCTATATGCGACGCACGGCGACGATGGATACCGAATTGGGTGGACAGACAATCGCGGCGGGCGACAAAGTTATCATGTTCTATGGCGCTGCGAACCGCGACCCATCTGTTTTTGCGGACCCTGATACGTTCGACATTCATCGGACGAACGCGAAAGAACATCTGGCCTTTGGCATCGGCCCGCATGTTTGTCTGGGGCAGCGCGTTGCGAATATGCAGCTGGACGTCGTTTATCGTCAGATGTTGGCGCGTTTTCCAAACATCCAATGGACGGGCGAGCAGGACATCTTGCCCAATAGCTTCACTCATTCGGTGGGGCGTCTGATGGTCGATCTGGGTTAAGGGCCTCAGAGGCGCAAAGCTGCACGAGGGCCTCTAGCTGCGCTTGCAACAACGTTCCGCCTTCGGCTGTGATTTCGTCAAAGCTGGGCGCGGCTTCCACGGCGTCTGGGCCGCGCAGACGGCATTTTGTCTTCCCATCTGACGTCTTCACATCCGCGTCTAAGACCGCGTGATAGCGGTTCCAGTTTTCGTCAAAATAGTGAAGCCCCCAACGACGGAGGTTTACCTCTGCGTTGGGTAGCGCAGCTATCAAGTCGCCTTCCGGATCTTGAACTACGCCCGCCGACAATAACGCCTGTGCCGCACGGTCCCGTGCCGCCGTGCCTATGACGCCCTGCTGTTTTCGGGCCGTCGTCTCATAGACGAAATCGGACGGCGCCCCGCCCGTCGCGCAGCCCGTTAAGGCAACGGCTAAGATGACAAGGCTATGGCGCAAGCGGTCGGCCTTCGATGTCGAGCTGGACAACGTCGCCTTTGCCCGTTTCACGCGCAAAGTCCTGCACAGGGGCCAGCTGCGTCTGCGCATCGCCAACGATGAGGTAGACCATCTCAGACTCATTGAGGTATTCCGCCGCGACACGTTTGAAATCTGCCAGTTGCATATCGACAAGCTCGGCCTGTTCGACCTCGACATAGTCCTTGGGCAGACCATAGCGTCCGATATTGCGCAGCGTGTTCAGCTTGGCCCCGAGGCTCTCAAAGGCGCGTGTGTTCTCCTTGATCAGCTTTTGCTGCGTCGTCTCAACGGCGGCATCGTCAAACTCTGGTCCATATTCGCGGAGCATTTCGCGGATGACCTCTAAGGACGCGGCGGTCGCGTTGGCCCGCACGGAGGAGCCAATCGTGAAGGGCCGCGTGACCGTGCCATTTGGGATCGAGCTGTAAGCGCCGTAGGTGTAGCCCTTCTCGATCCGCAGGACCTGTGCCAGATCACCGGAAATGCCGCCGCCGAGTTTTTCATTCGTGAAACGGATTTTATTGAAATCCGGCTCACCCGTCGCCGCCGTCAACTTTCCGATCCGCAGCACGGATTGCTTGGACCCGGGAACGTCGATGAAGAAGACGTGCCCCGCCGCCGCTTGATCTGGGATCGCGTAATTCGGGCGCTCCGTCTCATCTGGCGTCACAGCGTCAGCGAGTATCGCCAGACCCTTCGCCGCGCGATCGGGGGCAATATCGCCGACAATATGCATCCGTGCGGGTGCAGAGAGCAGAGCCGCATGCGCCGCTTTCAGGTCTTCCATCTGCAACGCGCCAACGGTGTCAGCCGCCCCGCCACCGGGACGGCCCAACGGATGGGCGTCGCCATAGATCAGACGATTATAAGCATTGGACGCAATCGCATTTGGATTGGCGGCGCGTCCCGCAATTGATGTCAGTCGCGCAGATTTCGCGCGCTCAAAATCCTCCGCCTCCCAGCGGGGCTGCGTCAGGACTTCGCTCACCAAGGCAACCGTGTCTTCGAAATTTCGCGCCAATGTTGTCGCCGTGACTGTGAGTTCTTCCGATCCGGCAGAGACGCTAATCCCGGCACCTAACAGGCCAATAGCTTGTTCCAGCTCTCCGGCGGAACGGTTGGCTGTGCCTTCTTCCATCAGATCGGACAATAGTGCGAGACGACCATTCGCGTCTGCACCTTCTGTCCAGCGCCCACCCGGCAGGGTTATGTCGAATGTCACCAGTGGAACTTCGTCCGAGACAATCCCGCGCACCGGAACACCGGCGACATCGCGCTCCCAAATATCTGGCATTTTCAGGAGTGGCAGCTCACCAAAAGGCGGCTCTGAGCGATCCATCTTTGTCGGCGTCTTTTCATATTCCGCAATATCACCGGCACTGACCTCTTCCGAGGCGACGTCCGCTTTGACCTCTTCGATCCAAACGGTGGCGCGCTCCGCACCTTCTACGGCCAAGTCTTCGCCGCCCTTGGGCACAAAGCTCGTCATCACATAGGGCTTGTCCGCGATATACTTGTTATAGGCCGCGCGGATTTCAGCCGCGGTGGTGGCTTGCACCATCTCTGCGACTTTGACGGACCACGCGGGGTCTCCCGCGAATTCATTATTCGTCGCGAGATTGCGGGACTTGCCCAAAACCGTCGACAGGCTGTTATAGATTGACGTCTCTTGCTCAGCCTTGATCCGCGCTAGGTCGGTTTCATTCACGCCTTGCGCCTCGAACGTTGCCAGCGCGCGGTCGAGTGCCGCCTGCACATCGTCCAGATCGGTGCCGGGCTTGGCACGCACGCGCATGACAAACTCGCCCGCGACTTCCGAGGCGCTGTGATAGGCCGAGACGCGCGGGGCGAGCTTGGCATCATCCACAATCTCTATTGAGAGCGGAGAGTTGCGAGACCCACCCAGCAGGCCACCGAGAAGGTTGAGCGCAATCTCATCCGCGTGATTATCTTCGACGGTTGGATAGACCCGACGCAGTTCTGGCAGTTTCGCGAAATTATCTTCGAACCAGAGGTTTTTCGTCGCCGTCAGTGTCACGGGCTGCGGCGCGGGTTTTTCAACCTCTCGACCGCGTGGAATTTCGCCGAACCAAGCTTCGACCTTGGCCTTTGTCTCTTTGATGTCGATGTCGCCGACGATGGAAAGACTGACATTATTTGGCCCGTACCAATCCGTATGGAATTCACGCAGATCATCCAGCGTTGCGGCTTGGAGGTCTGGCAGCGAACCGATGACGGTCCAGCTATAGGGGTGGCCTTCGGGATAGAGCGCCTTGCGGATCACCTCACCCGTGTAGCCATAAGCGGCATTATCGACGCGCTGGCGTTTCTCGTTTTTGACGACCTGCTTTTCACGTTCCAGCGCGGCGACCGTCACCGTGTTGATCATGTAACCGAGGCGGTCGGAATCGATCCAAAGAATCTTATCGAAGGCGTCTTTCGGCACGACCTCGTAATAAATCGTTCCATCGGACCACGTTCCGCCATTGCGCTGCCCACCCCAGTCAGGGATCGCTTTCCGGTTCCAGCCGCGCGGGACATTTTCGCTATCGTTAAACGCCATGTGCTCAAAGAAATGCGCAAAGCCCGTGCGCCCGGGTTTCTCACGGTTAGACCCTGCGTGGATGACGGTTGTGACAGCCACGATCGGATCAGAGCGATCGACTTGCAAAATCACCTCAAGCCCATTGTCGAGTGTGAATTTTTCATAATCGATGGATAGCGCTGAGGCGGGCGTCACATCTAGCGCCGGAATATCTGTAGATGGCGCACAAGCGGCCAGTGCCAAACTCGCGACGCCGGCTAAAATCATCGAACGAAATGTCATATCTTCACTCCCAATGCTTGGCACTTTGTAACGTGGCACAGCGCAAAAGAAACCGTGATCTCTTCGCATAACCGCAACACCGCGAAACATGGCGTGTGTTGACGGTCCCAAGCGGAGCGTCAGAACTGCATCTTATGTAATTATAGAGGCCAACCCATGACACGCATCCCCTCAATGCTCTTGTCCTTACTGCTTCTCCCTACAGCGGCACTTGCCCAAGATGCCCCGCCAGACACGCCTAAAACACCGCGCGTTTATGTAGGTATCGGATTTGAGGTCCTTGGTTTGGAAGATTTCGATCTTGACGGAAGCCTTCAACCTTTCGGAGAGAATACTGGCAATATCACCTTACGCGGCGGCATTGTGGCGCATCGTTTCATCGCGATCGAAGGGGAAGCCGCGTTTAGTACGTCAAATTCCGATATGGACGGCATCGCTGATTACGGCGGGCGGTTTGGCGCTTTCGTGCGGCCCCGTTTGCCAATCTACAATAATGGCGCGGATACGGGGCTCGAGGTCTTTACCCGCCTTGGTTATGCGACAAGCCAAGTCACAAGTCGCAGCCTTGACGGCGAAGCCGATTTGGACGGCCTCGCCTATGGCGGCGGGATCGCCTACAGCTTTCTTGAGCGGGATAAAGTGCAGGTTCGGCTGGATTTGACACGGTATGAATATGGCAACGGGCGGGCATCCGGCAGCGGCGCGATCAGCCTGAGCTATCAGTTCTGAACAAAAGCCAGCGGCAGAGCCCTGCAAGCTTTTACTTTTTAAAAAGAATCTTCTCATGACGGGTTGAAGAGTCCCGTTTGGGCGCACATATGCCTGCCACTGGCACTCTCCCTCGGTGAGTGCCAAGCCTTATCTGCTCACACAAAAAGAGAGAAGACGCATGAAATTTCGTCCCCTCCACGACCGCGTTGTTGTCCAG
>CAYPWW010000046.1:0-19745 GCA_964414555.1 uncultured Algimonas sp.
CTGGATGACTTCTCGCGCTACATCATCAGCTGGAAGTTCTGCACGACGATGAAGACGAGCGATGTGACTGATACGCTCAATATGGCGCTTGAGGCGTCTGGCTGTGACCAAGCCAATGTCGTCCACAAGCCACGTCTGCTCTCAGACAATGGCTCGAGTTATATCTCTGGCGAACTAGCAGATTACGTCAATGACAACGGTATGAGCCATGTCAGAGGCGCGCCTTATCATCCGCAAACACAGGGTAAAATCGAGAGATGGCATCAGACGCTCAAGAACCGTGTGCTGCTCGAGAACTACTTCCTGCCCGGCGATCTAGAACGCCAGATCGAGAACTTCGTCGAGCATTATAATCACGAACGTTACCACGAAAGCCTCAACAACGTAACACCTGCCGATGTCTACTTCGGCCGTGCACAATCTATTTTAAACAGAAGAGAAAGGATCAAAGCTAAAACTATCGAACACCGACGCTTGCAATACCGCAAAGCCGTCGCCTAATATCAACCAACATGATGAGCAAAGTCTCTCTTAGCCCAGGCCGAAATCTGGGACAAATTATATGACGACGGACAGTGTATTCGAACGATGGTTTGGCTTATGTAACCGCCGATCACTACAAAACATTCTTGCCGTACGCTGGAGGCCGCTGGAAATGATATTTAATTTGTCAGGCGAAACCATAAAAAGTCTTACTGATTTCCATGAAGCGTTTGCGAAAGCTCTAGATGTGCCAGATTTCTACGGAGGGAATTACAGTGCATTGTGGGATGTGCTTACTGGTTTTCTAAGTAGACCATATAAAATTGTGTGGAATGACTCCGCCGCCTCTTCAAAAGCTATGGGAAAAGACTTTGACCGTATTGTTGATCTTCTAAAGGAGGCCTCTCAAGCAGACGCAAGTTGCGGGGCTGATCAAAAGTTAGAAATAGTTCTTCTTTGACTTATCTTAATTTCTGAAGCTTGCCTCAAAATGAATAATGTCATCTGATTTATCAGCCGCGATTTCTGGGGTCCCGAAAATTTCTATTGAGGATTTAGAAGCATCATTACGCGCAACTCTAAAGCTGTGGTGTCCATTAAAGACCTGGGCTCCAAGTATAAGTAGTCCAACCTCTGAAAAATCAATTCAGGATTCTGATAGGTTTTATACTTGGTTTCCATCTTTAGGGTTTGAAACACCCGTCGAAGCGATCATTTGGGAGCATGAAGAGTCCGATGCGCAGGAAGTATATATGGGCCGAATCCCTGTAGATCAGGGTTCTTTCGATGTCATGTCCGGTACAGGATATGTCCGCGGGAAAAAAGGCCTTGGCAATTTCGCGGTACTGGCCATTATCGCATCTGTCGCAAGGTGCGGCTATGGCTTAATTATCGACTCCAGCCAAGCTTGGATGCCAGAGTATTTTGAAGACGAGCTCTATGATCTCGAATATGTCGACAACTGGGTGAAAGCCTTAGTCAAAGAGGTCGGCTTCGAGGGTATGATCCAACGCTTTGATAGCTACTGGGAATGACTTTCCAAAATGGAAAGCGGGCGAAGTAAAATCGTAATATGAGTTAGTAACGTATTTTCCCAATTTCAGCCTCCCATCACCTGTAACACATCCCAACAGGCTCCCATTGTATGGTAATCAGTCTTGCCGGGGGGGGATTTCTGATCGCTGATTGGCGTTCCTTTTGCATTGCAGACGCGGTGCCATGCGCCATGTTTATGGTCGACCATATGGTCCCAACTCCATGCCCAAAGACGGTTGTAATCCTCGCGGTAGAGGCCTTCGCCTGTTCTTAAAAAGAGACGCCACGCCGCGGCAAAACTCTCTGACTGCACCCAGAAGTGTTTGTCGGTAGAACAGGCTGTGCCGTCCGGCCCAACGCCGTAAATCAGGCCGCCATGCTCTGTATCCCATCCCATGCGCATCGCGCGTTGAAAGAGCTCTTCTGCCCTAGGCAAGAGTTTCGGGTTGGGGCGTTCCTCGTCCAAGATGAGGAGCAGTTTCGCCCATTCTGTTTGATGTCCGATTTGAAAGCCCCAAGGGCGATAACGATCATTGGGGTTGTCGATGTTATAGGTCATATCGACCTGCCAATCGGCGTCATAATGCTCCCAAATTAATCCGTCAGATTGCGCAGCGAGTTCGAAGGCAAAACGCTCTGCTAAGGCTTCTGCACGGTTGAGATAGCGTGTCTCGCCACTGGCTTGCCATGCCGACAAAAGGGCTTCGCACATATGCATATTCGCGTTTTGCCCGCGATAGGGTGAGAGCGTTTCAAGCGATGCATCGCGTTCATCGAAATAGGCGCGTCCAGCGGAGTCCCAAAAATAGGTTTCCATGAAATCAAAAATCTCATTCATCGTATTCTGCGCTGTCTGAATGCCGGCTTTGAAACACTGCGCGGCCGCCAGCAGGACGAAGGCGTGACCATAGGCCATGATGCGATCATCTGTGACAACGCCGCGCTCGATCTGCCAGACATAGCCTCCATTGGCTTGGCGGTGGACGCGGGTCAGAAAGTCCAGTCCTGCCTCTGCCCAAGCGAGATGTTGCGGATCCCGATCTCGGCAATAGGCTGTCGCATAATTGACGACATAGCGGGCGGACCCGACGAGCTGTCGTAGATGCGGGTCATAGCATGTGCCGTCATCTAAAAAGCAGCTACGAAATCCGTCCTCTGGTCCGTCTATGCGTGGGGCGTAAAAATCGAGTATGGATGCGATATGGGTTTTTAGAAAGTCCGGGCTTTCAAAATCCGGTTGTTCGGCTTTCATCATGTCCCTGCCAAAATCTGCACCACACCGCGTATGGCGGTCGCAGAGGTAAAGAGTGAAAATAGCAATATCAAAAGAAGAGCCGCATTCGCGAACAGCCCGTTTTTATATTCGCCCATCAGGTCTTTGCGGTTCGCTAGGTAAAAAATACACGCCACAGTGATGGGCAAGATGACGGCATTAAACGCTTGGCTCAGGATCATCACGACGACAGGCCGCGCGCCCAATAGGGGCACAACGAGGCCTAATAATGAGATCGCAAAGACCATGGCGCGATAGCGAGGCAGGGTCATATCGCGTGAGGTCCCACGGTAGTCGCAAATCAGCCATGGCAGCATCAACACATTCGGGAATTGCGACGACACACCGGCAGCGACAATGCCTGTTGCAAAGATCGCGACAGCAAGAGAACCGGCCAAAGGCTCCAGCAGAGCGATCATTTGCGATGCTTTGCTTAAGCCGACGCCTTGCGCATGTAACGTTCCGGCGGCTGCGGCCATGATGGATGCGCTGATGATGAACATCATGATGACGGCAAACAGGGCGTCATGTCGTTGTGTGCGCGCATCCGCCAATGTCCACCCTGCCTCTTTCACCAATGTCGTGCGAATGATGAACAAGCCAGAAAAGACGGTCGTGCCCACCATGGAGGCGATAACGAGGAGGGGGCCGGTATCATTGCCTGTGGCGACGTCAGGGACGCTGGGGATGAGGCCGCGCAGCATATCTCCGGGGGGCGGCATAAGGAGGAAGAAATTGGCGAGAAAACAAACCGACATGATCGCGACGATGATGGCCAAGGCGCGCTCGAAAAACCCGGTGCGCCCGTTCCAAAAGATGAAAAAGACAAGGGCCGAGAAAAAGCCGGCAAACCAGATGGGTGCGATACCGTCATCGATAGCTGTTTTTGACCACTCTGAGCAAATCTCTGCGACAATGCCCATGACGCCCATCACACTGCCGCACACGCCTAGGGTCAGCGCGATAATGAAATAAATTGCGACGCTGGGATGAATGTGGCGACGGAACGCTTGCAGCGCCGTTTCGCCCGTCACGAGCGTGTAGCGCCCATACAGGTTGATCATAAAAAATGTGCAGAGGCAGGACGCGATGATGGTCCAGAGCAAGCTCATCCCATAATCCGCGCCAGCCTTTGCCATGGTGGTCACGCTGCCTGTGCCGATGTTAAATCCTAGAAGAAAGATACCGGGCAGGAACAGCGCAAGGGTTTTGGCAATGCGTCCGCCTTTCGATTGTGTCACAGGATCGGTCATTTTAGAGACTCTTCAATCGTTGTAATTTTGCGGGCCGCAACATCCCAGGATGTTCCTTCGACAAACCCGATGGAGAAGCTCTGCGGCGTCGTCAGAAATTTGTCCTTATTCCGCCGACCAAAGCCAAGGACCGTCATATCAGGACGGCTGACATAATCATCGGGGTGTTCATCGTCTTCGTGGTGGAAGACGTAGAAGAGGCGCGGCGCATTGGGGTCGCCAAATGCCATCCATTCGGGTGAAGGCAGATCGCCGATAAAGCTGTCTTCGATGGGATGTGCCTCGCGATCCGCGGAGTGATAGCGAAAGTCCGTGCGGTCCATCTCTCCGCCTGGGACGCCTTCATATTGCACCCAATAGCGATAGCCCGGACTGATGCGGCTCATCTTGAAATCAAGTCGATCGGGATAGAAATCATATTGGCTTTCCCACGCCTTGTTTTCTGATGTCACGATAATCCGTACGTGATCGTCCTGCTCGATTTCGACCACGCAGTCGGAAGGGTCTGTGCTGGCATTCATAGCGTGAAAATAATTGCCGTCTTGTTTGTGAACGGCATTGGGAAAGCCGCGATATTCGCCTTTGTGCGCGCTGCCGACGGCTTTGTGAAAGCCCAGCCAATCGACGCCATCGCGATCGAGAAGGCTCGATAAGCCGCCGCCCGTTTTTTCTAGGTAATAAGTGGCCGTAGGTGTCGTCACGATAAAGGCAGGATCGCCACCGGCGGATGTGTCGATGCCGTCTGATAAGATGACCCGCGGTTCAGATGTGCAGGCCGACAGCCATAGCGCAGAAAGGACCAGAGTTGATTTAATTCGCATTGATCATTCTCTCTGAAAATAAGGTCGCGCTGCGCTTCAAGACGGTTCCGATAGAGAGGATTACCAAGCCGCACACGGCAAAAAGCAACCGCCCCCACATCGCGTTGGGGATCAGCGTCATCAGCAATACGCCTGCGCTCATAAACAGGACCATACTGCCGAGTTTATGACGCTGTTGTCGATCATAATCGTCTTGGTCGTCGCCCGCGATCACAGGTGTACGGAGGTCCTTGAAAAAGGCCCGGCGTTCCGCGAGCGTCTTGTCACCAGCCTCGCGGTAGAACAGCGAGGTGGCGCAGAAAAATCCGCCCGTGATGAAAACTTGCGCACCAATCGTCAGGATCAAGTTCATATCTGTCGCCTCTCTCCGCGTGAACGGATCAATGCCTATGAGGTCTGCAAAGACGGCGGGCGTAAAAATATTGAGCATGAACCACGAGATGAATAGCCCGAGTAGGACGGTTACCCAGGGCGCCCAAACTGGGGTGCGCTTGATGATGATGCCGAGGATCAGCGGGATTAATATTGGCACTTGTATCATCGCGGACAGTGACATCATCAAATCGAACAGGCTGAGTTCTTTCAGCGATTTAAAATAGAGCGCCATGCAGATGACGATGATTCCACTCAACAAGCTGAGGGCGCGGCTCAAGACCAACAAGCGATTATCGCTGACGACACGGCCGCGCTTTTTCATGAAGGGTTGATAGATAGAGCGGACGAAGATTCCGGAATTTTTGTTCAGGGCCGAATCCATGGACGACATGGAGGCGGCAAACAAACCGGCCAGTAATAAGCCCACGGTCCCCACGGGCATCGCGTTGCGCGCGAACACTAAATACACGGCGTCAGAGGCTTTATTGCCGAGCTCGGGGTAGGCGGCAGCCGCATCGGGGTAGAGGATGGCCGAGGCCCAAGGCGGAATAAACCAGATGATACTACCCACGCCCATCAACGCCATGGCAAGCAAGGCTGCTTTGCGCGCATTGGCGGAATCCTTGGCGTTTAGAAACCGGAACGAGTCATGCAAGTTCATGATTGTGACGAGCTGTTTTGCTAGGAAGAAGATAAAGGTCCCGATCAGCAAGAGCGGATAATTCATATCCGGCCCCATTACGAAATCGCCGGGGAAATCCTGCACGAGATTGACTGGCCCGCCGACTTTGACCAAAGCCACGGCGGCGCAAGCGACAGAGATAACCGCGACAACCAAGGTCTGTACAAAGTCAGAGGCGACCACGCCCCATGCGCCAGCCAACACAGACACAAAGACCACTGCCAGTCCGATGATAATGATCGTCGCGTTGATATCGGCCTCGAAGACAGCGCTGGAAAACACACCTAATGCGTTGAGCCAAATCCCGGCATTGATCAGAGTGAAAATGATGAGCGCACAAGAGAAGAACAGCTCGTTGCCATGGCCAAACCTGCGCCGAATGCCTTCAGTTGGCGTATCCACGCGCATCTGGCGAAAGCGGTGCGCGAAATAGGCCCAGCCACAGAAATAAGAAAACGTATTGGCAAAGAAGACAAGGCAAACAGCGAAGCCATCGGTGAAGGCTTTGCCCGCCGCGCCGGTGAAGGTCCATGCCGAAAATTGCATCATGAAAGCCGTGGACCCGACCATCCACCACAACATCTTGCCACTGCCTCGGAAATAATCACTCGTCGATTTTGCTGCGAGGTTTTTGAAGACAAAACCGATCGCGAGGATGAGGCAGAAATATCCGCCAATGACGAGATAGTCGTAATTCACGACAGATGGCTCACATCGGTCCAGCTCTCATTCCGGCGGAGAATGTCGATCAGCTGTTGATAGCGCGCGCCTGTCTCGAAACCTTGATAGGGCTGGTGCGGCTCACCTTTGATGTCGGCGACAAAGTCACGGGCGAGGCTGCGCCAGTTTCGTTCCGTGTCGCCGTCGACATCGGGTATGCGCGCGGCGATATCGGCGGGCAGGGGTGTTTCCACCCAGCCTGTCTTGCGACTGTAAAGATGCAGCGGGCCACTGCCGTAATGCCCCTTTATATAGATGGCACCTGCATCGCCGTAAAAGGCGATATAATCATCCTGGAAGCGAGGCTGCAGCCCGCCATGTTTGAACAGGGCCGTGACAGGCCGAGTTGCTAGCGGACTGTCGATTTTAGCGGTGACATTATAGGACCACTAAACATCAGACTCGCCCCATGTGAGGTCAGGGTTATCGAGATCATCCGGAATGTGATCGCGCCGGGTCTTAAAATTATGGACGCCTTTCACGATGGGCGCGCGGCCCAAATCATCTCGCACTTCTCCCATAATGTCAGTTACGTTTTCGCCGACCACGGCTGTCACAATCGAGAGTTTATGGGTGAAGTTATTATTTAATCGCCCGCCACCATCTGCCTGCTTGTGAGACCAGCCAAAGGGAATGTCGCGTTCCAGATTAAAGTGAGAGACGCACTCCACCTCTAGGGGTTCTCCTATAGCGCCTACTGCGACGAGCCGCTTTGCGTGTTGGACCTCTGGCATATAGCGAAAGCTCGACGCATAGGCCGTCTTAACGCCTTTAGTTTTGGCGAGCCTTGCAAGCTCTGCGGCGGTGTGGCCATCGGCGGTCAGAGGTTTGTCTGAAAACACATGACAGCCTGCTGCGATGGCGGGTTTGATGGCGTCGTAATGCGCGCCGCCCGGTGTAGCGATACAAATAATATCAGGACGGCAGTCGGCTAGGGCCTGCACCCAATCCATGCCACCATAAGGGATGTCCATATCGGTGCAGACCTGTTTCACGACGGCGGGCGTTCGTCCCACAATGCCAACGATATTTGCGCCGGCCCAGCGGAAAGCCTCTGCATGACCCTGTCCGGCAAAGCCGGTCCCATGCACCAACACGCGCAGTTGCTCTGCCATTCAATCCCCTCAGACATGCCGCTTTAATCGCGGTTTCGTATCGTCTATCGATGGGCTTATCGGCTAGGCCAATGGGATGCAAAATGAAAATAACGGGTGCAGATGTCTTCATTGGTGGGCCGGGTAAGAACTACGTCACACTAAAAATTATGACCGATGCGGGTGTCTATGGGCTGGGCGATGCGACGCTAAATACACGCGAAACTCTGCCAGCTGCTTACCTGACGGATTATCTGATCCCCTGTCTTATTGGGATGGACCCGCGACGCAGCGAAGATATCTGGCAGTATTTTTACCGAGGGGCTTATTTTCGTCGTGGCCCCGTCACAATGGCCGCGATCGGGGCGATCGATATGGCGCTGTGGGATATCAAAGGAAAACTCGCGGGCTTGCCGGTCTATGATTTACTAGGCGGGAAAAGCCGAGAAGGCGCGCTGGTCTATGCGCACGCAACGGGTTCTGACGTGGAGGCGCTTCTCGACAGTATTGCAGCCTATGTCGATGACGGCTATCAAGCTGTCCGAGTGCAATGCGGTATTCCAGGCATGCCCGAAGGCGGCAGTACGGGAGGCTATGCCACGCCAACGGATGGCGCAGACCAGCAAAACTATATCACCGAGTTCAAATCCCTCCCTGAGCTCGAGCTCTGGGATGCCGAAACATATCTCAATTATATGCCGCACGTATTCGCGCGTATCCGCGAGCGATTTGGCCCGAAGTTGAAAATTTTGCATGATGTGCATCACCGCTTGCGCCCGCGTGAGGCGGCGGCTTTCGCGAAAACGGTAGAGCCTTACCGCTTGTTCTGGTTGGAGGACCCGACTCCGGCAGATGATCAAGCTGCGCTACGTTTGATCCGACAACATTCGACGACACCAATCGCTATCGGCGAAGTATTCAACTCGATCTGGGACTGTAAGCAAATGATCGAGGAAGAGCTGATCGACTTCATCCGTGTCTCCGCGACCTATGCGGGCGGCATTACACATGTCCGCCGCATCATAGAGCTTGCGGCCTTGCATAATGTTCGGACAGGTTTCCACGGCGCGCCCAGCCATTCGCCCATCTCTATGGCGGCGCAAGCCCACCTCAACGCTTGGGCGCCGAATTTTGGCATTCAAGAATATCTCGTTTTGGGCACGCCCGAATGCGACGCGCTATTCCCGAGCGCACATCGGCTGGAAGGCGGCATGTTCTACGTCAGCGATGCGCCGGGCTTAGGTGTTGATTTTGATGAAGCTGAAGCCGCTCGGTATAGCTATCAGCGCGGGTATCACCCCGTCGTACGTCTGTCTGATGGGACCATGTGGAATTACTAGCGGTCAATAAGGTGGCGGCAGAACATCATGCAGGCGTATCTGTTGCGTAAAAGTCACATCCTGGCGCCAAATGCAACCGGTCCTACCAATGACAAAGGATTGGTCTAAATCATCAGTTGACATTCACTATGTTCCGGTTTCAACAGGTCGTCAAACCAATGTCGAGTCACAAGTCTCGCACTCAGAGGGGAAAAATATGTCCAACCATTCAAAGGCGCGTAGCCGCTTCAACACGACAGCTATGCTGTCCGCCGGGATTTCCGTGCTGGCATTATCGCTCGCTAGCACGGCTTCTGCGCAGGACTCTGGTGAGGAGGTCTTTGCAGACGAAATTATCGTCAGCGGTATCCGTCAGTCACTGGAAACCGCCCTGATCGAGAAGCGGAATGCCGACAGCTTGGTTGAAGTTATCCAAGCCGAAGACATTGGTAAACTACCTGACCAAAACCTTGCTGAGGTTCTGGAAAACATCACAGGTATTCAGATCACACGGACAGCCGGTGTTGGTACAGGCGTCCAAATCCGGGGTTCCAATGCGAACCGCGTTGAAATCAATGGTGTTGCGACGGTCGGTTCTGGTTCCGGTCGGAACGGCATCAGTTTTGAAGACTTGAACGCCGCCATCATTTCCTCTGTTGAGGTTATCAAGGCGTCCGAAGCCTCTACAATCGAAGGGTCTGTCGGTGGTACAATCAACCTTCGGACAATTCGTCCTTTGGCTCTGGATGGCTTGCTCGCGAATGTTCGGATTCAGGGTGAGGATAGTAGCCTGAGTACGGAAGGTATTTCTCCGCGTATTTCAGGTGCCATCGGTAACAACTGGACAAATGCGCGTGGGCAGGAATTCGGTTTTGTTGTTAGTGGTAGTTTTGCAGAGCAAGAGGCGGTCTCTTTCCGTCCGCGGGCTGACCGCGATAATGTTGCGTCACCGCCAGGGGCCACCCCGTCTGAATTCCTCGGCATTCAGTTCCTTGTGCAAGAGCAAGAGAATTTCGATTTCGAGACGATCAACCTCGCGGGTACGATTGAGGCTAAGGTTAGCGACACTACGCGTATCTATGTCGACGGTATCTTGAATGATCAACAGCGCAGCCAAGATTCCTACCGCCTGCAGGCGTCGGGCGTCAGTTCACTGCGTCAGTTGAGCATTCCAACGGCCTTTGAAACGGTCGACTTCGGTGTCGGTCCAGGACAATTTCCTGCGGCGCTGACGGGCACATTGGAGCCGGATCTCGATAATGATGATGATGATCCAAACTTGCGCTTCTCCAGCGATACGGGATCTCGTGTCACAGAGACATATGTTGTGTCTGGTGGTGTGGATTGGGAAAAAGGCCCTCTGAATGTTGAGCTTCAGCTCGCCAACACGGGTGCAAATACGGAAAATCCAAACCTCAGCACGACGCTGAACTTTATCAACCCGGGCTGTCCGCTGGACGGCACGAGTAACGATAACTGTGTTCCGTTCCGCTATGACTTGTCGGGTGACTCACTCTCTTTCGACGTGAACTTTGATTCGCCATTTGCACCGGACCCTGCCGATTTGCTCGATCCTAACAATGTTGTCCTAGATCAGGTGAATGTCGGTCGTAATACGACGGAAAACCAAGAAACGGCTTTCCGTGCTGACATTACCTATGATTTTACTGAGGGCGACACGTCTGCTGGGTTCCTGAGTTCTATCGACTTGGGTTACCGCTTTAATGAAGCCTCAAGCGAATTTGATAGCGTCCAAGACCGTATTGGTGGTTTCAGCCGCATGGTTGACAGCCCGAACGGATCGCTCTTCTCCGAGCTTTTGGTGGCTGGTCCTAACAACTTTGGCGATGCTGATGGTCGGGCCTTGTTTATTGATGACTTCCTTTTGGTTGACCCGGATCTGGCCTTTTCTGATCCGCAACGTGTCATCAGAATTCTTCAAAATGCTGTCATTCGTCATGACCCAGAAAGTCCTGATATCCTGAACCTGCGTTCGGATCAGAACTCCTTCTACAATATCAATGAGAAAACGAACGCGTTCTATGCGCAGGCGAATTTCGACTTTGGTGTTCTGACGGGTAATGTTGGAGCTCGCTATATTGATACAGAGATCGACTCTGTTGGCTTTGGTCCTGAAGACAATGACGGAAACCGTTCACTGCAGACCACATCTGGTTCTTACGACTTCATTCTTCCGCGCGTGAACCTGTCGGCTAGACCGATTGATGATGTTGTCTTGCGGGCGAGTTATGGTGAAGATATTCGTCGTCCGAACTTCAACAGCCTCAGCACGGGCTTCACATTTAACCCTGTTGAAAATGGCGTTGTAAACCTTGGTAATCCAGGTCTGGAGCCTGAGAAAGTGAACTCTTTCGATGTCTCAGCGGCTTGGTACTTTGCGCCAGCGTCTGTGATCAGCATTGGTTACTTTAACAAAAAGCGGACAAATATCTTTGGTCAAGACTTTGATGGTGCGCGCATCATCGAAGGCCCGACACAAGAAGGTTTTGTTACAACGGGTGGTTTTGCCCGCGAAACGGACCCGTCTTGTCCGGGTGGTGGTATCTTTAACCCGACGGTTGTTCCAAACCAGTTGGGTGATCCGAACCGTTTGGGCCTCTGTGTGGACTTCACACAGCCGGGTAATGACCCTGCCAGCACAACGCAGCAGGGTATTGAGGTCGCGTTCCAGTCTGATTTGTCTATGTTCGAAGACACGCTAGGCCCACTCTCCGGTCTGGGTGTAATTGCTAACTACACGTATCAAGATTTCAGCGGTGGTTCGATTGTCGACTCGACGTCGGGTCGTGGTTTCAACGTTCTGGGCGATGTCAGCATCCCGCGGGGTCTGCTCGACTTCTCTAAGAATGCTTACAACCTCACAGGCTTCTATGAGAAATATGGTCTGTCAGCGCGTGTGCGTTACACGTGGCGTGAAGGTTTCCGGACACAAGACTTTGGCGGTGGCGCGAACACCTCCGGTAGTTCGACGTTCAGTTTCCCGGTCAACACGTTGGATCGCGGACAGCTAAACGCGAGCCTCAGCTATGACGTAACGGACCAGCTGACAGTTGGTGTGGAAGGTGTGAACTTGACGGAAGAGCGCATTATCCAAAAATGTGTTAGCGAGACTGGCCCGACATGTTTCGTCGGCTATCCGGATCGCCGGGTTATCTTCGGCGCAAGCTACACGTTCTAGACTACGCAGGATTGACCGGTCCTCGTGTGGCCGGTCGTCCTATATCTCTAATATTGAAGCGCTGTTGGGTTTACCCAGCGGCGCTTTTTTTTGGACAAATAGCGCGTTTAGCGCTTTATTTGACAGCGGTGTCAATTCTTGCCACATCTGAAATCGGTCTGTAAGAAAACGCTAGTTTTTGCCTATTGGTCGGACCAAACGGGGAGGGGTACATGTCTGATAATCGCATCTATCATCGAGTGGTAAATCAGATCATCGAGTTGATTGATTCTGGTGCATTTCCGCCAGGCTCGCGTTTGCCGGCAGAGCGTGATTTGGCCGAGAAATTTGGCGTCAGCCGCGTTTCGGTTCGTGAGGCGGCAATCGCGCTACAGGCCCAAGGGCGTCTCGAAATTCGTCCAAGTTCTGGGGCATATGTTTTGGATGGGTCGCATTTACTGGGGCGCGGGTTGCCAAAAGCCGGCCCATTTGAGCTGACTGAGGCGCGGGCTTTGTTTGAAGCTGAGGCTGCTGCGCTTGCTGCGCCTATGATCAGTGAACCAGATCTTGAGCGGCTAGATAGCTATATTCATGCGATGATTGGGCCTTCTGAGGTAGGAGGGTTGACGTCCGAAGAGGCAGATCGACTGTTTCACCTGACCATTGCGCAGGCGACGAACAATTCTGCCATTATCTACACAATCGAGAGTCTGTGGAAGATGCGAACGGAGGCTGCCAAGCTTCAAGCGGTGTATCGGGATGTGTGCGATATTGGCGTTGAGGCACGAGAGCAGGAGCATCGTAATATTCTCGATGCCCTTCGTGCGCGGGACTCGGATCGGGCGCGCTCTGCAATGCGGGCGCATTTTACGCGGATCATCGAATCGCTTCTCAAGGCCTCGGAGGAGCGCGCTTTCTTGGATGCAAAGCGCAAAGCGGCAGAGAGCCGCTCTCGCTATCTCATGGCGTCGCAGCTTAGCTAGGCTAGGTCTTTCATTAGACCAATTATACCGAATTGGTCTATCTGTCTGGTTGACTTATTCCTCATCCTGCCGGAAGGGTAAAACCCACGACATGCGCTATCTGTAATCGCGGCGTTAAGGGGATTGGTTTGCGTTATTTTCGAGACATTTCCGCAACGGCTCTCGCCAGCGTTCTGGCTTGTTCCGCAATCGCCCTCTCAGCCTGTTCTGCGGGTAACGTCTCCGAAGGTGAGACGTCCCAAACGAGTGAAGATTCAGCCTTTCGTGTTGAGACGGCAGAGGCTCTGGAGGATGCAATTGCGAAGGCACAGCCGGGCGATGTGATTGCATTGGCGGACGGGATCTATCGCGATCTTGAAATTCTCTTTGAGGCCGAGGGCACGGCCGAGGCTCCGATCACACTACGGGCTGAGAGCCTTGGCGGTGTGGTTTTATCGGGGCAATCAAATTTGCGGCTGTCAGGCGAGTATCTGATCGTCGAAGGGCTTGTCTTTAAGGATGGCTACACGCCGACCAGTGCCGTGATCGAGTTCCGCAAAGACAGCGATACTTTGGCGAATAATTCCATCGTCCGAAACACAGTTATCGACGGTTACTCCAACCCAGAGCGCTACGAGACGGACGCTTGGGTGATGATCTACGGCAAGAACAATCGGTTCGAGCGCAACCATCTTTCTGGCAAGGGTAATCAGGGTGTGACGCTAGCCGTCCGCATGAACACCGAAGCCAGTCGTGAAAATGATCACGTTATTGCGAATAATTACTTCGGCCCGCGGGCGATCCTTGGCTCCAATGGCGGAGAGACACTCCGGATTGGTACGAGCCATTACTCCCGCTCGGATTCACGCACGGTCGTCGAAAACAACGTCTTTGATCGCACGAATGGCGAGTTAGAGGTTATCTCTGTCAAATCCGGCGCAAATATCCTGAGGGGTAATAGCTTCTTGGGCGCGCGTGGAACTCTGACCATGCGTCACGGCAATAATAACATCATCGAAAACAACGTGTTTCTTGGCGGGGCCGGCGACGGCGAGAATGAGCACACTGGCGGCATTCGCGTGATTAATGCGGGGCAGCAGGTTCGGAATAATTACATGGAGGCGCTGACCGGTACGCGCTTCGGCGGTGCCTTCGTGGTTATGAATGGCGTGCCGAACGGACCGATCAATCGTTATGATCCTGTGATCGGTGCGCGGATCGAAAACAACTCCATCATCGGAACCAACCCCATCCAGCTTGGGGCGGGGTCTGACTCAGAACGCAGCGCGGTCCCAGAAGACAGCACATTTGCCAATAATTTGGTCTCGCCGAGCGGTGATGAGGCCTTCAAGCTCTATGACGACATGAGTGGTATCGACTTTTCTGACAACATCATGGTCGGTGCGGCTGTGCCGGAGTTTACAGGCGGATTTGCGCGGCAAGACCTCAGTTTGTCACGCGCGGCGAACGGGCTGCTCTATCCTCCAGCGGGAACGGATGTGGGGGCGCCGCGTGACTTAAAGGTCACGCAACTCGAAGATGTTGGCGTGTCTTGGTATCCGAAAACACCTGCGCGCGTAGAATTTGGTTCGGGCGAAGTTATTTCCGTTCCGGCTGAGCCGGGGGCTTTCTTTGCGGCGACGCAAAAAGCGAAACCGGGTGACGTGCTGAATTTGGCGGCGGGAACACATGCTGTGCGCAAGACGCTGGCATTGCGTGTTCCTGTCACGGTCCGTGCGGGTGGTGACGCCAATCTTACATTCCAGCGGTCGGCCCTCTTTCAAATCGAAAATGGCGGCGCACTTCGACTGGAGGGTTTGACGATCAGTGGCAAAGAGGCGCCTGACATGGTTGGCAACGCGCTGATCCGGACGAGTCCTTATGCGATGACCCAGAATTATCGCTTGGAAATTATCGATACTGTCGTTGAGGATCTGGATATCAATCGCTTCTTTGACGTTGTTCGAGGTTCAAAGGGAACGATGGCGGATCACATCCGCGTCGAAGGGTCGACCTTCCGAAATATTTCGGGGTCTGTCTTTAAACTGGATGCCGAGCGTGACGATTTTGGTCGTTATAATGCTGAATATGTGACCATCTCTGACTCGATGTTCGAGGCTGTGCAGGGGCCTTTGGCCGCGCTGTATCGTGGCGGTCGGGACGAGAGTACATTTGGACCGCATTTCGAGCTGGTTGATTCCAAGCTGTCCGATGTGGGCAATGGCGGACGCAATGCCTTGGGCGCGTCGCTCTGGCTGCATGGCGTCCAAGACACAGACATCACGAATAATACGTTCGATGGGCTTCCGGCTTTTAAGATCGATCATACGGTTGGAGAGCCGCAAACAGATATCAATACAAATCGTTTCATGGGCACGCCGGCTCCTAAGGTCATTGAGATCACAAGCGGCTTGCCGCCCCAAGCCAGGATCGAAAATAATGATGGGCTCTAGCGCACGTATATTGATGTTAGGCGCGGCACTTGCGCTGACGGCCTGTAAAGCACCGGAGGTTGCAATGCCGGCTGCATCTGATTCTGTCTCGACGCAAAATTTTTATGATGCGGCGATGGCAGAGGCGCGCGCTGGTCTGGATGCGGCTATTGGCCAATCCATTGATGTTCCGGTCCCGGTGGACGCGGGTGGCGGCTATACGCATGAGCAACATAAACGAAACGCCAAGGCGATCTATTATGCTGGTCTAGCCTTTGAAGCGACGGGCGAAGAAAAATATCGCGATCACGCGGTGCGCCTGCTGGAAGCTTATGCCGAGCTTTACCCAACTCTCGGCAATCATCCGAAATTCAAAGAGCAAACGCCCGGACGATTGTTTTGGCAAAGCCTGAATGAGAGCTGGTGGCTCGTTTATGTCATTCAGGGCTATGACGAGATCAAAGGGAGTTTGGACGAAGACACGCGGATGCGCATTGAACGGAAAGTCCTTCGCCCCGTCGCAGACTTCCTCTCAGAGGGGCAGCCGCAGACGTTCAATAAAGTCCATAATCACGGCACTTGGGCGACCGCGGCCGTTGGCATGACGGGATATGTCTTGGGTGATCAAGATTATGTCGAGAAAGCGCTTCTAGGTTTGGACCGTTCGGGAACGGGCGGTTTCTTGCGTCAGTTGGACGAATTATTTTCGCCAGATGGGTATTATAACGAAGGCCCTTATTATCAGCGCTATGCGCTGATGCCTTTCGTCTTATTCGGTCAGGCGATTGAGAAAAATGAACCAGAACGCGGGATTTTCGAGCGTCGTGACGGCATTTTGAAAAAGGCGATTTTGTCGACGATCCATCAAAATTATGCGGGGCTTTTCTTCCCCATCAATGATGCGATCAAAGACAAGGGGATTTCCACGCAAGAGCTGCTCTATGGTGTTGCGATTGCGTATGACCTTACGGGTGATCCGGCGCTTCTGTCCGTTGCGGCAGAGCAGGGGCGTGTTGTCCCGACGGCTGGCGGACGCAACCTTGCCGCAGATTTGGCGGCTGGCAAAGCTGAGCCGTTCCCTTATCAATCCATGCGTTTGCGCGATGGAGCACAGGGTGATCAGGGCGCGCTGGATGTGCTGCGCGCATCAGAAGATCCAAATGGGTTTGCCGCCGTTGTCAAAAATACGAGCCAAGGGCTTGGACATGGTCACTTTGATAAAATGGGCCTGCTGGTCTTTGATCGCGGTGAAGAAATTCTGCGGGATTACGGCGCAGCGCGTTTCCTGAATATCGAGGCGAAATATGGTGGGCATTACCTGCCGGAAAATAATGCTTACGCAAAGCAAACCATCGCGCACAACGCGCTTGTCGTGGATCGTCGCTCGCATTTCGATGGCGTGACGGCCGAGGGAAATAAGCACGCGCCAGAACTGGGTGAGTTCATCTCTGGTGAGCGCATCAGCGGCACATCCGCGTTCATCGACACGGCCTATCCCGGCGTTACGCTAACACGCACAGTCGCGCTCGTCAGTGATCCGGCTTTGGAGGCACCTGTCCTGATCGACCTTGTTAAAGGTGAGGGTGAGGGCCTGCATGATTTCGATTTGCCATGGCATTACAATGGCCAGTTAGTTGAAACGAATTATACGATTGATGCTGATGCGCTTTCGCGTTCACCTCTGGGTGAGGCGGCGGGCTATCAATATTTCTGGAAAGTTGGCGAGGCAGAACTGCCGGACGCTCAGGCGCAAACGACGATCCTGCTAAACAATCGCTTCTACAGCCTTACAAGCGCTGTGCCGGAGGGTACACATGTCCTGCTGGCGGAGCTGGGTGCAAATGATCCAGATTTTAATCTGCGGCGTGAGCCAGCAATCATCCTGCGCACGCCCCGTACGCGCGGCGCAACGATCGTAACCGTGATCGAGCCGCATGGCGAATATAACGGAACGGATGAGTACACGCTCGCGTCGCACAGCCAGATCGCGCGTGTCGAACACGTCGCGGGCGACGCGGCGGATGTCGTTCACCTGCACTTGAAGTCGGGCGAAGTCATTACCGTTGGACTTGCCGGAAATGCGGGCAAGCAAGACACGCAAACACTGCAGACCGAAAACGGCGCAGTAAATTGGACCGGTCCTTACGGGGTCATCGCGTCAGATAAGGGGAAATAACATGGCAATTGAAGTAGGTGTACAGCCCGCGCGAAAAGCGACGGGCACGCTGCGTTGGGTCGTCGTTGGCCTCGTCGCTCTCGCGACGGTTATTAATTACATTGACCGTCAGACCATTACGGTACTGTGGCCAAATCATATGGCGCCGGACTTGTTCCCGGATATGGACGCTGATGGCCATAAGCAAATCCTAGGCTATGTTTCTGCCGCCTTTATCCTCGCCTATGCGGCAGGACAGGCAATCTTTGGAAAAATATTCGATTGGATTGGTACGCGTTTAGGTTTCGTGTTGTCGATTGGTGTCTGGTCCATCGCAACAGCGTTGCACGCCTTCGCACAAGGCCTGATGAGCCTGACGTTCTTCCGTGTCATTCTAGGTGTGTCTGAGGCGGGTAACTGGCCCGGAGCTGCCAAGGCGAACGCGGAGTGGTTCCCCACGAAAGAGCGTGCGCTGGCGCAGGGGATATTTAACTCTGGCGCAGCCATTGGCGGAATTATCTCGATCCCACTTCTTGCGTATCTTGCAATTTATCTTGATTGGAAAATCATCTTTGTCGCCGTCGCGGCATTGGGTGCAATCTGGCTAGTCCCTTGGTTGGTGATCGTGAAGGCGCCGCCAAAGTATCACTCTTGGATCACGCCGGAAGAGCGCGAGTATATTCTCAGCGGGCAGGTCAATGAAGACTCTGAAGGCGATGGTCTTGCTGATGGCGGGTACAACCCGTCAACAGGTGAGCTGTTGTCACGCAAACAAAGCTGGGGCGTGATTATCGCCTCTGCCGTGATCGATCCGATCTGGTGGCTCTTCATTGTCTGGATTCCAACCTATCTGTTCGAAGTCCACGGCTTCAACATGAAGGAACTCGCCGCGACAGGTTGGTTGCCTTACGTCGGTGCCATGTTCGGCGCTTGGTTCGGTGGACTGCTCGCACAACATCTGTTGGGTAAAAATTGGACGGTGAACGCGACCCGCAAGCTGACGATTACGCTGGGGTGCTTGATCATGCTGCCCTGTCTCTTGCTGATGGCCGTCGCCAACACGCCATTCATGGCCATCACTTTGATGTTCCTGATCCTCTTCGGCTTCCAAACGGCCATTGGTAATGTCCAGACGTTGCCGTCTGACTTCCTCGGTAAGGGCACAGTGGGCACATTGTCTGGCATCGCCGGTATGGCGGCCAAGTTGACAGGTTTTGTCCTGACGTTGCTGGTGCCAATCCTGACGGCAGGCGCGAATTACGCCCCAGTGTTTATTCTGGGTTCCATTCTGGCGCTAACCGCGATTGCCGCCATTTGGTTCCTTTGTGGAACGATTGAGCCGCTGAAGTCTCGCTCTGCCACAAAAGCTTAAATTGAAACGCGAGGGGCGATATTTCGCCCTTCAACAACAAAACGAAACATCACTCTAAGGAATAGAAAATGTCTAAACCCACAATTGGTTTCATCGGCCTCGGTCTTATGGGCGGCAATATGGTTGAAAATCTGCAAAAGCGCGGTTTCCCCGTTGTCGTCATGGATTTGAACAAAGATGCCGTCAAACGCGTTTTGGATCGCGGAAATGCACGTGAGGCCTCCTCTCCAAAAGAGTTGGCTGAAGCCAGTGACATCGTTGAGCTTTGCGTCACAACATCCGAAGTTGTCGAGAGCCTGACTTATGGTGAAAATGGCCTGATCGCAGGTATGAAGCCAGGCTCGGTCCTGATTGATTTTGGTACATCCATTCCGGCATCAACAAAGAAAATCGGTGCGGCGCTGGCAGAAAAAGGCGTGGGCATGCTCGACGCACCACTCGGCCGTACGCCTGCACACGCCAAAGATGGCTTGCTGAACATCATGGCGGCGGGTGATCGTGCGACCTTTGATAAGTTCGAGCATATTCTGAAAGAGCAAGGTGAGAATGTTTTCTATCTCGGCGATCTGGGCGCAGGTCATACGACCAAGC
>CAYPWW010000047.1:0-6449 GCA_964414555.1 uncultured Algimonas sp.
GGCGCGCTACCTTCTAACGCCAGACTTCATGCAGCGTTTGGTTGATTTAGAGGAGTCCGTCGACGGACGAAAAATTCGCTTTGGGTTTGTCGACAAACAACTGTTGATCGCGGTGGAAACCAGCAATCGTTATGAGGCGGGTTCTATGCTGAAGCCTCTGGCGGCGGCGACGCGGATGCAGACGATTTTGGATGAGATTGGCGCGATTTACGACGTCATCGATGGCGTGTTGAAGCCCTTGCCGCGCGGGGCCTAATCGCGAAACGTCAGAACATAGCTCTGATCCAACCGGCCTGTGCTTTCGAATAGTTGCGTAAGTGTCCCAAAGGTCGTGGTTTGCACGATCTCGTCGTGGTCTGTGAGGATCAGACGCTCGTCGATCTTGGGGCCCAAATGCCGACGCAGGCGGGATACCTCTAGGGTTTGCGGCGTGATGGTCGCTTGCAGTTTCTCCATCAAGACAGCGCGATCCGTCGTCTCCCAAATGGCCGCCGCCACAGCATAGAGCATCAGCTCGTTACAATTCTGCCAGCGAAGATCGAAGGGGTTGGAGATGAGCGAGTAATTTTTCTGGTGGACGGCTGGATAATTCGGGCTTTCGAGAAAGGCGTGGAGCGTGGCTTGGGTGTTTGCATTCGGGATCAGAATACCCGCATCTTTCTCTCTCAACAGGCGTAGAAAATCCGCTGGCGTGTCGGTGACGAGGCTAGAACGAAGCCGATTTTCTTCGCCGTGATAGAGATTGTAAACGTCATATCCGCCGTCCGCGTTACGCCGGAAAAACGCGCTATGGGTGAAAATCACGCCTTTGGGCAGGTCCTCGCGCGCTTGGCCAGAGCGCGATACGATGGCGAGTTGAACGTCTTTGCGCTGCAGCTCTTCGAGAATTTGCGCGCCGTAGTTTTCTAGGGTTGCCCGATCAAACAACGGGTCACCGCTATCGGTCGAAGCTTGGTAGCCCGCATAGACCGTCTTGATGTGCCAGCCATAGCCGAACACAGCGACCAGCAGGGCGAGGCCGCCTGTGAGCAGAAGCTTGGCTGTCAGACTCAAAAGTCGAAGGTTCCGACGACGGGGACGTGGTCAGAAGGGCGCTCGCCCTCGCGTGTGGATTTGTGGATGTCGATATCTTCGGCGTGGTCGATGGCCTGTGCCGAGCAGAGTAGATGATCGATCCGAATGCCGAGATTATTTTGCCAAGCGCCGCCTTGATAATCCCAGAACGTATATTTCCCCGCATGGCCATCGAAATGATCGAAGAGGTCGTAGAGCCCGATGTGTTTGAGGGCGTGCCACGCATCCAGCGTTTCCTGCCGGAACAACGCGTCGCCCCACCAGCCTTTCGGGTCATGCGTATCGCCGGGGCGGGGGATGACATTGTAATCGCCCGCGAGGATCAGCGGTTCTTCCAGCTTTAACAGCTCTGTCGCGTGCTCGCGCAGGCGCCGCATCCAATCGAGTTTATAGGTATATTTTGGGCTGTCCTGCGGGTCTGCTCCGACGGGATTGCCATTGGGCAGATAGATCGAGGCCACGCGCACAGCGCCGCGTTTGGTAGAGACAGTGACCTCGACATAGCGAGCTTGGTCTTCGGTCGCGCCGTCCAACAAGTCCTGTCCTGGAAGGCCCATGCGAACGTCTTCGATCGGTAGCTTTGAGAGGATCGCCACGCCATTATAGGATTTCTGCCCATGCACGGCGAGATTATAGCCGAGGGCTTCCAGCTCCATCCGCGGGAAAGCGTCATCGACGGTTTTGATCTCTTGCAGACAGGCGATATCGGGTTGCGCCGAGCGCAGCCAGTCCGTGACGGCGGGCATGCGGGCCTTGATCGAGTTGACGTTCCATGTCGCGATTTTCATGTCAGGCCCTTATGCATTTGCCAGAAAACGCGCGAACTGCGCGATGAAGAATATCACGAGCAAAAAGCCCCATATAAAGCTCATCCCGCCGGGGGCTTCTGGATCGGGTTGGGTATGCTCGACCGCGGCTTCACGCGCAGGACGGAATTGCATCCGGCGTTCTAGCCATTGGATCCGCTGCGCCTTGAAGGGATTATGTTTGGAGACCTGATCCCAGTTCAAGGTCCGAAACATGGACGCCGTGATCAAAGGATCGAAAACCCTGTGCATTTTCTCTGGCATGTTGTGATCGGGATGATCGTATTTATAAAAGCCCTGCACTTGCAACATGGCGTCCAGCACCATGTCTTCGAAGTCGACATAATCGTCGATGTCCAGCAGCTTGGCTTTCCGAAACAAGCCATTCCAACTCTCGCGGTCATTCCGGCGATCAGCAGAATTGATGAGTGCTTTTAGCTCTTCGTAAAGCGGCGGTTTTTGCGGTTCCGCTGGCGCAGCAAAGCCTCTCGGCCCGCCGACGGAATAGCGGGTGTCTTCCGGCTCTTCTGCTTCAAGCTGCGGCTCCGGTTCCAATTCCGGTGCAGGGTCAAAACCGCGTGGTCCTCCGATGGAATAGCTCGTATCCTCTTGCGTTTCCACTTCGGGCTCAGGCTCTGCGGCATCTTCGATTAGCGTTTCATAGCTCAGTTCAGGCTGTGGCTGATGCGCGAGAATGTGTAGCGCCATGTCATGGGCGTCGCGTAAGCGCATGAAGCCTTCCGGATCATCCTCTGGCCGCGTCTCTTTCAATCGCTTGGAATAGGCGCGCTTAACTGCACGGCGATCTTCCGGCGGCGCGTCCAGACCGAGTTCTTTGTAATAGGGGCGAGCCACAGACCTAAAACACGTCCATGGCGTCGATCTCGTCGAGGAATTTCACGACATTTTCTCGCGCAAGCTTGATGTCTGTGTCGTTCTGCTTGGCGAGGACCTGTTCGAAAGCGATCAAATTGCGGTCGATGTGGTCGCGCATCTCGCCGAGATGGTTTTCATAGGCGGCTTTCAGACGGTTGATGATCGCAGCGTTCTCTGACTGATCCTTGGGGTGGATTTTCAGCTTCTCTAGGGCTTTCAATCGCTCGGCGATTTCGGCTTGGCTGAGGCTGCCGGGATTGCCCTCTAGGATCAGCTGTTCTGTCTTGCCGGTGCTGATGACCGTTACGAGGATTTCGAGCACGCCGGACACGTCATAGGTAAAGCGAATATCGATCGCTTCGTTCTCTTTTGACTTGGGCAGGGCGACTTCCATTTTGCCGAGCGGGACATTGTCCACGACGCGCGGGCTTTCACCTTGATAGATCGCTAGTTCGATTTTCTCTTGGCCGGGGCGCATGGCCCAGTTCCGCTCTACACGGGAGGCAGGGATAACCGTGTTTCGCTCGATGATAGGTTGGAAGAACCCATGCTCAAATCGATTGCGGCCCACTTCTTTGGACACGTCTGTGCCAAGCGTAAAGGGACAGACATCGGTCATCACGATGTCCTCTAGGGCTTCATGTCGAGAGAACAGGCCCGCCTGCACGCCCGTGCCAAGCGCGATGACTTCGTCGGGATCGAGGCTGTGTTCGGGGAATTTCTTCAGCAGTTTTGTGACCATCGCACGAATGACCGGCATCCGCGTTGCGCCGCCGACGAGGATCACGCGGTCGATATCCGCACTGCGCAAACCTGCGTCAGAGATTGCGCGCTGCAAAGGCGTGCGCATGCGGTTTTGCAGTTTCGTCGTCAGTTCTTCAAACTTCTCACGCGAGAGGGTCAGCTCAGTCTCTTTTTTGCCAGCGACATATTTGACCGTGACGTCGGGCTTTGCGGTGAGGGCAAGTTTGGCTTTATTGGCGAGGTCGCGCAGGCGGCCCAGTTCTTTGGGTTTGATTTTGTCGCGGCTGGTTTTCAGCTCGGCCATGAAGTGGTCTTCTACCGCCGTCGTGAAATCCTCTCCGCCGAGGAAGGCATCGCCCGCGCTGGAGCGAACTTCCATAACGCCGTCGAAGATTTCCAAGATCGAGACGTCGAATGTCCCGCCGCCCAGATCGATCACGAGGAAGGTGTTTTCATTTTCTTTGATGTTCAAGCCATAGGCGAGGGCGGCGGCCGTGGGTTCATTGATCAGGCGCTCAACCTTTAGTCCGGCCAGTTTCCCCGCCGCATAGGTCGCCTTGCGCTGGATGTCGTTGAAATAGGCTGGGACGGAAATGATCGCCTGCGTCACAGGCTCGCCGAGGTGGCTTTCCGCGTCCGCGACGAGCGCTCGCAGGACGAGGGCAGAGAGTTCCTCTGCCTTGTAAGGCTTATTGCCCAGCTTATGGGTCTTTGCCGTGCCCATAGCGCGTTTGAACCGCGCGACGGTTTTATCTGGATGTGTGACAAGGCGATATTTCGCGGCTTCACCGACGAGGATGTCGCCGTCATCGCTCACGCCCACAACGGACGGCGTTAGAAACCCGCCAGAGGTATTGGGAATCAGTTTTGGCCCGTCATCTGTAAACACAGAAATCAGAGAGTTGGTTGTGCCGAGATCGATGCCGACGAGTGCCATAGGTGTCGTGTCCGTGAGAGTTATACGCTCACTTCGTTCAATCTCGTAGGAGTTGTGTCAAGCGACTGAGCCCTTTGGGTAAGGGAAAATCGATGTTTTTGTGTAGCTAAGTGCTAGCGCGTTTTGAAGACATCGTGATTTGAATATCTTTGGGGTCTGCGGCATCTCAGGCTTTGGAATTTTCCCGTCGAGGGCCGCGCCATGAATTTGAATCATGATTTCTCCGAACGCGTTGTTATTGATAGTGAAGCGTTGCCTTGGCAAGCGTCTCCTATGGCGGGCGTGGAGAGACGTATGCTGGATCGGATTGGCGACGAAGTAGCCCGCGCGACGACAATCGTTCGGTATGCGCCAGAATCTTATTTCAGCGCACACACGCATGGCGGCGGCGAAGAGATTTTTGTGCTTGAAGGCACGTTTTCAGATGAACATGCGGATTATCCGGCTGGCACCTATATTCGCAATCCGATTGGCTCTTCGCATTCCCCGCATTCGAAAGCGGGTTGCACCATTTTCGTGAAGCTGCATCAGTTTGCAAAAACGGATACCGCGCAATTCACCCTCGACACGACGACGGCGCGGTTCCTGCCGGGAAGTGCGCCAGGTCTAACTGTCCTCCCGTTGCATAGTCATGAGGGCGAGTCTTGTGCGCTTGTCCGTTGGGCGCCGGGCACGCGCTTTGCGCCACATCGCCACTGGGGCGGAGAAGAAGTTTTGGTCCTCGAAGGCACATTTCAGGACGAAATGGGGGATTACCCAAAGGGCACATGGCTTCGCAGTCCGCACCTCTCCCAGCATAATCCATTCAGCGAAGAAGGCTGTTTGATTTACGTCAAAACAGGGCATTTGCCTGATTAAGCCAGCGCTTGGCTCACTGAGGCGCTAAAAACTCTAAGTCGTATCAAGGCCTTATCGTCATAAAGTGGTTTTCGTCTTGACCTTCTACAAAATGTTGTAGATATACAACATAATGATTTATAACCGTATCAAAATATTGCGAACAGAGCGTGGCTTGTCTCGGAAAGCGCTGGCGGAAGCCGTCGGCGTCAATTTCCAGACGATCGGTTACCTTGAGCGCGGAGACTACAATGCTTCGCTAGAGCTGGCGTTTAAGCTCGCGGAATTTTTTGACGTTCCGATTGATATGGCGTTTTCGCCGCGTCCCTTCCGGACGATGGCGGAAGAGCTGGCCGCAATGCGTGCGGCGGAGTGAGAGGGAGAGCATAATGAAGCAGACATATTTAGACGCGCAGACGAAAATCCTGGAATCGATTCCGATGAATCCTTTCGAGCTGACAGAGGCGGGGATCAAGAGCCTTCGCCGTAACGTGCTGCTCAGCATCGCCTCGCTGGCATTTTGTATGTTTATGTCGCTGATTACCTTTCGCTGGTCCGCAACGGGCACAGCCGACATAACACGCGAGGGGTTGCCGATGATGTTCGCACAGCTAGGCGGACTTTTGTTTCTGTTATTCGGGTCCCTGTGGGTAATGAGCAAATCGACCGACGCCCTTCTTGCGACAGGGCTTTACTGGCGGATCAGCGTTTCTGATGAATTGCAAGACGAGTGGGAACTGGCACAGAAACGAAAGTCTTATGCCAAGGCCTTTGAATATGTCGTTTATGGGCTCGCGCTCTTATTCATCGCGGTGCTGGCCTTTTGCGGCCTCTATCGTCTCATCGCGGGAAGCTTGCCAGCAGCGCCCGGATTTGGAGTGACAGCGATAACGGCGGGTCTGCTGATCTATGTCATCGCGCTTGCGCCGCTGATCCATCTGGCATGGACGCTGGACCCGATTGAAGATGAGGCATTGCCATCCGGCGAGGTCATGACGCGCAAGCCTAAGCGGGAAACGCCCCTCACGCCGAAAGAAAAGCGCCTCAAGCGCCTATGGAGTTGGGGTCCTGTCGTCTTGGGTGGCGTCATCGGGATCGTCTGGGCGAGCACCCAATAGACAAGAATAAAACGAGAAGCGGAGAGAGACGATGATGGATTTTTTGATGAGCTTAGC
>CAYPWW010000047.1:6549-10972 GCA_964414555.1 uncultured Algimonas sp.
GTCTGCTCGCTTTGCTCATAATCGCGACATCGCGTCTCGTGAATCGTCTCTATTTCCCGGATCGCTATCTGGATGAGTGGGAAATCAAGATTAAGCACAAATCCATGACCTTTGCGTTTCAGGTGTTGATGTGGCTGTTCGTCCCCATCCTTGCGATCTTGACGCTGATGGGCCTGCCCGATGCTCAAGTCAGCGGGGAGGTTTTGATGTCTGCTTTGTTCGCGGTCTTGATGTTGACGGTTTATCTGCAGACGGGTCACGCTGTCTGGCAAGTTCAACCTATCGAAGACGCTGATCTTGAAGGCGGAGCAACGCCTATGTCCAAACGTGTGACGGGTTTGCTGGCTGTCGCGGCTCTCTTGTTGATTGTCGTCGTGGGTATGACGGTGGGTTATAAACAAGCGCATGCCGATGCCGAAAAAGCGGCTCTCAACGAGGTAAGCTCCGTGAGTTGGGTGGTGGGATTAACGCGCAGCGATCACACTTGAATAGGGCCGCTTTCCTGTGCATATAGCGCCCACATAACAAGCCCGCCTTGCGCGGGCTTTTTCACGCTTTCATGAGACACACCATGGCCCGCCAATTCTGCTATCACATGCAAGGTCTGACGAAGAAATTCGGCAATAAGACCATCCTCGATAATGTTCACCTGTCCTTTTACCCGGATGCCAAGATCGGTCTGATCGGGGTGAACGGTGCGGGTAAGTCGACCTTGATGAAAGTCATGGCGGGCGTAGACTCAGAGGTGACCGGCGAGCATTGGGCGGCCGAGGGCGTGAAAGTCGGATACCTCCCGCAGGAGCCAAAACTGGACCAAGACAAGACCGTTTGGGAAAACGTTATTGTCGGCTGTGAAGACAAGCAAATTTTTGACGAATATAACGCTGTCGCCATGAAAATGGCCGAAGAATATACCGACGAAATTATGGAAGAAATGACGGCTCTGCAAGAACAGGTCGACGCGCGCGATGCGTGGGATATCGACAGCAAAATCGAAATGGCGATGCAGGCGCTTCGCTGTCCACCGAAAGATGATCCGGTGACATCACTCTCCGGCGGTGAAGCGCGCCGTGTCGCACTGTGTCAGCTGCTGCTCTCCAAACCTGACCTCTTGTTGCTCGATGAGCCGACCAACCATTTGGATGCGGAGACCGTGGCGTGGCTCGAGAGCTATTTGGTGAACTATAAGGGCGCGATTATTCTGATTACCCATGATCGCTACTTCCTCGATAACATCACGAATTGGACGCTGGAGATCGACCGTGGGCGGGCTTATCCGCATGAAGGCAATTACTCGTCCTGGCTGGAAGCCAAAGGCAAGCGAATGGATCAGGAGGGCCGCGAGAGCGACTCCAAGACCAAGGCGCTGAAGCGTGAGTTGGAGTGGATTCGCTCGAACCCGAAAGCGCGTCAGTCTAAATCGAAAGCGCGGATCAACGCCTACGAGAAGCTGCGCGATGAGGCGGAGAACGAAGTCGTTTCTCACGCCGAAATCCGTATCCCGATGGGCGAGCGTCTCGGCAATATCGTCGTCGAGGCGAATAATGTCTCCAAAGGCTTTGGCGACAAACTGCTGATTAAAGACCTGTCATTCAAACTACCACGCGGCGGGATCGTCGGCGTCATCGGCCCCAACGGTGCAGGTAAAACGACCCTGTTCAAAATGATCACGGGCCAAGAGCAGCCCGACGAGGGCACGTTCAAGGTCGGCGAAACGGTTGAGCTCGGCTATGTTGATCAGAACCGCGCCGCGCTGGACCCGTCCAAGAATGTTTGGGAAGCTATTTCCGATAGCCTCGACATTATTGTGATGGGTAAAAGAGAAGTGCCTTCAAGGGCTTATGTCGGTGCTTTCAACTTTAAGGGCACGGACCAGCAGAAAAATGTCGGCCAGCTGTCCGGCGGTGAACGCAACCGCGTGAACCTCGCAAAGATGCTGACACGTCCGGCGAACCTGCTGTTGCTCGATGAACCGACGAACGATCTGGACCGTGAAACACTGGCTTCGCTTGAGGTCGCGCTAGAGAAATTCCCGGGTTGTGCCGTGGTGATCTCACATGATCGCTTCTTCCTCGACCGTGTCGCGACGCATATTCTCGCCTATGAGGGCGACAGTCATGTCGAATGGTTCGAAGGCAATTTCGCCGATTATATCGAAGACAAGAAGCGCCGTCTCGGACCAGATGCCGACATGCCGAAGAAGCTGAAATTTGTGAAATTTGAGCGGTGATCTACTCGGCCTCACATTTTCCATAGGCTTCGGAATAAGGCTGCCCAAAACACGCAATGAAATCATTCATAACGTTGAGATTCATGGGCTGATCGACAAATCCATCAGGCATGTTCACGTCGGGATTGTCATCCAGAAATTTCTGACGGGACGCTTTCAGGTCTTCGGAGACGGGATGTTTCGCGAGTTGATCTCTTAGCTTGATAAGTTTGGGCCTATCCTGACGCAAAAATGCAATCGTGCCGTCTACGTAATAGTTCCACTCCGGTCCGTGGCTGTTATCTTTGGGTTCATAGGTTTTTTCAAAATATGCAATGGCGGCGTCATAATCTCCCTCTGTCGCCAAAAGTTGCCCCGTATGCCAGAAAATGATGTCGGAGCCTCCGCCGGCTGTGAGGTCATGGCGTGCGACATAGGCCTCTAGCAGGGAGATAGCGGCGCCATTGCAGCCCTCCTCATAAGACACAGCTCTCCAGCCGCCGGTCATGTCCTGATCGAAGGCCTGCTGGTCCAGTGTCATCAACCGCTCAAACTCCGCTACATCCACGCCGCAAAGTGTGAGCTTATTGCGCTGGGCGTCTGAGAATTCCGCAAAGGTCGAGGGGGAGGGCGCAGGGCTGGTCTGTGTCTCAGCCGTTTCGGTCTGAGCGCTGCAGGCAGACAGGAGTAAGAAACTCGTGCCTAAGATGATGTATTTCTGGAACATGTTTTCTCTCCCGCATTAAAATGTAACTATATTACAAAACAGGCCTTGTCGAGAGGCCTTTCAAATCTGCGCCACGTCACATTCTCCCGCTCTCCGCCCGCCTTAACACCTCATTCACCACGTCCGTTCAGTGCCTGTTTGCCAATTTCCGTTACGCGCGGGATATGGATATCCTGAATTACATCACCGACTATCTCTCGGGCCATTTTACTGTCACGGGGTATCGAACCTATTGGCTCTATCTGGTCAGTGCGGCGGTGATTGGCTTTGCTGTCTATTTGAAAACGGTCAAGCGCGATTGGTCGCTGTCGGGTGCCGTGAAATTCCTCTTTCCGAAAGAGGTTTATTTGCACCGTTCCAGCTTTGTCGATTACGGATTTTTCGCGATCAACGCCTTCCTCATGCTGCTCTTGATCTCGCCTATCGTGCGTCAGCTGGGGCCTGGGACAACGTCATTCTTGGCGGGCATTCTGCAAGATTTGGATGTGCCGTCTATGTCAGGTACGCCTGCTTGGGCGCCGGTTGTCTATTTCATCGCTTTTGTGCTGGTGGGGGATTTCATGATCTTCCTGTCGCATTGGCTGCAACATCGTGTGCCGTTCTTGTGGCAGTTCCACAAAGTTCACCACGCGGCCGAAGTCCTGAACCCGCTGACCGTTTATCGCCAGCATCCGATGGATTTGGCTTTGTCGTCTGGGATGTTCCTCACAGGGACAGCGACGGTGACCGTATTGTTTTCGCATATTTTCGGCGAAGTCTTCTCGGTCAAGTTATATGGCGGCCTGACAGCTGTGACGCTGTTATTCTATGTGTTCGGCTATAATTTGCGCCATTCGCATATCCGCATTGGCTTTGGCAAAACGCTCGATAAATGGCTCGTCAGCCCGGAACAGCATCAGCTCCACCATTCCTATGTTGAAGCGCATTGGGACAAGAATATGGGCTTGATTTTTGCTGTCTGGGATCGTCTGTTCAGATGCCATTATCTCCCTGCCAAGGATGAAGAGATTAAGCTCGGCCTGCCCAATGACGAGCATAAAGAATACAGCAATCCGATCGCGTGCTATATCGTGCCGTTCAAAAAAGCCTTCCGCTTTAACAAGGGCGCGCTGGCGGCGTGGGCTGTCGCGATGCTCGGCTTGTCGACGGCCTCTATGGCGGCGGGTCGCTTTGCGCCGCCGACGTTGCATCTAGAAGACCTGACGTGGACCGAAGTCGATCAGGCTTTGGAAGAGGGCTATCGCGCGATCATCATCCCAACGGGTGGGACAGAGCAAAACGGGCCGCACGCCATATTGGGCAAGCATAATAAGATCATACGCCACACGGCAGAAGAAGTCGCTAAACGCCACGGCAAGACACTCGTCGCGCCCGTCATGGCCTATGTGCCGGAAGGCTCGATCAGCCCGCGCCGCGGTCATATGCGTTATGCGGGGACGCTGTCTTTGCGCGAAGAAGTCTTTGAGATGGTGCTGGAAGATACGGCC